>JAOAGU010000023.1 GCA_026415595.1 Thermodesulfovibrio sp. | reverse complement strand
GAATAAACTTCTTGTATGGGATGGTATGAGCGGAGAGTTCAAAACTTTCAAAGCGCAAAAAGACCCTTTATGCTCAGCTTGTAAAGTAAAATAAAATGGAATTTATCAATGATTTCCTTTACTTAGTAATTAAACCTTTCAATGATAAAAAACATATTTACTGCTCAGGAGTTAACATAACTAAATTTTCTCCCATAACAAAAGGAAGACACAGGCTCGGACAAAATCCTGCTGAAAAGGGTCTTCAAAGTCTAAACAATGACATAAGAGCATTAGTAATATCTAACAATGCAATCCCTGAAACAATAAAAAGTCTATCCTGTCCAGAAGTTAACCCCCTTAAAGAAGATCTCTGGTATACAGAGGCTTTTTTGATTCATAACTATTCAGAAGCTCTTGGAGAAAAAATAAAAATCTATGCACCTTCAGAACTTATAAGAAAAATGTTTAAAGCAATGCTCATAAATGAAACTGTACCTGAAGGTCTCTCACCTCAAGAATTACAGGAATATCTCTATCGTATTGCTGAGGTCTTATCAGTAAGATAAATCTTTTGTAAGGGTTAATTTCTCTAATAAATTTTAATGATCAGAAACAAATAAACTTATCACTTGTAACCAACAATTCATATAAATCTTTCTGCCCGCCTTTTTGGCAAAATTCATTTCCTTCAAGCCCTCTGAATCCCATGCTTTTTTGACATCCAATAATTTTTCCCCCTCCAAGCACAAAACTTTTAACCAACTCTTTTATATTGAACTTTTCAGAATCAGCTTCTTCATAAGCTGTTGCCTTGGAATTTAGGAAAATCGTGACTTCATTATCATAATCCATATTCAAACATAACACACCAAAACGAAGGGCATTCCATAATGTCTCTGCATCATTAGTTGAAATAATAATTCCAATTTTCATTTTTTCCCTCCAGCTATTCTAAATTAATTGATGACTTTTAATAAATGAATTATTTTATAATATCACTACTGATTGTAAAAGTGAAGTTTTAAAGGAGACAGGATGAATAAACTAAAGCTTATTGAATGGGATAAAAAATATATTTGGCATCCATTTACCCAAATGAAGTTATGGCTTGAAGAAGAACCAACAATTTTTATAGAAGGAAAAGACTGCTTTCTAAAAGATATTGATGGCAAATGGTATCTTGATGGAGTATCCTCTCTTTGGGTAAATATTCATGGACATAGAAGACCAGAGATAGATGAAGCATTGAAAGCACAGATTGACAAAATTGCCCATTCTACTTTACTGGGAGCATCTAATGAAACAAGTATAATTCTTGCAAAAAAACTTGGTGATCTTCTTAGTAAAAAACTCCCTTGGGGTGAACCCCTTACTAAAATATTTTATTCTGATAACGGCTCTACAGCAGTTGAAATTGCCATGAAAATTGCCTATCAATTTTGGTTAAATCAAGGAATAAAGGATAAAGACACTTTTATAAGTCTTAAAGAAGGCTATCATGGTGACACAATAGGAGCAGTAAGCGTTGGAGGAATAGAACTTTTTCATCAAATATATAAGCCTCTTTTAAACAAATCTATTCAAGCTCCTGCACCTTACTGTTACAGATGTGAATTGAATCTTAACTATCCATCTTGTAGGCTGGCGTGTCTTAGTGAAATGGAGAAGATACTTACACAAAATCATGAAAGAATTATTGCAGTAATTGTAGAACCTATTGTTCAATGTGCAGGAGGTATAATTGTCTGGCCTCAGGATTATTTAAAAGGATTAAGAAAGCTTTGCAACAAATATAATATATTACTAATTGCCGATGAGGTTGCCACAGGATTTGGTAGAACAGGCAAAATGTTTGCCTGCGAACACGAAAAAGTTACACCAGATATTATTTGTCTTAGTAAAGGAATAACAAATGGTTATTTACCTCTTGCTGTAACAGTTACAAATGAAAAAATTTTCAATGCCTTTTTAGGTGAATTAGAGGAAAGAAAAACATTTTATCATGGTCATTCTTACACAGGAAATCCACTTGCCTGTGCAGCAGCAATTGCTAATCTTGAAATATTTGAAAAAGATAAGACAGTTGAAAAACTCTCTAAGAAAATTGAGCTATTAAGAAAAAAACTTAAAGAAATATCTAAACTCAACCATGTAGGAGAGATAAGACAAAAGGGAATGATTGCAGGAATAGAAATTGTAAAAGACAAATTAACAAAGGAAACTTTTCCTTATAAAGAGCAAACTGGCTGGAAGATTGTTAAATCAGCAAGAAAATATGGTGTATGGTTAAGACCACTCGGAGATATAATAGTTATTATGCCTCCACTTGTTATTTCAGAAAAAAACCTTGAAAGGTTGCTTGACGTGATAAAACTTTGTATAATTGAAATAACGTCATAAAAAGGAGGATGTAGAAATGCTTAGATATTTATTTTTATTTATTATGTTATTAACTCTTACTGCATGTACAGAATATGTAAAAGTTGACGTAGCTGGTGTTGGAGAAACGATTCCTACAGGTCCTTCAGCCCTTGCTTGGGATGGTAAAAACTTAATTATAGCAAAAGAAGGATTGGTTGCCTTTTTAGAAAATATTGATACAGCTGCAACAGGTTCAATCTATAACTATGAGGGACATTATTTCTTTGACAGATATCCCCTAACAATAACTTCAAAGGAAAATCCACCATATATAACTGGTTTAGCATGGGAGAAAACTTCAGGAGGCACTGGATACATATGGGTTGCAGACGCAGCAAATAAAAGAATCCTTAAAATTTCTCCTCAAGGTGATGTTGTAAGAAAAATTAATATTCCTGCTGTATATCTTGAAGACATAACTTTTGATGGAGAATATCTTTGGGCAGCAGATTCCAAAAGAGGTAAAATATTCAAGCTAAACACTGCTGATGGCTCAGTCGCTGCCGAATATTTATCACCTGTCACAGTCCCTACAGCTTTGGCTTGGGATGGTAAATATTTGATTATTGCTGGCATTATAGACCCTAATTTCTTACAAACAACCTCAGAAAATGTAAAAATAGTAAAACTCGATACTAATAGTGGCAAGGTTGTAGAAATTGTTCTGATACCTAAACATTTTGCCCAACATTTAAGCTCTTTATCAATGCCTGCAGGAATGGCATGGATTAACAACAAAATATGGATATCTGATAGAAATTCAGGAAATATTGTAATTTTAAGTGACTGGACAATTGCCTCAGAGGACACCAAAAATTATAAATTAGCGACTGTTACACCAACTTTTAAGAAAGTTAAAGTAGAGGAAAAAGAAAAAGACAGAGACATAGATGAAGCAAAGCGTGCCGCTGAGGAAGCAAGAAAAGCTGCTGAGGAAGCTAAACGGGCAGCAGAGGCAGCCAAAAAGGCATTTGAATTGCAGCAGAAAAAGTAGTGTTTAATATTGGCAAATTAAGAATACCTAAAGATAGGCTATTTCTAATTGCTGGACCCTGTGTTATTGAAAACGAAAAAATAGTTTTCAAAACTGCGGAATATCTAAGAAAAATTACAGATAGCCTTAAAATACCATTTATATTCAAATCTTCTTATGACAAAGCAAACCGTTCATCAATAAAGTCTTATAGAGGACCTGGAATAGGAAAGGGTCTTGAAATATTAAGCAAAATTAAAGAAAAATTTGATGTTCCTGTTTTGAGTGACACTCACTCAGTGGAAGAGATAAGAATTGCAAAAGATGTACTTGATGTAATTCAGATCCCTGCATTCCTTTGTAGACAGACAGACCTAATTGTTGAAGCAGGCAAAACAGGAAAACCTGTAAATATTAAAAAAGGACAATTTCTTGCACCGTGGGATGTGATAAATATAATTGAAAAATTTAAGTCAACAGGTAATAAAAAATTAATGATTACTGAAAGAGGAACAAGCTTTGGTTATAACAATCTTGTGGTAGATTTTAGAAGTTTTCCTATAATACGCTCAATGGGAGTGCCTGTAGTTTTTGATGCCACCCATTCTGTTCAACTGCCCGGAGGCGCAGGGTCTTGCTCATCCGGGCAGAGAGAATTTATTCCCTATCTTTCAAGGGCAGCAGTCGCTTGCGGTATTGATGGACTTTTTTTTGAAGTTCATCCAAAACCTGACAAAGCCCTTTGTGACGGAGCAAATATGCTTCACCTTAAGGATTTTAAACCTCTTCTCGAATCTCTTCTTGCAGTTTACTCAGTAGTAAAAAGTCTTTATTAAAAGTATAATCTTAAACTGTAAGTATGCATATGAAATAATATAAAATTTTTAATAATCTATTGGTTGTTTTTTTCTTAATCCTTAAAATCTCAGGGACAATTCATTACTCACTTTTCAATGTCTTTCCTTTCCATAATTTCATGAGTTCTAAAATCTGTTTATTTGCTGGAGGTGAAACTATCATTTTTCTTACCGTAGATATACAACATATTTTTTATCCTCCTTCACGCTATCGCTTAAGGGGGTGATGCTTGAAAGATGTTAAGCCTTTGAATTTTTAACCTTGAACAGTTTTTTATCTGCTTTTACGGGTAGCATATTGAATGCTTCTTCTTTTTTCAGTTTTCTCTCAAATTTCAATAGTCAATCTCTTCAAAACTTCTGCTTAAAAATCTGCGTAGATAAATCCTTACCATTATTTAAAATTATCATAAAAATTCTAATGCTATCTTGACAGCTTCATCTGGTGAATATGCCTTAATTACACCATTTATGTCCCATGTTTTAAGTCCTACAACCTTTTTACCTGTTTTTAAGGCAAAGGCTATCTCACTTAAAGTACCATACTCTCCACCAATTGCAATTAATGCATCAGATGCTCTTACAATCAAAGCATTTCTCATCTCACCCATGCCTGTTGGAATTGGAATCTTTACAAAGGGATTGGCATCTTCCTTCTTCAGCGTGGGAAGTATTCCAACAGTAATGCCTCCTTCAAGCGTCGCTCCACGACAAGCTGCTTCCATCACACCACCAAGCCCTCCTGTAATAACAATAACCCCCTGCTTTGCAAGAAGTCTGCCTACCTCTTCTGCTAACTGTAAGAGGTCTTCTTCTGCCTTACCAGTTCCTATTACACCTACTGCCTTCATCTTAACTCAACCACAGTAACTGCTTCGCCACCCTCATCGGGATTACCCTTTTGAAAAGTTTTTACAATCGGGTGACCTTTGAGATATTCTCTAATAGCATCTCTCAAAATACCTTTTCCTATACCATGAATTATTAATCCCTTTGAAATCTCTCCAAGAGAAAGTTCATTTAGAAATCTTTCTACAAGTGAAAGAGCTTCATCAACTCTCATTCCTCTTATATCAAGCTTTCTAAATGTATAATCCTCCTTATTTACTTTTGTAAAAACTTTATTAGCAAAAATAACACCTTGTTTTGCTTCATCAATATTAGCTATTTTTTCAAGCTCCTCAAGAGTTGTCTCTATCTGTGCTGTATCTGTTTGAATTTTTGCTCTCCTTTCCTCAACTTTTAAAACTCTTCCTGAAAGATTCAGACTCCTAATCTTGACTAAATCTCCGACAGTTATTTCTTCTATCTTTTTTATATCCTCAGGCTGAAACTCTTTTGAAATTTCAGTTACTCTTTGTGACAGCTCCTTAAGCCTACGCCTGTCAGCCTTTTTTGTTTCTTCATATAACAGGTTTATTTCTTTTTTAAGCTTTATAAGCATACTATGGGCTTGCATTTTTGCTTCTTCAATAACTTTTTTTCTCTTTTCATCTATCCTTATCAACTCCTTTTCCAGCCTTTCTTTTTCTGCTAAGAGAACGTTTTTCATGTTTTCTGTTTCTTCAATTTTTATTCTATATTCTTCCTTTGTCTTTTCAAGCTCTTTCATAAGTTCATAAATCTTTTTATCCTCTGTGCCTTTAAGCTCATAGGCTCTTTTAATAAGCCTTTCAGGAAATCCGTATTTCTTAGCAACTTCAAGTGCATAGGAGGTTGTAAGGCTTCCCATGCTTAATCTGTAGAGAGGTGTCATGGTCTTCTCATCAAAAAGCATTGCAGCAATCTCTAATCCTTCCTGTGTGGCAGCAAAAAGTTTTACTTTACTTAAATGAGTTGTAACAAAAGTAAAACAGCCTCTGTCTCTTAATTCTTCAATTATTGCACATGCTAAAGCTGAGCCTTCTTCCGGGTCTGTATTTGTTCCAATTTCATCAAGAAGAACAAGACTTTCTTGGTCTGCTTCTTGTAGTATATCTCTTAAAGTTACTACATGTGTGGCAAAGCTTGAGAGGTGTTCTTCAATAGAACCTTCATGATAAAGGTCAACATAAATAGAGCTAACAAAGGGAAGCAACGACGAAGGACTTGCAGGCACTGGAAGCCCTGCATTAGCCATTGCTGTAAGGAGTCCTACAGTTTTTATTGTTACAGTTTTACCACCTGCATTAGGTCCTGTAATAACAAGAATTGTCTTTTCCCTTAAATCCAGATTAAGTGGTTCTACTCTATCCTTTGAAAGCATCAGAAGAGGATGCTTAGCATCAATGAGCCTGATATGCTTTTCTCTTGTCAATTTACATATATTTGCATTAAATTTATTAGAAAATCTGTATATAGAGTGAAGCTTATCAAGATATATAAGAAGACTAAATTCTTTTTCAAGAGTTTTACTAATCTGATGTATATCATGGGAAAGTTCTCTTAAAATCCTTATCTCCTCTACTCTCTCTTCAATCTTTAATTCTTCAAGTTTTTTAGAAAGTATAGATATTTCTTCAGGTTCAATAAATGCTGTCTCACCAGACCGAGATATATCCTGAACCTTTCCTTTAATCTGTCCCTTTGAATCCATTCTTATAGGAATAACCCAACGGTCATTTCTTTTTGTTATAAACCTATCCTGAAGAAAAACATTAATCTCTTTACGATTTATAATCTCCTCAAGCTTTTCCTTTATTCTTTCTTCAATGATTTTTATCTGTCTTCTCAGGTATTTAAGCATAGAGGAAGCAGTATCAAGAATATTGCCCTCTTCATCCACTGTATTTTCAAGTCTCTCAAGTAAATAGGGCTGTCCAACTGAAAGATAATTACCTAATAAATCCTTAATCTTTTTAGTTAAATTGGGAAATGCTAAAAGCTTATCAATGTACGGATAAATTCTATCTAATATCCTTAACACCCCTAAAAATTTGGTTAATTCCCATGCCTCAAAGAAAACTCCTTCTTTTGATGCTCTCTGAATTAAATCAGAAATATCAGGGAAAGATGAAAGAGGAATTTCTCCTCCTTTATCAAAATATTCCTTTATTTCTTCAAATTCTTTTAGAGCAGCTTCAGCATCCTCAATGCTCACAAAGGGATAAATTTGCTTAATTGCCTTGGCTGTAGCCTCTGAATTTGAAAACTCTTTAATTAAATTTAGTATTCTAAAATAATCTAACTCTTGAAGAGCTTTCTTTTTTATCAATCAAACTTCTCCAGAAGTTTTTTCTTCTTTTCATCAATCATTTTTGACAGTTTTTCAATCTGATGTAATATTTCTTTTTTAGCATCTGAACTTAGTTCTTGTCCCTTCTCTTTAATATCTTTCACTTTTTCCTTTAACATATCTGAAAGTTCTTCAATCTCTTTGTATAAATCTTCTGCTGCTTTAACAGTTTTTTTCTTAAACTCCTTTGCCTTCTTTTTTATCTCCTTTCTTGTTTCCTCTCCAGATTTAGGTGCGTATAAAAGAGCAAAAGCTGCACCTATAAGGCCTCCAAGCAAAAAAGCTGCTAAAATCTTTCCTTCTTCTCTCATTGTAGCCTCCTTAGAATTTATTTATCTTAATTTTAACACTTTTTTGTTGATATTTAACCTAATAAATAGATATAATTAAAAAAATTTTGAGGAGGTAATTTATGCTTTCCAAAATTCCCTTTAAAATGGAAAATCTTACTGATGAGGATATTGACAGACAGATATTAAGAGTAGGGCTTATTGCTGAGCTTGATGCTATAAATCTCTATGAACAACTTGCCTCTTTAACAAAGGATGAAAAGATTAAGGCAATTTTTCTTGATATTGCAAGAGAGGAAAAAACACATGTAGGAGAATTTCTCACTTTGTTATTAATGAATGACGAAGAACAGGAAGATGAGCTTGAAGAGGGGAAAGAAGAGGTTGAAGAGTTACTTGAGGAAGAAGAGGAAGAATAACTAAAGGGTTTTCATTATCAACATCGCATATATAAGATAAAAAGAACCTGAAAAAATCAATGTAAGCGGGGAAATTCGCTTTCTAATTTGAATTTCTCCAAGGATTATCAAACCTGCTACAATTGCAAGGCAGGCACTTAGGAGAGCATATCCTGTAATACTCCAATCTGTGAAAACAATGCCAATAGAAACAGGAAAGGTAGCCTGAAAAACCATAGCTCCCGTCACATTTCCCATTGCAAGTGTGTCTCTTCCCTTAAATGTCCAAGTTACAGAATTAAACTTTTCTGGAAGTTCTGTTGCTACAGGTGCAATTAGGAGAGCAAAAAGAAGGGGATCAAAGCCAAACTTAAAAGAAATATGCTGAAGTGCTTCAACGAATCCGTGAGCACCTTTAATCATTATGGCAAGTGCAATCATAACCTGAATAAGAGAAAATAATCCTTTAAATTTAGTTACTGGCAGAATTTTTTTAAAAATTTTTTCAAGATAAAGTTTTTCTTCATGTAAAATTCCATCACCTCCGCCTTTAAAAGTTTTATATAAATAGGTAATGTATCCAATCAAAAGTAAAATTGCAACGATTATATGATATTTTATTAACATAGGGAGAAAAATTCCTGCCGTATACATTATGAGAAAGAATGTTAAATCTCTCCTCAAAGTCGGTATTTCCGCATCAAAGCGGAATTTTCGCCTCTTTAAAATATATGAAATTAGCACAGTTGTCCCTATCATCAGAAAAGCCAATGTGGCAAGCATAAAAGGCGAGCCCAGTATAGCCCCAATTCCAATTGAATCTCCTGCTTCTCCTTTATGCAAAAAAATGGCAACCATCGGCAATATTGTCTCTGGCAGAGCAGTACCTATCGCTGCAAGAACGCTTCCCACCACTGCTTGACTAAGTGAAAGTCTTTTACCAAACACCTCAATTCCGTTTGTGAAAAACTCTGCACTGAGCAATATCAGTAGTAAATTAAAAATTAGAGAGAAAAAGTCTGAGGTCATATTTGCAATTATAAGCTAAATTTTATAATATAAACAAATTAATATTTTAATGTTTATTTTTATTCTTTCTGGAGGTATTCCATGGAAAAAGTAGATCAAAAAGTAAAATTAAGTAGTAACGCTATAGAAGTTCTTAAAAGAAGATATCTAAAAAAAGATGAAGAAGGTAGAATAATTGAAACACCAGAAGAGCTATTCAGAAGGGTTGCCACATCAATTGCAGAGGTAGATGCACTTTATGGAAAAACAGAAAAAGAGGTGTCAGAAACAAAAGAGATATTCTATGAACTCATAACTTCACTCAAATTTTTACCAAACTCACCCACCCTTATGAATGCGGGAACTCCCCTCGGACAGTTAAGTGCCTGTTTTGTCCTTCCAGTGGAAGACTCTATGGAAGGAATCTTTGATGCTGTAAAATATGCGGCAATAATACACAAATCTGGTGGAGGAACAGGTTTTAGTTTTTCCCGTTTAAGACCGAAAGGTGATGTAGTTGGCTCTACAAAAGGTATAAGTTCCGGACCGGTGTCTTTCATGAGTGTATTTGACTCAGCAACCGAAGCAGTAAAACAGGGAGGTCGCCGCAGAGGAGCAAACATGGGACTTTTAAGAGTTGATCATCCTGATATCTTAGAGTTTATTACTTGTAAGGATGACCTTACAAGATTTACTAACTTTAATATTTCAGTAGGTCTTACTGAAGAATTTATGAAGGCAGTGATCAATGATGAAGAATACAATCTCATAAATCCTCGTTCAGGAAAGATTGTAAATCGTCTTAAAGCAAAGGAGGTTTTTGATCTCATTGTTCATCAAGCATGGAAAAACGGAGAGCCCGGTATAGTATTTCTTGATAGAATCAATGCTTCAAATCCAACTCCTGAACTTGGAGAAATTGAGGCAACCAATCCCTGCGGAGAACAACCATTGCTTCCCTATGAATCCTGCAACCTCGGCTCAATAAATCTTGCAAAAATGGTCAAAGACAACTCAATTGATTGGGAACTTCTTAAAGACACTGTGTGGCAAGCAGTTCATTTTCTTGATAATGTAATTGATGCAAACAAATATCCTATAGAACTTATTGAGAAAAATACAAAGGCAAACAGAAAAATCGGGCTCGGTGTAATGGGTTGGGCAGACATGCTTATTCAATTAAAGATTCCATATAACTCTAAAGAAGCTCTCTCTTTAGCAGAAAACCTTATGAAGTTCATACTTGAACAGGGAAGGCTTGCATCAATGGCTCTTGCTAAAGAAAGAGGAACCTTCCCTAACTATGAAAAGAGCATATATTTTGACAAAATGCCTATAAGAAACGCCACAATTACAACCATAGCACCCACAGGAACATTAAGTATAATAGCAGGATGTTCTTCAGGCATAGAACCTCTTTTTGCCATATGTTTTGCAAGAAATGTAATGGATGGAACAAGGCTCGTAGAGGTTAATCCTTACTTCAAAGCAGAAATGGAAAAATTGGGGCTTTGGTCAGATGCTCTTGCTGAAAAAATTGCAGAATCAGGCTCTATTCAAGGGATAAAAGAAATCCCTGAGGAAATAAAAAGATTATTCCTAACTGCTCATGAAATATCTCCTTCAGACCATATTCGCATGCAGGCAGCATTTCAGCAGTATGTGGATAATGCAGTAAGTAAAACCGTTAATCTACCAAACAATGCTACAGAAGAAGATGTAAGAGAAGTATATCTACTTGCCTATCGTTTAGGATGTAAAGGAGTTACTGTTTATAGAGACGGTTCAAGACAGGGACAGGTAATTCAAAAGGGAAAGACTCAAACAGAGATTCCCCAAATAAGTCTTAAACCAAGAAAAAGACCCGAGGTTCTAAAGGGTGTCACGAGATTAATGAAAACAGGCTGTGGAAATCTCTATATAACAATAAATAAAGATGAGAAGAATAAACCTTTTGAAGTTTTTACAAATATTGGCAAGGCAGGAGGATGCGCAGCCTCTCAGGCTGAAGCAATTGGAAGACTTATCTCGCTTGCCCTAAGAAGTGGAATTGAACCACAGGAAATAATTAAACAGCTTAAAGGTATATCTTGTCATGCTCCTGTATGGTCAAGTAATGGCAAGATAACAAGTTGTTCTGATGCGATAGCAAAGGCAATTGAGTCTGAAATTAAAGAAACTAAACCCAAAACAGTAGGAATGGAAGAAACAAAAAACACTCAATCTGAAGAAGGATCTCAAAAATCTAATTTATACATCTTTCACTACGGTGCTTGTCCTGAATGTGGAAGTGCTCTTTCTTATGAAGAGGGTTGTGCCATATGTCACAGTTGTGGTTTTACCAAATGTAGCTAAGGTAAAATAATATTATGATGAAGACGAAACGTGAATTAATAATTGTAGGGGATAGGGTACTTATAGAGCCAGACGAAAAAATTGATAAAACCAATTCAGGACTTTTTTTACCTCCGACAGTTAAGGAAAAAGATAAAATAATGGCAGGCAGAATTATTAAAGTAGGACCAGGATATCCTGTAAATGAACCTTCTGCTATACTTGAAGAACCTTGGAAGCATGACAATACTGAGCCAATTAGATATATACCACTTCAGGCACAAGAAGGAGATTATGCTTTTTTCCTCAAAGATGCTGGACTGGAGATAGAAGTTGAAGACAAAAAATATCTTATAGTACCTCATTCAGCACTTGTTGCACTTATAAGAACTCATATCGTAGAGGATGAAGATGATAGAAGATTTTAAATCCTCAGATCCTTGGAGAGTTTTTAGAATACAGTCTGAGCTTGTTGAAGGCTTTGAAACTCTTCACGGAATAGGTCCAGCTGTTTCAGTATTTGGTAGTGCCCGACTAACTGAGGAAAGCTTCTACTATCAAGAAGCCTTCAAAGTTGCTAAGGCTCTTAGTCAATGCGGATTCTCAATAATCACAGGTGGTGGTCCTGGAATAATGGAAGCAGCTAATAAAGGTGCAAAACTCGGCAAGGGCAAGTCAATCGGACTAAATATTGAAATACCCCATGAACAGCGTCCTAATAAATATCTTGATATATCCCTTAATTTTAGATACTTCTTTGTAAGAAAACTTATGTTCATAAAGTACTCTATTGGATTTGTCATTTTTCCAGGTGGTTATGGAACCTTTGATGAACTATTTGAAGCTTTAACTTTAGTCCAGACAAATAAAATTAAATCGTTTCCAATAGTATTATATGGTTCTGAATACTGGAGAGGGCTCATAAACTGGCTTAAACAGGCTCCACACACAATTGGTGCAATAAACCTTGATGATTTAAATTATTTTGTTTTAATTGATCATCCTGAGGCTGTTTGTGGTTATCTCAGAAATTATTTAACCCGACTAAATGTTCCTCTACCTGAGTTTCAATATGAATAATGCATAAAATAAACCTTAAAAAATGTGACCCCAAAGAAATAGAAGAAATAATAAAACAAAATTCCCTCCCCTCATACCGAACCAAACAATTAATTAATTGGATTTATAAAAAATATGCAAGTTCTCTTCATGAAATCACTGAATTTCCAAAATCATTGAGAGAAAGCCTTACAGATAAATACTATATTGGCAACATAGAGCTTATTGAAAGAAAAATAAGCACTGATGGAACAGAAAAACTATTATGGGAACTTGAAGACAAAGAAAAAATTGAAAGCGTTCTCATTCCAGATAAAGATAGATTAACCCTATGCCTATCAAGTCAGGTTGGTTGCCCCCTTAAATGTAAGTTCTGTCTTACTGGAAAAATCGGCTTCAAAAGAAACTTAATGTCATGGGAAATAGTAGATCAATTTATTCAAGCAAGTAAGCTTGTTGAAAGTGTAGGCAGAAAAATCACGAACATTGTTTTCATGGGAATGGGTGAACCTTTGCTTAATTTTGATAATGTTATAGATGCTCTACGGAGATTGAAAAATTTAATGCAATTCTCTCCAAGAAGAATTACTATCTCCACTGTTGGAATAATTCCTGCACTCAAAGAGCTTCCTTACAAGGCACCTCCTATAAAACTTGCCATTTCATTAAATGCAACAGATGACAAAACAAGAACCTATTTAATGCCTATAAACAAACAATATCCTCTGAGGGAACTCTTAAAGACACTTAAAGAATATCCTCTCAAGTATGGACAAAGAATAACCTTTGAATATGTAATGATTAAAAACATTAATACATCAGAACAGGATGCTTACAGACTTTCACAACTTTTAAAGGGGATACCATCAAAAATAAATCTTATTCCCTTTAATCCATGGGAAGGTTGTGATTTAGAAGGACCAGATGAGGAAGAAGCAATT
>JAOAGU010000022.1 GCA_026415595.1 Thermodesulfovibrio sp. | reverse complement strand
CTTTGCTTTCTTGGTGGATTCTATTCTGCCCTTTTTGGAATGATTCTATGGGGAGTTGGAATGGGAGCACAGGAGTCCATAATGAGAGCAGCCGTTTCACTTTTAGTGCCAAGAGAAAAAAGAGGTATTGGTTATGGAGTTTTTAATACAGGTTATGGTTTGTTCTGGTTTTTAGGAAGCCTTATCTTAGGCGTTTTATATGATTTTTCAATGAATGCTCTTGTAATTTTTTCAGTGATTTTACAGCTTTCATCTATACCTTTTCTTTTGAAAGTAAGAAAAATGTTACACTAAAAATTAATGAAATGGCTTTTTATATCATATACAGCACCTTCTAACCCTTCACGGGTAAGGGTTTTTATATGGAGAGAACTAAAAAAACTCGGTGCCATAAACTATCAAACTGTCTGGGTTTTACCTTATTCTAAGGAGCTGTTAGATAAGATTCAAAGCCTTAGAGAAATTATAGAAAATTACGGGGGGCAGGTGCTTTTATTGGAGGGAAAAATTTTGCATAGAGATGATGAGGACAAGATCCTTAATGCCTTTATTGATGCAAGAAACAAAGAATATCAGGAAATAATTGATAAATGTGAGGATTTTTTTAAGGAGATATCTTTTGAGATTGAAAGACAGAATTTTATTTTTGCAGAAGTTGAAGAAAATGAGGAGGAACTTGATAAATTAAAGACATGGCTTAAAAAAGTAGAAAAAAGAGATTTTGTAAATGCTCCCCTTAAAAAAGATGCCATTGAAAAGCTCAAAAAATGCACGAAACTTTTTGAAGAATTCTCAAAAAGAGTCTATAAAGAATCCCAAAAAGAATAATAAATTGAAGGAGGTTTTATTATGAAAACATGGTTTGTATATGTTTTTGGGCGATGGATTGTTCTTTCAGGAATTGCGGGTGCGCTTCTTCAGTTTGTATTAAGTGATTATCTAAAAATTCATACAATACCTGCCTTTTTGCTTAATCAATTTTTACTTGCCAATGTATTCTGGTTTGTTGACAAGGCAATATTTAAATCCCATTTTAAGATTCCAGCCTTTTATCCTCTTTGGCAGATCAGAGAAAATGTCATATGTGCCGATTGCGGAGCTGTATGTGAAGGATATAGAGTTGTAAAAACGAAAAATTATGATAAACTTCATGATCCAGAACCAGAATTCAGATGTAAAATCTGTCGAGAAAAGAAATTAGAGGAATTAAGAAAAAGAGGTGTAGAAGTATAAAATAAAAAGGTGGAGGATTTTTCCTCCACCCTATAAAATGAGAGAAGACTACTGCTTCTTTTCAGCTGGTTTTGCAGGTTCAGCCTTCTTTTCAGCTGGTTTCTCAGCTGGCTTTGCCTCTTTCTTTACTTCACCTTTTTTCTCAGCTTTAGCTGCGGCTTTCTTTACACTCTTTGCTACGAGTTTGCCTTCTTTCTCAATGTATTTTACTACAACCTTGTCACCAGCCTTAATGCCTTTAATCTGTTCATCTGTTACACCGATTGTGAGTTCCTGCTTTTTGCTTTTTACGGTGATGGCTTTGCCAACTGTATCAATGGCGGTAACCTCACCAGTAATTGATTTAACTTTTTCCTTAGCAGGTTTCTCGGCTTTCTTGGCAGGTTCAGCTGGCTTTGCAGGCTCAGCTTTCTTTGCTGGCTCTGCTGGTTTTGCTGCAGGCTGCTGCTGTGCAAAGGCTACTGATACTGTAAGAGCGAATACCAATGCTATTACAACTGCTAAAATTTTCTTCATCCTCTTTATTCACCTCCTTTCCTTTTTGTTTTTTTAAAAAAGGATTTCAGTTTTTGGCTTAAAAATAATTATAACAAACTTCATGCCAGAATTAATTCAATCGGTATTAAAAGATTTCGCATTATAAATTTTGTAAATTTACGTTATTTCACGAATTCATTTCGTCATTTCACGAAGATTTTCATGAAGTCCAAATTTTTTCAGTCTATACCAGAAAGTATCATAAGTCATTCCCATTAATTTTGCAGCTTTTGCTATAACAAAATTAGATTTTATTAAAGATTTTTTTAGGAGTTCCTTTTCAAATTCTTCATAGTTTATTCCTTCGTCAGGTATTTCTATGTCAAAAATATTTCTGGAATATGGTATTTTCAATTCATCCTGAATATCATTAAAAGTTATTTTATTTCCATCGGAGATAATTATTGCTCTTTCAATTACAGTCTCAAGCTGTCTTATATTACCAGGCCAGTGATAATTTATAAGAGCCTGCAGAGCCTTATCATCGATTTCAAAGATTCTTTTACCGAATTCTCTTGAGTATTTTTCTATGAAAAATCTCACGAGTTCAGGGATGTCTTCTTTTCTCTCTCTTAAAGGTGGTATTTCAACTGTTACAACTTTTAATCTATAATAAAGGTCTTCTCTAAATCTACCTTTTTCAACCTCATCAGATATTTTTTTATTGGTTGCTGCGATAATTCTTAGGTCTATTTTAATTGTGTCTTTCCCTCCTATTCTTCTTATCTCTTTATCCTGAAGAACTCTTAATAGCTTTGACTGAAGATTAACTGGTAGTTCAGCAATTTCATCAAGAAAAAGAGTTCCTCCTTGAGCAGACTCTATTAATCCTATTTTTCTTACACTCGCACCTGTAAAAGCTCCTTGTTCATAACCGAAAAGTTCGCTTTCTATAAGAGTTTCAGGTATGGCAGCGCAGTTTATGGCAATAAAGGGTTTATCCCTTCTTGGAGAATTATAATGTATGGCTTTTGCTATAAGTTCTTTTCCTGTCCCACTTTCACCGCAGATGAGCACCGTTGCTGAAGTTGGAGTTACTTTTTTTACAATATCAAGAATTTGAAGCATTTTTTTTGATTTACCCATTATGCCTTCAATTTTGAATTGTCCAAATAGTTCTTCTCTTAGTCTTATGTTTTCCTTTATTAAATTTACTCTTTCTTCTGCTTTTTTAATTGTAAGGACTAAAACTTCTTTATCAATAGGCTTTGTGAGATAATCAAAGGCACCTTTTTTTATTGCCTCTACTGCCGAAGATATTGTTCCAAAAGCTGTAATTACAATGACAGAAGGTGAAACTGGCTTATCAAGAATCTCATGTAAGATATCAATACCGTTTTCATTGCCAAGCTTTAAGTCTGTAAGAATAATATCAGGATAGACTTCATTCATAATTTTTCTTGCCTCTTCAAGGGATGCTGCAGAATAAACATTGTAGCCTTCTTCAGATAGAATAGTAGATAAAATCTCTCTTTGAAGAGGTTCATCGTCTATAATTAATATTGTTGTCATATCTATTCCTAAAGGGGTATATAAATTTTTATTTCGCTACCCTTTCCGAGAGTACTTGAAAATTCTATTCTACCACCATGTTCTTCAATAACTTTTTTAGCAAGAGGAAGTCCCAGCCCTAATCCTCCTTTTTTTGTTGAAAAAAATGGTTCGAAAATCTTATCCAAGAGCTCTTCAGAAACTCCGGACCCTGTATCTGTTATGCTTAATAAAAATTCATCTTCTGCTAATTCTGTTTTAATAAAAAGATTCTTTACCTCAGAGTGTTTCATCGCATAGAGTGCATTGGTAATTATATTTAACAGACAACTTTTCATCAAATCTATATCAACATTTAGGGTAAAATCAACTTGATAATCTTTATATATATTAACACTTTCCTTTTCAGCAGTTGTTTCAATAAAAGAGATTACTTCATCAATAATCTCAACAATACTTGCAGGCTTTCTATTTAATATAAGGGGTCTTGTATATTCCAGGTATTCAGTTACAAGATTATTTACCCTGTAGATTTCTTGTTTCATACTTTGTAGAAGTTTAGTATATTCTTCAGAATTCTGATTTACTCGTTTTAATTTTTCTATGATATGATCAATGCTTAAATTGATAAAATTAAGAGGATTTCTTATTTCATGAGCAATTGTTCTACTGAGTTGTCCGATGGCAGCAAGATGTTCTGCTTCTCTTAGTCTTTTTTGTAATAACTGATTTTCCTCAAGCTTTTGAATCATAAAATTGAAGCTTTCAGCTATTTTTCCTATCTCATCTTTTCTATTTATATTCAATCTATAACTAAAGTCTCCCTGCGCAACCTTCATTGCAGCTTCTGTGAGGTTATCGATCGGTCGAGTGTATCTTTTTGAGATAATATAAGTAAAGATTATTCCAATTGAGAATATTAACAAAGTTGTGAATATTCTTTTGAGTGCATTAGCTTGGAGAATCTCAGAAAAGTCATCTTTATTTATTTTTAGATGTATGTAACCGTACTGAACATTTCCTGCAATTACTGGAACTATCACATTATAGGCATTTTCCTCCTCGAATACAGGATCGCCAAGTTCTGCCTTAATAATAAGCTCCTTTTTTCTGTGTGTAATTGGTTTCCCAATATTCTGTGGATTTGTGCTTGCGATGATTTCTTGAGTGTTACTTATTATTGATACTTCTCTTATACCTCTTGTATTCAGTCTATTTAGGTACTCCGCAAGCTTGTTAGAACCCCCTCGTGTTACTTCTTCTACCCCTATCTGAATTGCCTTCGTAAGGTCAGCAGTTTGCTGTTCTATTTGTTCTAAAAGCCTTTTTTCTGTTTGAGCATAAAAAATGTAAAGAGAAGACATAAGAGTAAAATTCAAGAATAGAAGGAGCACAATAAGTTTCCATCTCAGAGTGAGCCTATCAAACATTTTTATAATCATGTATAATTTATTATATTATGCTTTCAGAAATAATATCATCAATTTTTAAAAAAATAACTTATGCTGCTTTAAGAGTAGGCAGAAATCCTGAGGAAATTAAATTAATTGCTGTAACAAAATCCCAGCCTGTTGATAAAATAATAGAAGCAGCAGATTTGGGATTAAGAATTTTTGGTGAGAATAGAGTACAAGAGGCAAAGGAAAAAATTGAGAGAATTAAAGAGTTTAATATTGAATGGCATATGATTGGCCATCTTCAGACAAATAAAGTAAGAGAAGCGATAAAACTTTTCACGCTTATTCATTCTCTTGATTCTGAAAGACTTGCCATTGCAATAGATAAAGAAGCTGAGAAATTAAATAAAGTTCAAAGGGTGCTCATACAGGTTAAACTTTCTCATGAAGAATCAAAATATGGCGTAGAAGAAACAGAGCTTGAGAGACTTCTCCAGATATGCAATAATCTTAAAAATATAAAAGTTGAAGGACTTATGACCATACCGCCTTATTTTGAAAAGCCAGAAGATGTTAGACCCTATTTCAGAAAGCTCAGACAGATAAGAGATTTTTTATTGGAGAGATATCCCTATCTTAAGGAGTTATCAATGGGGATGTCTCATGATTTTGAAGTAGCCATTGAAGAGGGAGCGACAATGGTAAGAATAGGAACCGCCCTTTTAGGGCAGAGAACAAAATAGGAGGTAATATAATAATGATAGGCTTCATAGGTGGAGGAAATATGGCAGAAGCCCTTATTAGAGGGCTTATAAAAGAAGGGAAAAGAAATATTATAGTTTCAGAACCGGTTGATGAACGAAGAAGATATCTTGAGAAATGTTATGGAATAAAAACAATATCTTCTAATAAAGATTTAGTTAAACAAGCAGAAATTATTGTTTTAGCAGTAAAACCGCAGAACATAAAGGATGTTTTTGAACAGATAAAGGATGAGATATCTGATAAACATACAGTTGTCTCCATAGCAGCTGGGATACCTCTTAATCTCATAAAAAATTATCTCAAGACAGACAAACTAATAAGGGCAATGCCAAATATTGCTGCCATAGTTAGTGAATCAATGACAGTTTTAGCTATATGTGAATGTCTTGAGATGAAAGTTATTGCTCCTGTAAGGGATATATTTATGAGCGTGGGAAAGGTAATAACTCTTCCTGAAGATTATATGAATCTTGTTACTGCTCTTTCAGGAAGCGGACCTGGCTTTTTTTGTTATATTTTAGAGCAACTTATCGATATAGCAACTGAAATGGGATTTACAGCGGACATAGCTTCAGAACTTTTAATACAAACTTTTATAGGCACAGCAAAACTTCTTGATAGTGGACTGACACCAGATAAAATTAGGCAGAAAGTGACATCTCCAGGAGGAACAACAGAGGCAGGATTAAAGGTACTTTCAGAAGGGACTCTTAAAGACATTCTCTCAAAAGCTATCAATAATGCCACTAACAGGGCTAAAGAACTTTCAATACAGGGAGATTAAATGTCTATATTGGGAAACTTTATTATTGTTATAGCAAATATTTTAGATATAGCCTTAACCATCTATTCCTTTATTATTATTGCTTCGGCTCTTGTAAGTTGGGTAAATCCAGCCCCATATAACCCCATAGTGCGGTTTCTATACAAAGTAACAGAACCAATTTTACGCCCAATAAGAAAATTAATACCTTTTAGATTACCTGTGGATATTTCTCCGCTTATTCTTTTATTTTTAATTTATTTTATTCAAAAATTTTTAATACTAAGCCTTATTGAGCTTGGATACAGAATTAAAGGAGGAATGTTATGAGAATCACACCACTTGATATTCAGCAGAAACAGTTTAAAGTTAAGTTCAGAGGCTTTGACATGGAAGAAGTATACAATTTTCTTGAGATAATAAGAGAAGATTTGGAGGAGATTTTAAAGGAAAATTCCATGTTAAAAGAAAAGGTAACAATTTTGGAAAATCAGCTGGAGGAATATAGAAAAATAGAGCAATCTATTAGAGATACTCTTATGACTGCCCAGAAGCTTGTTGATGAATATCAGACAAATATGAGAAAAGAAGCAGAGCTCATAATTAAGGAAGCGGAATTAAAGGCAGAGAATATTCTTAAAGAAGCTCAGGAGAAGGTTGTTAAAATTCATGAGGATATTGTAGATCTTAAAGGCATAAGAAGGCATTTTAAAGAAGAAATTAAGAGACTTATAGAAAGTCACTTAAGAATGCTGGATTTTGACAAGGAGAGAGAAGGAGAAGAAAGTGAAGCTTAATTCTCTTAGGGGCATGCAGGACATCCTTCCTGAAGAGATTCATATATGGCAACATATTGAGCAGAGTGCAAGAGAGCTACTTGAACTTTATAATTTTCATGAGATAAGAACTCCACTTTTGGAACAGGCAGAGCTTTTTTTAAGAAGCATAGGAGAAGATACAGATATTGTTGAAAAGGAGATGTATGTTTTTAATGATAAAAAGGGAAGAAAGGTTGCTTTAAGACCAGAAGGTACAGCTTCTGTTGTAAGAGCCTATATTCAAAATTCTCTTTTTAATAATCCCGCTCCTCAAAAATTTTACTATATTGGTCCGATGTTCAGATATGAAAGACCCCAGAAAGGCAGATTCAGACAGTTTCATCAGATAGGAGTAGAGGCTTTTGGAGTATCAGCACCTGCTGTTGAGGCAGAGCTTCTATGGATATTAAAGCAATTTTTTGAAAAACTTAATATTCATAATCTTACCTATGAAATAAATTCTCTTGGATGCAAAAAATGTAGATCCTCATATAGAGAAAATTTATTTCGTTTTTTAAATGAAAAGGTTGAAAGTTTCTGTGATGACTGTCAGAGAAGATTTTTAAGGAATCCTCTAAGAATATTAGACTGCAAAGTTCATGTATGTAGAGAGTTATTAAAGGATACCCCGCTCATTATGGATTTCTTATGTAATGACTGTAGAACACACTTTTCAGCATTTAAGAAAGAACTTGAAATTTACGGGATAATTTATACTGTAAATCCTAAAATAGTCAGAGGTATTGACTACTATACAAGAACAGTTTTTGAAGTAACAACAACAATGCTCGGTGCTCAAAATGCTGTTTCAGCAGGTGGAAGATATGATGACCTTGTAAGTCTTTTTGGAGGACCTCCAACTCCTGCTGCTGGATTTGCCATAGGAGTTGAAAGACTTTTGGAGCTATTTAAAAAAGAATCATCCCTTGAATCTAAAAGACCATTGGTATATGTGGCTTACGCAGGAAAGGGACTTGAGAGAGAAGTCATAAAAGTGGTTAACATACTTAGAGATAATGGTTTAGTTACAGATAGAGCATATGAAAATTTATCTCTAAAAAATCAATTAAAAAAGGCAGACAGACTTGGGGTAGAATGGGTTATTATTGTAGGTGAGGAAGAGATTAAAAAATCTATTTATAAATATAAAAAAATGAAGGAAGGAACTCAGGCAGAGGCAAGTTTAGAAGAGATTATCAAATTATTAAGGGAAGGTAAATGAAGATAGACAAGCTACAGAAGTTATTTAAAAATTTTAGCCAGAAAAAAATACTTGTCATAGGAGATATCATATTAGACCGTTATATTTTTGGAAAGGTCTCCAGAATTTCTCCTGAAGCACCAGTTCCTATTGTGGAAGTCTATGAAGAGTCTTATAGGCTCGGAGGTGCTGCTAATGTAGCAAACAATATTATAGCTCTCGGTGGTAAGGTTTATATTTCGGGAATAATAGGGAAGGGTTCTGCAGGAAAGATTATAAGGGATTTGCTTAAAGAAAAAGGAATTATTCAGGATTATATTTTTGAAGACTCAAGAAGAACAACGGTGAAAACGAGAATAATTGCGGGTAATCAACAAATTGTTAGATTTGACATAGAAGACCGTAGAAGGCTTGAAGGCAAAGCAAAGGAGCTTTTTCTATCAATTATAAAGGAGGCGCTGAAAAAATTTGATGCAGTTATTGTCTCTGATTATAAAAAAGGAGTTGTCTCTGAAGAACTATTCAAAATCCTTGTTTCCTATAAGAATAACAATGGTATTTTTGTAGCAATTGATCCAAAGATTGGACATTTCAGGCTCTATAAAAATGTTTCTCTAATTACACCGAACCTCACAGAGGCTTCTCATGGAGCAGAGATAGAAATTAAGGATAGTAAAACTCTCATAAAAGCTGGGCATAATTTACTGAGAAAGCTCCTCTGTGATTCAGTTCTTATTACACGAGGAGAGGAAGGAATGAGTCTGTTTGAAAGAAAGGACTCAGAGATAATTGTTACTCATATTCCTACAGTTGCGAAAAAGGTTTTTGATGTTACAGGAGCTGGTGATACAGTAATTGCTGCAATAACTCTTTCACATATTTCCGGTGCCTCGTTGGCAGACTCTGCTAAAATAGCTAATATAGCAGCAGGAATAGTTGTTGGAAAAGTAGGAACAGCTGTAGCTACACCTGAAGAAATAATAGAAGTATGGAAAACTCATCCATATGCATAGAGCGCTTGCTTTATATTCAGGTGGACTGGATAGCCTGCTTTCTATTCTTATTGTAAAGGAACAAAAAGTTGAAGTGATAGCCCTTAAGTTTCTAACTGGCTTTGTTTTCCCTTTAAAAGAACAGGATTTATTTTATTCTCAAAACTTTGGTTTTCAAATTAAAGAGATAGATATAAAGAGAAAGTTTCTTACAGTATTAAAAAATCCTGAACATGGATACGGAAAAAATCTCAATCCTTGCATTGATTGTAAAATTCTCATGCTTAGAGAAGCAAAACAGTTGATGCTTGAATATGAAGCTTCTTTTATAATAACAGGAGAAATAGTATCTCAAAGACCTATGTCTCAGAAAAGACTATTACTTATTCACATTGAAAAGGAAGCCTCACTTAACGGATTGATTTTAAGACCTCTTTCAGCAAAGCTTCTCGTTGCAACAAAACCTGAATTAGACGGCATAATAGACAGAGATAGTCTATATGATATTTGTGGAAGAGGAAGAAAAAAGCAATTTTCACTTGCTCGAAAGTATGGTATAGAGAAAATTCCTCAGCCATCAGGGGGGTGTCTTCTTACAGACCCTTTATTTTGTAAGAAAGTTAATGACCTCCTTACCCATGATGAGCTTACAGTTGAAAATGTTGAACTGCTTAAAATTGGTAGGCATTTTAGGTTATCTGAAAAATGCAAGGCAATTGCTGGAAGAGATGCAGAAGAAAATGAAATTCTTCTTAACAGGCAAAGGGGAATTTTTATTTATCCAGCTGATTTTAAGGGACCTGTTATATTAATTACAGGTGAATTTTCAGATAGGGAAATAGATAAAGCAGGCTCAATATGTTTATATTACTCAAAAAATAAAAATGTTCCTATGATAATAAAAATTAATGGAGAGGAAATAAGAAAAAATTTTAATATAATCTCTGCAGAAGAGATTATAAAATATAGGATATAAAATTTTAGGAGGAAAAAAATGAGGAAATTTTTAATTTTATCTCTTATGTTAATAATTTTAGCATGTGGAGGTAAAAAACAGATTAAACAGCCGTCATTAGAGTATTTATATACAACAGAGGCTTTTAAGGTTGTTGATGAAATAAGATTATCCTATCAAAACAAGGATAATGCGGGAATAAGAAAAAACTGCTCTGAGGCCGCTTATAGAGAGATAATTGCATCTATAAAACCATTTGATAAGGTAGAACTTGAATTTACACCAGTTCTTGTGGAGATGGAAGGAGATGGAATGAGGTTATATGTTTCATGGAATGGCAAATGGAGCTACCTTGGTAAAGATATGGAGGAAAGAGGACTTGCAAGCTTTTTTCTGAGAGGGAATCCACTTAAGGTTGAAAAAATACTTAGAGGAAATCCTTTCAAATATCCTGATTAACCAAATCTTCCTGTAATATAGTCTTCTGTAAGTTTATTTGAAGGCACTGTAAATATTTTATCTGTTTTATCGTATTCAATAAGTTCTCCTAACATCATAAACCCTGTCCAGTCTGATATTCTTGCTGCCTGCTGCATGTTGTGAGTAACAATTATTATAGTTATTCTTCCCTTAAGTGAAATTATTAACTCTTCTATTTTCCCTGTTGATATGGGATCAAGGGCACTTGTTGGCTCGTCAAAAAGTATTATTTCAGGTTCAACTGCGAGGGCTCTGGCAATGCAAAGTCTCTGCTGTTGTCCTCCGCTTAGTCCAAAAGCATTTGTGTTAATTTTATCCTTTACCTCTTCCCATAGTACTGCATCCTTTAGAGCTTTTTCAACGCGGGATTTGAGTTCGCCTTTATTTTTTATACCCCTTAATTTTAATCCATAGGCAATATTTTCAAATATGGTCATAGGAAAGGGAGTAGGTTTCTGAAAAACCATTCCTATTTTACTTCTTAACGCTATAAGGTCTGTTTCTTTTGATAAAATATTTTGTCCTTGAAATATGATTTCTCCATCATATTTATTACCAGCATAGAGGTCATGCATTCTATTAAAACATCTAAGCAGAGTAGTTTTACCACATCCACTTGGACCAATTAAGGCAGTAACCTGATTTTTATAAACAATCATGTTTATATTTTTAAGTATGTGAACCCCACCAGTATAGTAAAAGTTAAGGTTTTTTACTTCAATCTCAGGGGTCAATCTTTATACCTCCTTTTTATGAGAAGTCTTCCTGTAATCGTAGCAAAAAGTATAAAAACTGTTATCATTAAAGCTGCACCCCATGCCTGTGCATGCCACTCTTCATAGGGACCCATTGCATATTGGAAAATAGTTACTGTTAATGAAGCTATAGGTTGAGACATATCCAAAGAGAAATAATTATTATTAAAGGCTGTAAACAGAAGCGGTGCTGCTTCGCCTGTGACTCTTGCAATTGCAAGAATAATTCCTGTTAGAATTCCAGTAGCAGCACCTCTGTAAACTACCTGAATGATTACTTTATAATAGGGAGCTCCGAGTGCAAAAGCAGCTTCTCTTAATGTCCAGGGTATAAGAGAGAGCATATTTTCAGTAGTTCTAAGAACAGTGGGAATCATTATAATACCTAAGGCGATTGAACCCGCCCAGCCGCTAAAATGTCCTAATGGTTTAACAATGATAGCATATATAAAGGCACCTATAATTATTGCAGGGACACTTACCATGATATCAGCAAGTGTGCTTATGACTTTTGATATATTGTATTTTCTTCCATACTCGGCAAGAAAAGTTCCACCGAGTACGCCTATAGGAACACCGATCAAAGTAGCAAATATTGTAATGAGTAAATGCCCTATAAAGGCATTTCTTAACCCACCACCTTCTTCTCCTGGTGGAGCAGGATCATTAAAAAATAAAGAGGGGGTTATGGCTGTTATACCATGCCTTAAAACATCTATGATAATAAAAGAAAGCCAGAATATACCCCATAAAGCAGTAAGAAAACATACAAAGAGCGCGATGCTGCTTGTTATTTTTCTCTTTTTCAGTATCATTTCCTCTCAGCTTTCAATAAGAATACTTTTGCAAGAGCAAGAATAGTAAAACTCATTATAAAAAGCAAAAGAGCGAGATAATAAAGAGAACTAAGATATATATCCTTGTCAGCTTCTGTAAATTCATTTGCCAGCTTCACAGTTACTGTAGCAGCTGCGTCAAAAAGAGAGGAGGGAATCTGATTTAAATTGCCGAGAACGAAAGCAACTGCCATTGTTTCTCCAAGTGCTCTTCCTAAGGAAAGACCTACACCGCCCAGAACACCAAGTTTTGAATATGGTAAAACGACATCTTTTACAACTTCCCATTTTGTTGCTCCAATTGCATAGGCAGACTCTTTAAGTACAGAAGGAGTTAGATTAAAGGATTCTCTTGCTATAGAGGCTGTAAATGGGATTATCATAATACTTAAGATTACACTTGCAGTAAAAAGATCGACTCCAAGCGGTGTGCCCTCAAAGAGCTTTCCGAGAAGAGGTAGTTTACCTACTGTTGACTGTAGGAAAGGTTCTATGTTTTGACTCATTATTGGTGCTAAGGTGAAAAGCCCCCACATTCCATAAATTATACTCGGAATAGCAGCGAGCAATTCTATCGCAGTTCCTATTATTCCTTTTAAAAAGGAAGGAGCGATTTCTGTTATAAAGATTGCAATTCCTATAGCAATGGGAACAGCTAAAAGTAAAGCAAAAAAGGAGGTTATCAATGTACCTATCAGAGCAGGTGCAGCACCGAATATTTCTTTAACAGGATCCCATTCAGTTGAAAAGATAAACCCTATAAACCCGAATTTATTAATTGCAAGTAGAGATTCTTTGAAGAGAATGATAAAAATTCCAAGTGAAATAGCGATTATGCTGAATGCTGTGGAAGCTGTAATAGATAAAAAAGCTATATCTGTTAATTTACCTCTTTGTTTTTTCATGTGAAAATATTATAACTGAAAAGCATAACTTTACGTTACAAAATTGTTAGATAATTTTATATATTAATTATTTATTTTTTCTTTGTTTCTGAATATCCTTAACATATTGCTGTGATGGTGATTGCCCTGCATTTTAACTATATGGCATACCTCACATTTCATTTCTGATGAGATTGGAAGGGGCATTCCTTGATACTGCATTGGTTGAATATTGTCTCTATTTTTGCCATATTCATTAAAGGATGGATAGGTTGCATGGGGTGAGCTATGACATGCAGTACATGGAATTTTACCTGTATTGTCTTTTCTATTTCTATATAAAGTAGATCCGTCTGTTGTCCATATGTTGAAAGCGGTTCTATTTCTATCAGGCTGCTGAAATCCTTTATGACAATTTAGGC
>JAOAGU010000021.1 GCA_026415595.1 Thermodesulfovibrio sp. | reverse complement strand
CTTTTAAAGCATTAAATACTGCCTGACCACTTCTTAAAGATACTTCTCTTTCAGAAGAAATTCCTCCAGCTATTACACCAACTCTCATTTTAAGCCTCCAAAAATCTTATTTCGGGTCGTAGTTCCACTGAAAAAATCTTAAAAACCCTTTCTTTTACCATATCCATCAATTTTAAAAAATCCGATGCCTTTCCCTTACCAATATTTATAAAATAGTTTGCATGCATTTTACTTACAATAATGTCTCCTACTCTTGTACCTTTTAACCCTGCTTTATCTATAAGAAATCCTGCAGAAGTCCCGTCAGGATTTTTAAAGACACAACCTGCTGAATGGTCTTTAATTGGTTGGCTTTCTCTTTTCTTTATTAGAAACTCCTTCATTTTCCCAAAAATATCTTCCCTTTCTTCTTTTAAAACAAATTTTACAGTTTTTATTATTACACTTTCAGATAGCCCGGAACTTCTGTACCTGAAATTAATCTCAGATTTTTTGAGATTTTTTATATTCAAAGCTTCATCAATTAATTCAATTTCCTCAAGGCAATCCTTTATCTCGTATCCAAAAGAACCCGCGTTACAAAAAACTGCACCGCCTACAGTTCCAGGGATACCTATAAGCCCTTCCATGCCAGAAAGCCCTCGCTTACCAAGAAAAGCAAGAACTCTCCCCAGCATCACCCCAGCTCCTACCTTAAGCGTATATCTCTCCAATCTTATAGTATCCATCTTTTTCGTATTAACTATTACACCTTTAAATCCTCTATCACTTACGAGTAAATTACTGCCTCCTCCAACCATGTAATAGGATAATCCTTCATTTTTTATTACTTCTAATAATTCTCTTATATGTTCCTCCCGTGGAAAAACAATCATTGCAGCTTCACCGCCGATTCTGAGAGTAGTATATTGAGCAAGAGACTCATTCTTCTTGTACAAAATACCCTTTTCTTTGCAAAAAGTCTCTATCTTTGGCATATATCCCTACAGGTTGGATGGATATAAGCTTTGAGCGGCTTTTGGCAATCTAAGGATTCACCATGGATGGTGAAGCAGATTGCCAGCCTCGGAGCAGGACATGGATGTCCTGCGAGAATGAGCGAAAAGCCATATCCATCAATGTGATAGGTTTTCATTACTCTCATAACCCCGCATTTTTGCCAATTGAGATAAGCTGGATTGAGTGACTTTAGAGATTCTTTGGTAACATTTCTTAACGAACTAAGCGTAAAACAGCCGCAACTGTTTGAACCTGAAAGGCGAGTTTTGCGGTTGTAGCGAAGAGAATTTAGAAATGTCAAAGAATCTCTCAGAAGCGAAATCCAGCGATTATCTGTATCGGCATTTTTAAGATAATCCATCCCTTACCGCCTCTCCAATTTTATAAACGTCACCTGCTCCCACTGTAAAAACAACATCACCTGCTTTTAACTCTTTTAGTATATCTTCTTTTATACCTTCTTTATCAGGATTAAATCTCACATTAACACCTGCACTTTGAAGCCTATCGTATAAAACTTCTCCGCTAACACCTTTAATAGGTGGTTCACTGGCAGGATATATCTCCATCAAAAAGAGAAGATCCCTTTTTCTTAATACTTCTTTGAAAACCTTTATAAAATGCTCCATTAAGTCTCTTGTTCTTGTAAATCTATGTGGCTGAAATATTACGCAAAGTCTTGAAGGTCTTAACCACATGGCAGTCTTAAGTACTGCTCTTATTTCTGTGGGATGATGTCCATAGTCATCGTAAAATTTTATTCCATTTTTTTCTCCTTTAAATTCAAATCTTCTTCCAATGCCTTTAAAGTTCTGCAAAGACTCCTTTACCTTATCAAAAGGTACAGAGAGCTCCTTTGCCACAGCTATTGTGGCTAATGCATTTAAGACATTGTGTTTACCAGGAACAGTAATTTTAAACTCTCCCATTGCTCTATTTTTATAAAATGCTTCAAAGGAAACATATGGTGACTTATAGCTAATTTTTTTTGCATAGAAATCAGCACTTTCATCAAATCCGTAGGTTAAATATCTTCTTGTTAAATGAGGAATTAGAGCCCTTATGTGTCTACATTCTCTACAAAGTATAGAAACCCCGTAAAATGGAATCTTATCAGCAAACTCAAGAAAAGCCTTTTTTATTCTTCTTAAGTTTTTAAAATAGTCAAGATGTTCTCTGTCAATATTGGTTATAACAGAAATTGCAGGGCTCAATTTAAGAAAACTGCCGTCACTTTCATCAGCCTCTGCTACTAAAAATTCACCTTGACCAAGCCTTGCATTTGTCCCAAGAGACTTAAGTTTTCCTCCTACGACCACTGTAGGATCAAATCCTGCATCATTTAAGACAGTTGCAATAAGAGATGTGGTGGTTGTTTTTCCATGAGCTCCTGCTATTAAAATTGAGTATTTAAGCCTGCAGAGTTCTGCAAGCATCTCTGCTCTTGGAATAACAGGTATCCCCATTGCCTTTGCCTTAATAATTTCAGGATTATCAGATTTTACAGCAGATGAGAAAACAACCACATCTGTTTCATCTAAATTATCCGCACTATGTCCTATGCATACCTTTATTCCAAGGCTTTTAAGCCTCCTTACCGTGTCAGACTCTTTTATATCAGAGCCTGTTACTGTGTATCCCATGTTTTTTAAAACTTCTGCGATTCCGCTCATTCCAATTCCGCCAATTCCAACAAAATGAATTTTCTTAAACTGATACATCTACATTTTCCTCCTCATTAGTGATTCTCCAATTTCTACAATTTTTTCAGCAGCATTTGCCTTCCCAAAGGCAAGAGATGCCATCTCCATCTCTTTTTTAGTTTGAGAATCTGTTAAAATTTTATTTATTTTTTTTGAAATAATCTCACCATTAAGCTCTCTGTCAAGAATCATTTCACAGGCACCGCGGCTGAGAAGTCTTCGTGCATTTAGTTCTTGATGATTATAGGCTGCATATGGATATGGTATTAAAATTGATGCTTTCCCGAGTGCTGTAAGCTCTGCCACAGTTGAAGCGCCTGCCCTACAAACTATTAAGTCTGCAATTGCATAAGCCTCTGCCATCTCATATATGAAAGGTAAAACAGTAGCCTTGAAAGAAAAATTTTTGTATTCCTTTGCTACCCATTCATAGTCAGCCTCACCTGTTTGATGAATTATCTGAATTCTATCTTTAAGTGGAATTAAATAGGATAATCCTTCAGTAACTGCTTTATTTATTTTCCTCGCACCAAGGCTTCCTCCAAAAATCAATAAGGTTAATTTTCCTTTTTCAAGGTTAAAAATTTCAATAGCCCTTTCTCTATCACCAAATAAGATTTCCCTTCTTATGGGAGTTCCTGTTAGATATACCTTTTCCTTAGGAAAATAATCTAAGGTTTCTGGATAGGTTATACCAATGGCATCTACAAACTTTCCAAGAATCTTATTTGCCAGCCCTGGTACTGTATTTTGTTCAAGAATAATTGTAGGAATTTTTTTTAAAGCAGCAGTGAATACCATTGGCAGAGAAGCATATCCACCAACGCCAAAAACAATGTGAGGTGATAAGGAATTTATAATATTTTTACATTCTGATATAGATTTTAAAAGCTTCAATATGGATTTTGCTTTTTCATTTAAAGATTTACCCACAAAGCCTTTTACAGAAATAAGCTTTAATTTATAGCCCAAATTGGGTATTACCTTTGCTTCTAACCCTCTTTCTGTTCCAATAAAAACTATCTCTGCATCGGGATATTTTGTCCTTATGAAAGAGGCGAGGGCAACACCTGGAAATAGATGCCCTCCAGTTCCACCTCCAGCTATTATTACCTTCATGAAAACCTTCTCCCCCTGTAGTAATATCTGTGTGTTATTTGCGATCTTTTCTTACTTAACAGTAACTCTTCAGATAAAAAAGGAGAATCAACTTTTGAAAGATTAAGTAAAATCCCTACTGACATAAGACTAATTACCATAGATGAACCACCATAACTTATAAATGGTAAGGGCAGTCCTTTTGTCGGTGCAAGTCCTGTTACAACAGCAAAGTTTATTAGAGCCTGAATAGAAATCATCACTGTAATACCTGAAGCAAGAAAATAGTAAAATGATTCTTTTTGTCTTATGGCAATCTTAAAACCTTTCATAGATAAAATAAAAAAGAGAATAACAACCAATGATGCTCCAATAAATCCCATTTCTTCACCAATGTGTGCAAAAATAAAATCTGTATGAATCTCTGGCAAATAGGCAAGTTTTTGTCTGCCTTCACCAAGACCTTGCCCAGTAAGCCCTCCACTTCCGAGAGCTATTAAAGACTGAACCAATTGAAATCCGCTACCTTGCGGATCAGCCCATGGGTCAAGAAAAGAGGTTATTCTTTTCCATCTATAGGGCTCCTTAGCAAGGTAAAATATAACAGGCAAGGCAAGTATGGATGTAACTCCAATAAACTTTAGACTTATTCCTGCAATAAAAAGCATTATAAAAGTTATAATGCCAAGAGTCATGGCTGCACCAAAATCTGGCTGTTTCAGAAAAATCAACTGAAAAATTCCCATTAATCCTACAGGAATTAAAAAATGTACAATTTTATTTTTATCATACTCAGGTCTGCTTAAAAACCATGCAAGGAAGAAAACCATCGCAAGCTTTACAAGTTCCGAAGGTTGAAAAACACTTGGCCACAGCTTAAGCCATCTTCTCGCTCCACCAGCACTAACCCCAAGAGGAGAAAAAACAAGAATTAGTAATAAAAAGGAAATTATTAATAAAGGGATTACTATTTTTTTAAATTTTTCCCTTGGGAAATAAATAAATATAATCATTAGAATGGAGCCTAAAACAAGAGTAAATAACTGCTTCTGCAGATAAATCAATCCTCCCTTATTTGCATATTTAACCTTTACAGAAGATAAAACCGAGGTTGAGCTATAAACTGCGATGAGGCCTATAATAATAAGAATAACTACTGTAAACATAAGGGTTTTATCAAGTGATTCCTTGTTCATAGAGAATTTACAATCTCCTTAAATATTTCACCTCTGTGTTCAAAATTTTTAAACATGTCAAAACTTGCACACCCGGGGGAGAGTAAAACAATGTCTCCCCGCTGAGCTATATCCTTAGCCTTAATGACAGCGGATTTCATATCCTTTTCAAAATAATGATTCACAACTTCACCTAAGGCATTTGCTATTTTTTGGCTTGCCTCTCCGATAAGAATCAAAGCCTTTACTTTTTTTTGCACGACTTCCTTTAACGCTGTAAAATCACCATCTTTATCTCTTCCACCTGCTATTAAAATCACATTACCCGAGAAACTGTCAAGAGACTTTGCTACAGCATCAACATTCGTACCTTTTGAATCATTTATATAGGAAACACCGTCTATTTCTCTTACAAGTTCCATTCTATGAGGAAGACCGGGAAATTCTTTAACAACTTCCTTTATGCTATCTGCAGTACATCCTACTGAAAAAGCAAGAAGGGAAGCTGCCATTATGTTTTCAATATTGTGCACTCCTTTGATTTTGAAGGAATTCACTGGCAGCACTGTATTTTCCATTTCCCTTTTTATATCCTCTGATAGTTCCTCTCTCACATGGAATCTAACAGTTTCTTTTTCTAAAAAAGCTCCATAGACTTTTTGAAATCGACTAAAATAAAGAATATGTGGAAGTTTCTCTTTTTTTAAATAAACATCTCTCAAATGTTTAATTGAAGAGATTGTATTTTTATCATCCATGTTAAGTATAAGAAAATCATCTCCTCCCTGATTCTGAAATATTTTCGCCTTTGCTTCAATATATTCTTTCATTCCCGAATATCTGTCCATGTGGTCAGGCGTGATATTGAGAATAGCTGCAGAATGAACTTTGAAGTTTTTTATACTTTCAAGCTGAAAACTTGAGAGTTCAAGAACAAGATAGTCAATATCTATTTTTTTATTATAGATTTCATAAACTACCTCTGCCATGGGAAAACCTATGTTACCAGCAAGCACCACCCTTTTACCGTCTTTCTTCAAAAATTCATATGTAAGTGTAGATGTAGTTGATTTTCCATTTGAACCTGTTATGCCAATTATTTTTATATCTGGTTTAAGAAGAGTTAGAATCTCCCAGCTTAATTCTATTTCACCTATTACAGGAATTCCTCTATAAATAGCCGAAACTATAGAAGGTGTGCTTATTGGAACCCCGGGACTTACTACAATAAGTTGGGCTTCAATGAAAGCCTCAGGAGGATGTTTACCTCCAAATATCCTATAAATCTTATCTGAAATAGAGCTTAAATCCTTTTCTATCTCATCTACTGGTTTTTTGTCATTTACAATTACTTTTACATCTAAAGCTGAAAGTAATTTAACCAGAGCAATACCACTTTTCCCAAGACCTACTATGGCAATCTTTTTATCATATAGCTCAGACAGATTGTGAATTAATCTTTGCATTCCCATTCCTCTTAGGCTTTGATTTTTTACCATATATGCTCTTTTTTTTCATATCGTTTTTAACTGTTATCTTCTTTTTTGTTTTCATGATATGCTTCTTCCTATCCGAAGATTTTAATTTTTTACTGGAAACCTTCAGAATGGGTTTTTCCTTTGTAAACTTAACAAATGGTTCATTTTCACCTGATAGCACATTCTCTGCCCTGGATAAAAGTATCTGTGTGTCTCTCCAGAGTTTCTCTCTGTTTGGAACTCCCAATAAAGCAGTATATACAAGTCTATTACCAATTCTTGAAGCACTTACAAAACAGTGTCTTGCCCTATTTGTATAACCTGTTTTACCTCCTATCATATTGTCTTCTGTCCATAAAAGATGATTTGTATTCTGAATGAAATGTTCTTTACCATCGTCTGAATGAATAACATATACACGAGTATTGATGGCTTCTCTTATTAATGGATAAGATAAAGCATTAGACATAATTTTTGTAAGGTCATACACTGTTGTATACTGCTTGTTACCTGGTAATCCCGATGAATTGGCAAATTTTGTATCTTTTGCTCCGATGTTTTTTACTTTATCATTCATGAGCTTCACAAACTCGGCCTCGGAACCTGCAACAGCCTCTGCAAGCGCAACGGCAGCAGAATTAACAGATCTCATAAGAGCCATATAAATCAAATCCTGGACTGTGTATATTTCTCCTTCTTTCAAATTTGGAGCAACACTTGGAGTTTTTGATGCCTTTTCAGAAATGGTTACTTTTTTTTCAGGTGAAAGTCTTTCAAGGGTAACCATTGCGGTGACAAGCTTGGCAGTGCTTGCAGGTGGCAACTTAAGATAAGGATTTTTGCCATATAAAATCTTTCCACTTTGTGCATCTACTACAACAGCAGTCGGAGCATCCATATCTTCTGCAAAGGTTGTTGAATTAAGAAAGAATAAAATTAAAAAACCAAGAAATATAATAAACTTAACCTCTAACTTCCATTTTGAGACTTCTGCCTGATTTTTCATAGAATCACCTCAGTTTTAAAGTTAAAAGGCTTAAAAGGGCAAGAATAATACCTATTATCCAGAATCTTACGATAACCCTTGGTTCTGGCCATTTTTTCAATTCGAAATGATGATGTAACGGTGCCATTCGGAAAATTCTTTTGCCTCCTGTTAGTTTAAAGTATCCTACTTGAAGAATAACTGACAGAGCTTCTACAACAAAAATTCCTCCTACAAGAGCAAGAACTATCTCATGCTTTGTTATAACAGCCAAACTTCCCAGCGCTCCACCAAGACTCAAAGAACCAACATCTCCCATAAATACCTCTGCTGGATAGGCATTATACCAAAGAAATCCCAAGCAGGCTCCAAGCATTGCACCACAAAAAACAGCAAGTTCACTTGTCCCCGGAATATAGAGAATATAAAGATATTTAGCAAAAACCGCATGCCCTGATACATATAGTAATACTGCATTTACGACAGCTGCTATACCGACAAGTCCGACAGCAAGACCATCCATTCCATCAGTAAGATTGACAGCATTTGAAGTTCCAACAATAACAAATATAGCAAAAGGGATATAAAATATTCCTAAGTCAATAAGCCATTGTTTGAAAAAAGGTATGCTTAAAACTGTTGTATAAGGGTCTTTAGGATTAAAGTAAAGGAAAAGGGTAACTGCTGCGGCTAAAAATAACTGCGCAAGTAATTTATGTTTTCCCGGTAGTCCTTTGTGGTTTTGTCTTGAAACTTTTAGATAATCATCAATAAATCCAATTAATCCAAATCCAAGAAAACTCAAAATCATTATCCATACATAGTGATTCCTTAAATTTCCCCATAATAACATTGAAACTAACACGGAACCGATAATTATAATTCCTCCCATTGTAGGAGTCCCTTCTTTTTTGAAATGACTCTTGGGGCCATCATCTCTTATATGTTGGGTAAGACTTAGTTTTTTTAACCATCTTATGCAGGCAGGCGCTATGAGAAAAGCAAAAAAGAAAGATGTTAAAATAGCAAGCATTGCTCTGAATGTAATATATCTAAAAACATTGAAAGCAGATATCTGGTCGCTTAGGCTATAAAGAAATTCATAAATCATTAATCACGTCCCTCTCTCAAAATTTCTAAAATCTCTTCCATTTTGATAGCTCTTGAACCTTTAATCAAGATTATCTCTCCTCCTCTAAGATGTTCTTTAAGAAATTTACCGGCTTCTTTTGCTTCATCGAACACACATCCATTCACATATCTTAATGCATTTTTTATAAACTTTCCCACTCCAATAAATTGCTCTATCCTTAGCTCTTTGAGCCATTTGCCAATTTCTTCATGCGCTATTTCAGTATATTCGCCAAGCTCAAGCATGTCTCCTAAAACAGCTATAGTTTTTTTCTTTCCTCTTCTTCTTGCCAGTTCATTAAGAGCAACTTTCATAGATGAAGGATTGGCATTATAGGCATCAAAAAATATCTCTGTTCCGTTAAGCTTTAATATCTCGCCGCGCATTTTAGGAGGATTAAAAGATGCTAATGCTTCCTTTATCATCAATTGTGATACACCAAAATGTAAAGCCACCGCACATGCAGATACTATATTATAGACATTATGTAAGCCTACAAGATTAGTTTTAACGGGAAAACTTGTGGTGTCTGTATGAAAAACAAACTCTATACCTTCATTATTAAATTCTATATCACTTCCGTAGTAGTCATTCTCCTTATTTAATCCAAAAGTTATCAAATTTCCTTTCCAATTTTTAAGTCCTTCCATTAGAAATTTATCATCTCCATTAGCAAAAATTGTTTTAACATAAGGAAGAACCTCCAGCTCACCCTCTCTTACTCCTTCTAAAGACCCAAACCCTTCTATATGTTCATATCCAATGTTAGTGATTACTGCATATTGAGGTTGAACAATTTCACAAAGCTCTCTTATATCACCCTTTCTATTTGTACCAAGCTCAAGAACCATTATCTCTGTATTATTTTCAAGCCTGCTTAAACAAAGAGGTACTCCAATATTGTTATTTAAGTTTCCCTCTGTCTTTAAAATACGATATTGTTTTGATAAAAAAGCTGAAATTAACTCTTTCGTAGTTGTCTTACCATTACTTCCTAAAACAACTATAACTTTTCCTATAAATTTTTTTCTTAAATATTTTCCCAAGGCTTGTAAAGCCTCAAGAGTATCTTTAACTTTTAAAACTGTTTTGCCTGAGATGTCTATATCCACATCTTTTGAAATAACAGCTCCAGAAGACTTCTCCAAAGCATCTTTTAAAAATTCATGACCATCTCTTTTTGTTCCTTTGAGAGCAAAAAACATGTCTTTCTGACCTATTGTTCTTGTATCAATGGAAGCACTATAGAAAATCTGCTCTGACTCAGATAAAATTTCTCCATTAATCGCTTTCATTAAATCATCAATAGTAAACATTTTTATTTTTTCAATTTTTTTAAGATATTTCTCAATATTTCTCTGTCGCTGAAGGGAAATCTTTTTCCTTCTATCTCCTGATAGTCCTCATGTCCTTTCCCAGCAACAATTAAGATATCACCTTTTTCACACATGCTAATACCAATCCTTAAGGCATCACTTCGGTCAGTAACAACTATAAAATTATCCTTTGATATTCCTTCTTCAATTTCTCTTATTATCTGTCTTGGCTCTTCCCATCTTGGATTATCTGAAGTAAGTATTACATAATCGCTTAACTCTGATGCAATTTTACCCATTTGGGGTCTTTTCCCTCTGTCTCTATTTCCACCACAACCAAATAGGGTTATAATGCGTCCCCCATGGTTGACTCCTTCTCTTAGTTTTAATACACTCTTAAGAAGTCTTTCAAGAGCATCTGGCGTATGTGCATAATCTACGAATACAAGAAATTTCTGTCCCTCATCAATATTTTCAAACCTTCCATCAGGAGCTTTAGCATTTAATAAAGCTTCTTTTATTGTATTCAATGGAATATTGAAATATAAAGCAACTGATACAGCACTTAGCACATTATAAATATTTGGAATTCCTAAAAGTGGTGTTTTAAATGAATGCCTCTCTCCTTTGATAACAGCTACAATTTCTGTTCCATTAAACATTAATTTATAATCATCAACATAAATATCTGCCTTTTTATCACTGATAGAATACAGAAACTTATTTCCGTTTATTTCCTCAGCAAGCCTTCTTCCATATTCATCATCAATGTTTATTATAGAAACACCCTCTTTTTTAAGTAGCTCTGTAAAAAGTCTTTTTTTTGCCAAAAAGTAGTCCTCCATATCTCTATGAAAATCCAGATGCTCCCTTGAAAGATTTGTAAAAACAGCTACTTCAAAATCTGCGTAATCAACCCTTCGTAAGGAAAGTGCATGTGATGAAACTTCAGAAATAACATATTCTATTCCTCTTTGTAACATTTCGTGAAGCAACTTCTGGAATTGTAAAGACTCTGGAGTAGTGTGCTGAGCTGTTATTTCTTCTTCATCTATTAAATATTTAATAGTCCCTATTAAACCTGTTTTTTTACCATTTTTTCTAAGAATTTCTCTTATTAAAAAGGAGGTAGTTGTTTTTCCATTCGTTCCTGTTATTCCTATTAGATGCAGACTGTGGGAGGGAGAGCCATAAAATCTACTTGCGATCCATGCAAGAGCCTCTCTGGAATCGTTAACTCCTATCCATACTACATTATCATTATTAAGCGGCTTATAACGACCCTTCTCGTATACCACAGCTATTGCACCTCTGTCTAAGGCATCATCTATAAAATTATGACCATCCATATTATGTCCTGCGATAGCAACAAATAGACTCCCCTTTCCTGTGTCCTTTGAATTATATCGGACATCATTAAATTCAATATGGATATCTCCCCTTACTTCGAAATCTTCTCTGAGAATTTCTGAAAGTTTCATCGTGATGCAACAACCTTTCTATTAGCTTCATTATTATTTATAGTAACAACAAGCCCCTTCTCCTTTGCATCATCTCTTGGAACATTAAGATATGCTAATGCTTCATCAGAAATAGCCTTAAATACAGGACTTGCTACAACTCCTCCATAATGCGCTCCCTTAGGGTCATGAATTACAATTATGCAAGCAATACGGGGATTTTCTGCAGGTATAAATCCTACAAAGGAACTAACAAATTTATCCTTTGAATATTGTTTTATTTTTGGGTCATACTTCTGGGCTGTTCCTGTTTTTCCTGCAACATTATTTCCTTCTACTCTTGCTGTAGTTGCGGTGCCACCCTCCTGTGTAACTTTTTTAAGTATTTCTCTCAAAGTGTAAGCTGTTTTCTCGGATAAAACCCTATTTCTTTGAATAACAGCCTTATATACAATATTTCCCTCTGGAGAACGTATTTCAGAGACAATAAAAGGTTTGACAAGATATCCACCATTTGCGATAGCAGAATAGGCTCGTAACATTTGAAGGGCTGTAACTGCTACTTCTTGACCTATTGGAATAGCTCCTATTGAAGTGCCAGACCATTTATTTATTGGTTTTATATGACCTGCAACCTCTCCAGGAAGGTCAATTCCAGTTTTTTCACCTATACCAAACTTTTTGATATATTCATAAAGTTTTTCCCTGCCAAGCATCATTGCAATTTTTATTGTACCCACATTAGATGACTTTTGGATAATCTCTTCAAAAGAAAGAACTCCATATTTATGAACATCCTTAATTTTTTTACCTCCCACTTCAATAAAACCAGGAGCACAATCTATCTTGGTATTTGTTTTGATTATTTTTTCTTCTAAGGCAGCGGATGCAGTAATAATTTTAAAGGTAGAACCTGGTTCATACAAATCAGTTATTGACCTGTTTCTTATAACAGATAAACTCTTTATTGTTTTCAAATCATTTGGATTATAATTTGGTCTGTTTGCTAAAGCAAGAATCTCACCAGTAAAAGGTTCCATCATAATTACTGTTGCGGAAGAGGCTTGCCATTTATTCATAGCTTCATCAAGATGTTTTTCAACAATGTACTGCAATCCCTCATCAAGCGTTAAAACAACATCATTACCTCTAATTTCCCAGTAATTTCCGTCTGATAGTTTCTTACCTGTGGCATCTCTTAAAACCACCTTTGAGGTTTTTTGTGCCTTAAGATAGTTATTATAATATTTTTCTAATCCCTCTATACCTTCCTCATCAGTATTTACAAAACCTATTACATGAGAAGCTATTGAGCCTTTAGGATAATATCTTATATGTTCAGTAACAAAACCTAATCCTTGAAGCTTTAATTCTTTTATTTTTTTTGCTGTGTCATCATCAAGCTTTCTTTTTATCCATACAAATCTTTTGTTATTTTCAGCATCATTCATAATTTCATTATAATCAATGTTTTTTACATAATTTTTTAATATATTGATTGTTTCATTGTCTTTTATTAAAACCGGATCAATAAAAAGAGAATCTCTCTCCAATGATATGGCTAAATCTCTTCCCGTTCTATCATAAATATTGCCTCTTTTAGGTATGATTTCCTCTTTTTTTACATGCTGCATATTAGCTTTTTGTAGATACACTTCGTGTTCAATAAACATTACAAGAAAAAGTCGAAAAACTATAATTATAAAACACAGAATGATAAGATATTTTAGGATATTAATCCTTGAGAGCATTTTTAATCTCTCTGATTAAAACTAATCCTGTTAACTGATGTGGTTGAATCCTGAGTTATGTATATAACTTTTTTTCTATCAGGAAAATGAAGAGAAAAAAGTTCTCCTTTTTCAAGTCTTGCTATACTTGTTAAAGAAGATTTTTGAGCCAATAACATCTTTTGTTCTCTGAGGAGATTTTTCTTTTTTTCCTCCAGTTGACTTAGTCTGTATTCAATAGTTATAACATTTGACCGTATCCATAGAATTCCAAATACGGATAAAATAATAAGAAAAATAAATAAACAACCTATAATATTAAAATTTCTACCCTTACAAACAAATCTATTCATAATTTTTCACCTCCTCTTAATCTCGCACTTCTTGCTGAAGGGTTTTTTGCGATTTCTTCTAAAGATGGAAATATTGGCTTTTTAGTTATTATTAAAATATTGCCTTTCTTTTCCTCTTCTTTGAAGAAATGTTTTACTACTCTGTCCTCTCCAGAATGATAGGATATAATACATATCCTTCCCCCCTTTTTAAGCATCTGCAATGAGTTAACTAATCCATCACGAAGTTCCTCTATTTCTCTATTGACTTCAATTCTTATGGCTTGAAAAACCTGTGTGGCAGGATGAATTTTAGTTTTTTTTGTAATAATTCTTTTAACTAAATCAGCTAATTCTTTACATGTATCAATTGTCTTTTTTTGCCTCTGTCTTACAATCTCTCTTGCAATTTTTCTTGCAAATGGTTCATCACCATAATCTTTAAATATCTGAATCAGTTTATATTCAGGGTATTTATTTACCACATCCCATGCTGTAAGAAAAGTGGTTTGATCCATTCTCATATCAAGCATTTCATCGGAA
>JAOAGU010000020.1 GCA_026415595.1 Thermodesulfovibrio sp. | reverse complement strand
CAGCAGAGATGACCTTGAGACTTTATTACTTTTTACTCTGAAACATAAAAACGATAAAATTGTCACAATAGGAATGGGAGAAAAAGGTATTCCATCAAGAATAATAAATCCTGTCTTTGGTTCTTTAATAACCTATGCAAGTCTAAAAACAAAGTCTGCACCAGGACAACTTCTTTTAAGTGATATGATTAATATATTCAGGACTTTGGGTTTGAGATGATAGATGTTTTTTTATTTCTTCAGAATAAAAATTTCTTGATTTAATTATATAAGAATAAAATGAGGCTGCTTTTGTAGGAGTTCTTTTGTATGTCTTAAAGTCAACCCTGTATAATCCAAATCTTGCATCAAGTCCATGAAGCCATTCATAATTGTCAATCAGTGACCAATAGAAGTATCCCCTAACATCAATACCTTCTTTTATGGCATTTTCAAGAACATCAACGTGAGATTTAATGTATTTAATTTTTTTATTGTCATCCTTTGTGGCAATACCATTTTCAGTTATGATTAGTGGTACATTAAGCTTGGATGCATATTTAAGAACTTTTTTCAATCCCTTAGGATATATCTCCCAGCCCATGTCTGTAAGTCCATGTCCGTCTATGTCTCTGTGTCTAAATTCCACAAAAAGTTTTTTAAAGGGATTGAATCTCATGTGAATTCTCGTATAGTAGTTTATTCCAAAAAAATCAAGTTTTCCCTGAATAGGAACTTCTATTTCAATGGTTTTTCTGAAAGGAATAGGCAGTTTTATTTTTCCATCCATGAAACCTTCAATTACTGAGTGATTATAGAATCTTTTTGCGATTTTTGTTAAAACTTTATCAAAGGGATTCCATTTTACCCACGGAGCAAAAACAGCCATATTATGAGCTATGCTTACCATAGTCTTTTTGTTTTTTAGATGAAGTAAGTCATAAATGTTGCTGTGACATGTGAAAATATTCTTTAAAGCTTTAATAGCCAAATTTAAATCTTTATGCCCCGGTGGTATACAACCTTCTAAATAACCTCCAAGAATTAAAAGATAGGGCTCATTAAAGGTTATCCAATAGTCAACTCCATTTATGTTTTCAATAAGTCTTTCAACATATTCTGTGAATTTTTCTATTGACTTTCTTTTATGCCATGGGTATTTGGTAATGAACCAGACAGGATGAGTGAAATGATGTATGGTGACCATAGGGGTTATGTTATTTTCATTAAGCAAATCAATAATTTTTTGATAATGTTTAACAACTTCTTTGTTCCAATAATTTTCAGACGGTTGAATTCTACTCCATTCAATGGAGAATCTATAGGCATTAACACCTAAATTTTTGATAAGCTTTATGTCTTCCTTATAAAGTTCATAATGATTGGTTATCTTTGGATTAAGATTAAAAATACTATCCCATGTAGACCAATCTGCATAGGGTGAGCCTTCCAGTTGAAAGGCGGAGGTTGCCACACCCCATAGAAAATTATTTTTTAGGTTTTTTTGTAATACTGACATAATAAACTAAAATATTATCTCGTTTTTATGATTATGGCAAGTTTATGTTACATCAAAATTAAAAGAATGTTAAGATATTGTTAAAATTTATCTTAAATTTAACAAAAATTTAATTTTTTTTTAACTTCTATGTAACCTTCAATAGTTATCATTCTATTAAAAATATGCTCTTATGTGACTTTCATATCCATACCAAATACTCAGATGGTTCAGTTGAACTAAGGAAAGTAATTGATATATTCGGTCAGGCAGGTTTTGATGTTATTGCAATAACAGACCATGTAGTGAATGGAGATAGCATGATTGGAAAGCTTGCCTATAAGTTCAGATTAACTGTTACAGAAGAGAATTTTAATGAGTACATGGAAAACATAAGATATGAAGCAGAAAGAGCTTGGAATAAATATGAAATGCTTGTTATACCCGGTGTTGAGATAAGTAAAAATTATATTTCTTCAGACAGATCAGCACACATTCTTATCCTTGATATAAAAGAATTTATTCCAGCATGTAAGTCCTATGAAGCTATATTTCTTGAGGCAAAAAGGCAGGATGCAATTGTTGTTGCCTGTCATCCACATAATATGAAAGGCGAAATCCGTAACACGCTATATTTATGGAATAACAGAGATAAATATGAGAAATATATAGATGCATGGGAGATAGCAAACAGGGATGATGTGTTCAGTGTTGTAAGTCTTAGAAAGTATCCTTACATCGCAAACAGCGATTTTCATAAGCCAGTACATCTCTATTCATGGAAAACTCTTCTTAATTGTGAAAAGACTGCTTCATCAGTAAAAAGCTGTATTAGACACAACAAAGGAGTTGCAATAACACTTTTTAGGGGGTGAAAATGCTTTTATGGATAATTTTATCTTTAGTAATTTTAAGTCTTACAGTTTATATTTTGCAGATACTTGCTCTTAGAAAAAAGTTAGAAGAAAATTACACTTCTCAATATTATCCACCTATTTCAGTTATAAAGCCACTTAAAGGATTGGATGATAATTTGTTTGACAATTTAGAAAGTTTCTGTAATCAAGATTATCCTGAATATGAGGTTATCCTTTCCCTTCAGGATTATAATGACCCTGCCTATAGAGTTGCTGAAAAAATAAAGAATAAATATCCAGAGTTAGTAAAAATTATTGTAGACAATTCATCTAACGCTTTAAATCCAAAGGTAAAAAACATGATTGCAGCCTATGAAGCCTCTCAATATGAGCATTTTTTGATAAGTGACAGTAATGTGTGTGTTGACAGGAATTATTTAAGGGAAACTGTAATTTTAATGACACCAGATACAGGACTTGTTACAAATTTGATTAAAGGGGTTGGTGGTAAAAGCATAGGTGCAATATTTGAGAATCTCCAGCTTAACTCTTTCATAATTCTGAGTGTTAGTTTTCTTGATAAATTTTTAAAAATGCCCTGTAGCATTGGTAAATCTATGCTGATGAGAAAAAAGGATTTTGAAGAAATAGGCGGTTGGAACACTGTAAAGGATGTTTTAGCAGAGGACTACATAATAGGCAAATTAATGCATGCCAAGGGGAAAAAGGTTGTGCTCTCAAATCATATCATTAAAAATGTAAATGAATACTGGTCTTTGAGAAGATTTCTAAATAGGCATACAAGATGGGCAAAGATAAGGTGGAGGATTGCCGGAGCGAAATATTTTACTGAGCTGTTTAGTAATCCAGTTTTCCTTTCCCTCTTAGTTCCAATATTATGTGGTTTTTCAAAGATACCTATATTAATATTCGTTGCTGTTTCCATATTAAAAATTGTTCTTGATGTTTATGTCAGCAGGCTGATTAATTTACCGAAGAGTTTCTCAGACATTCTTATCCCAGTGAAAGATTTGATAACAGCTTTTGTCTGGTTTATTCCTCTTGTCAGTAATAAAATAAACTGGAGAGATAATTTATATATAATTGGCAAAGATACAGTAATAATACCATATGAAAGGAATTTTTCATTGAGACTTCTCTATAACAAACTAAAGGAAGTTTTAACTACATAGGAGAACATAGTGAGAGTAGGAATTTTGGGAGATATTCACGGAAACATAGAGGCTCTTAAAGTAGCCTACGAGGTTGCCTTAGAGGAAAAGGTAGACAAGATTTATCATCTTGGTGACCTTGGAGGTTATGCACCCTTCGTAAACGAAGTTGTAGAGTTTCTTATGGAAAATAAAATTGAAGGAGTTCAGGGGAATTATGATGAATCGGTAGCATACAACAGAAAGCATTGTGGATGTAAATATGATAACCCTATACAGGCTGAGATGGCTCATCTTTCCTTTGAATGGACAGAGAAACATACAACAGAAAGTTCAAAGCAATATATGAAATCACTTCCTTTTAGTATTGAATTTCAGACAGAGGGAAAGAAAGTAAAGTTGTATCATGCAACTCCTATAAAAAATAATCTATATTGGTATGAAGACAGGCCAGAAAAATTTTTTTTATTAATGGCAGACAAAGCAGGAGCTGATATTATGATATATGGACATACACATATCCCTTATTTTAAAGAAATTAATGGAAAATACTTCATAAATGCAGGAAGCGTTGGGAAACCAAAAGATGGGGATACAAGAACATGCACTTGTATTGTTGAAATTAATAGCTCAGGAGCAAAAGTGAGATTTATAAGAAAGGAATATGATATAGATAAGGTTGTAAATGCCATACTGGAAAGCAGTTTACCACATTATTTTGCAGAAAAGTTATCTTTAGGTAGATGAGGAAATTAGGAGGTTTTATGAAAAGAAGGGATTTTTTAAAGGTATCTTTAGCAAGCTTTATAACTTTAATGACTTACTCTGAAGAGATTTTTGCTAAGGTTAATTTCTCAAATAATAACAAAACAAAGGGTATTATATTTATCGTTGGCGATGGATGGCCTTTGGGAGTAATGAAAGCTATGAATGAATTTATGGAGAGAAAATTTAAGGAAAAAAGTAATCTTTCAATGCTTATTAAAAATTTAAAATCAAGGATTCTACTACAAAATACGAGTTCCCTCTCTTCTTTGGTAACTGACTCTGCTCCAGCCTCTGTTGCTTGGGCAACTGGTTCAAAGACAGTTAATAGAAGCCTTTCAATACTTCCAGATGGTAAAAAACTTAAGACAGTATTTCAGCTTGCAAAAGAGAAGGGGCTATCATGTGGGTTTGTAACTACTACAAGAGTCACCCATGCTACACCAGCGGCTTGGTATAGTCATAACCCTAACAGAGATGATGAGGAAAATATTGCAATTGACCTGCTTAATTCAGGATTGGATATAGCTATGGGTGGGGGTGATAATTTCATGAATGCTGAGAAAAGAAAAGATAAAGAAGATTTATACAGAAAGTTCATATCAAAGGGATATAAAGTAATCGGAACAAGAGAAGAGCTTATAAATAGCCTATCTTCAGATAATCCCATATTGGGAGTTTTCAGCTCCTCTCATATGAGTTATTTTGTTGACAGAATAAATGACGAAGAATTGGGTAAGAAACAGCCATCTTTACCAGAGATGACATCTGTTGCCCTGAAAAAACTATCTAAGAATCAAAAAGGATTTGTTCTTCTAATTGAAGCAGGAAGAATAGACCATGCCTGCCATGCTAATGATGCTTATTCCTCCATGATGGACTGTTACGAGCTTGATAAAACCATTGGAATTGTAATGGATTTTATTAGCAAAAATAAAGAGGTTTTGTTAATTGTCACATCAGATCATGGAAACTCTGGATACGGAATTAATGGAACAGGTCCTGAGTACAATGATGCTACTGAGGCTCTACTAAATTATAAAAACAGAGCATCCTTTGAATACATGATAAAAAAGATGAAAAAGCAAGATTTAAAAACAGTAAAGGAAATTTTTGAATATTATACCCAACATTTTATCTCAATGGATGAGGCAGAGGAAATATTTAAAAATTTAAATCAAAAAAGAAAAGTAGTAATTAATGATATCTGGTATGAACCAGAGGCAACTATGGGTAGAATTTTGAGTAAAAGTATTTATGATTACGAAGAAGATAAGCCCAAGTATCCACCAAAGCAAAGGAGAGGAAATGTGGGTTTTACCTCAACAAACCATACAGCAGAAGACCAAATTGTCATATTATATGGGAAAAATTTTTATTCTTCAGGCCTAAAAAACCTTATAGATAACACTGATTTATACGGGCTTATCTGCAGTTATATGGGAATAGATTACAAAAATCCTAAAATGGACCGTCTTGATGCTATATCATATGCAAAAAATATATCTAATGAAGAATGGGAAAGACATCTTGAGTTACATATATCCTGATATCCTTTATATTAATATATCAGCTCTTTCAGGAGGTAAACTAATAAATTAAGAGGGAAGATTATGAAACTAAAAATTCCAGTCGTATTTTATTCATCTCTTGAAAAGGACTATTTAAGAAATTTTTTACTGCATTCTAATGTAAATGATTTAATTAATAAAGGAGATATCTTTCAACTTTATAAAAAAATTGCTAAATACATAAAAATAAGCAGATTGCAAAACTGAGCCTCCCACCCCTCCCAATAATAGGGCTTTGAGTTAGCTTTTATAACTCAAAGCCCTATTATATTACAACCTTTATTTTATATTAGCCTTCCAATAATTTCTTACTTTATCTTTTAATTCTTGTGGTAAGGGCACATAATCAAGATTTTTTGCAGCTTTATCTCCATTTTTAAATGCCCAATCAAAGAATTTCGTAACAGATTTATTAACATCATTTTTTTCTTTTGCAAGGAGAATATATGTAGCACCTGTAATGGGCCAAGATTTTTCTCCAGGAGCGTTGGTCATCCATGCATAAAAATGATTTTTCGCATCAAGTTTCGCTGAAGCTGCTGCAGCAGCAAAGCTTTCAAAATCTGCTGATATGACTTGCCCTGCGATATTTTTAAGCTTTACTACATTAAGTTTATTTTGTTTTGCATAAGCGAATTCCACATATCCAATTGAGTGTGGTGTTCTTTTTACATAGTTGGCTACTCCCTCATTACCTTTACCTCCGAGTCCTGTCCTCCATTTAACAGAAGTTCCATATCCAACACTTTGAGCCCATTTGGGGCATATACTGCTAAGGTAATGGGTAAAAATAGCGGTTGTTCCAGAACCATCAGAGCGATAGATAACGGTTATGGATTTTGAAGGCAAATTAATTTTTGGATTTAAAGCTTTAATCTTTGGGTCATCCCACATTTTGATCTCACCAAGGAATATTTCACACAGTATTATCCCGTCAAGTATAAGTGATGAACTCCCTATTGTAGGAAGATTTATTACAGGTACAACTCCTCCTATTACAGCAGGAAATTGAAGAAGTTTAGCTTTTTCTAATTCCTCAGGATTAAGAGCCATATCAGAGGCACCAAAATGGACAGTTCGCTCTGTAATCTGCCTTATTCCACCACCTGAACCTATAGACTGATAATTAACTTTGATGCCCGTGGCTTTATAATAATCAGCTGCCCAGGTTGAATAGAGAGGATAGGGAAAAGTTGCACCAGCTCCGTTAATCATTTCAGCAGAGTAGGAAGGATTAAAGGTTAATAAAATAAAAAATAATAAGATTAATATGCTCCATTTTTTTGACATAAATTCCTCCTTAGCAATTGATTTTTCTTATTTTATCACACTCTGTACCATTTGTAACAGACATTTAACATTACTGTAAATTTACTGTAACATTGAAGTTCTATACTAAAAGTATCAAGATTCCATAATCAAAAAAGGAGGGATTTTATGAAGTATCTAAGAAGTTTGTTTTTAAGTAGCTTAATCGCTCTTATTTTAGTTGTATTTATCTCTTTTGTCTCAACTGCCCAAGCTCAACCAATCATCAAGATTGACGGCTCATCAACAGTTTTTCCAATTACTGAAGGTGTAGCAGAGGACTTTCAGAAAGCAAAGAAGGGTGCAGTTAAGGTAACAGTAGGAATTTCTGGTACAGGTGGCGGATTTAAGAAGTTCTGCAGAGGCGAGACAGACATTTCTAATGCTTCAAGACCTATTCTTAAAAAAGAGATTGAAGCATGTAAAGAGGCAGGAATCAGATACATAGAACTTCCTATTGCCTATGATGCTCTTTCAGTTTTTGTTAATGTGAAAAACAAATGGGTAAAGGATGACTGTATTACTATTGAACAACTTAAAAAAATGTGGGAGCCTGATGCACAGGGTAAAATAACAAGATGGAATCAGGTTGACCCAAGCTGGCCAGATAGACCCCTAAGACTTGCAGGACCTGGTGCAGATTCAGGAACTTTTGATTACTTTACTGAGGCTGCAGTAGGTAAAGCAAAAGCAAGCAGAGGAGACTATGTGGCAAGTGAAGATGACAATGTCATAATGAATGCAGTAATTAAGGAAGAAGGTGGACTTGGTTATGTTGGATTAGCCTATGTTCTTGAGAACAAGGGTAAAGTAAAACCTCTTGCAGTTAAAAATCCTAAGACTGGAAAATGTGTTCTTCCAAGTGACAAAACAGTTATGGATGGTTCCTATCAGCCACTTTCAAGACCTCTCTTTATTTATATAAATGAAAAATCTGCAAAAGAAAAGCCAGAAGTAAGGGAATTTGTAGACTTTTATATTAAAAATGCGAGTAAAATAGCTAAACAAGTAGGATACATCTCTCTTCCAGCAAAAGCTTATGAAATGGCAGCTGAGAGATTTAAGAAGATGCATGTTGGAACAGTTTTTGGTGGTGAACCGGAGGTTGGATTAACAGTTGAAGAGCTTCTAAAGAGAGAGGCAAAATACTAAGAAGGAGAGACTTTGCTCTCTTTTATAACACGAAAAAAAATCTTAGATAGACTTATGCTGGCGGTGTTTTTCACCGCCGGCTTTATTACTATTTTTATAACAATCGGAATTGTATTTGTTTTACTATCAGACTCTGTTAAATTTTTTCAGGAAGTATCAATAAAAGATTTTCTTACGGAGAAAGAGTGGACACCTGTTTTTGCTACAAAAAAATTTGGAGTTTGGCCTCTTGTAGCAGGCACATTTTTAATTGCAGCAATTGCAATGTTAGTTTCAATTCCTTTGGGTATCCTGATAGCAATATATCTTAGCGAATATGCCTCAGTAAGGGTAAAAGAAATAGCCAAGCCAATAATTGAATTTATGGAGGCTATTCCAACAGTTGTATATGGCTATTTTACCCTTCTCTTTGTAACACCTATTCTTCAGAAAATAGTTCCTAATTTAGAAGCCTTTAATTCCCTTGCACCAGGAATTGTTCTTGGTTTCATGATTCTTCCTTACACAGCCTCTATGGCAGAGGATTCAATGAAAGGTGTGCCTCAAAGAATAAGGGAGGCCTCCTATGCACTTGGAGCAACCAAATTGAGAACTGCAATAACAATCGTAATTCCAGCAGCAATTTCAGGAATTGTAGCAGGTTTTATACTTGGAGCATCAAGAGCAATTGGGGAGACGATGGTAGTTGCCATAGCAGCAGGAATGTATCCTAACTTAACATTAGACCCAAGAGAACCTATTCAAACAATGACTGGTTATATAGTCCAAGTTGCTTTGGGAGATTTGCCCTATGGTTCTATTGAATATCTGTCAATATTTGCAGTTGGATTAGCTCTGTTTATAATTGCCTTTATTTTTAACTCAATTGCCCTTTGGCTGAGATCAAGAATAAGAGAGGCTTATTAAGTAAGATGAACAAAAAAGGCAAAATTGCTGATTCAAAGGCTGATATAATTTATCCGATAGTTGGTTTCATAGCATTTTTCTTAGTTATTTCTTTTCTTATTACCCTTATTATAGATATACTTATTGATGGTTTTGAAAAGCTTGTAGATCCTTCCTTTTATACTTCTTATCCTTCAAGATTTCCAGAAAAAGCAGGTATACTCTCAGGATGGGTTGGAACTATGCTTGTTATGGCTGGTGCTATATTTTGGTCATTAATAATAGGAATTCCTGCTGGAATATATCTTGAAGAATATGCAACAAAAAGAGGCATTATTGGAAAAATTGAGTCAATAATAGAACTTAATATAAATAATCTTGCAGCAGTTCCCGCAATTATATATGGACTTTTAGCATTAGGTATATTTGTATATAGATTTAAATTTGGAGAAAGTATTCTAACTGCTGGACTTACATTGAGTATTCTTATGTTACCCGTAATTGTAGTAAACACAAGAGAGGCAATAAGAAGAATTCCCCGAGACATAAGAGAAGGAGCCTATGCAGTAGGTGCTACAAAATGGGATACTGTAAGAGACCACATATTGCCATACTCTCTTGGAGGTATTCTTACAGGATTAATTATTGCAGCATCCCGTGCAATAGGTGAAACAGCTCCCCTTGTAACAATAGGTGCTTTGACATTTATTGCCTTCCTGCCTCCAGCACCTTTTGTTTCAGAGTTTCCTTTTTTCTCACCTGAAAAGGCATGGGAATTATTCATGTCACCCTTTACTGTGTTACCAATCCAGATTTTCAACTGGGTTTCAAGACCTCAGGCAGCTTTTCAGATCAATGCTGCAGCAGCTGGTTTTGTGCTGCTTGTTTTAACTGTTTTGATGAATGCACTTGCATACTACTATAGACAGAAAGTGAGGAGAAAATACATATGGTAATGGCAAACTTTATAATAGACAGCATTAAGTCTCTATTTCTGGGAGCAACAGATAAATCTATGGAAGAAATAAAATCCAAGGAACAATACGGTTATAAAATGGAAGGGGATGTTAAACTTGATATTAAAGAGCTCAATTTTTATTATGGTGAATTTAAAGCCTTAAAAAATATAAATCTGAAAATACCTACAAAAAAAATTACTGCTCTAATAGGTCCCAGTGGATGCGGAAAGACCACTTTGCTGAGATGTTTTAATAGAATGCATGACCTGTATCCTGGTTCAAGGTATGAGGGCTTTATAATTTTCCATCCAGATGGAATAAACATAGCAAATCCACATATAGACCTTCTTGACCTAAGACGAAGAGTGGGAATGGTATTTCAAAGACCAAATCCTTTTCCTAAGTCAATATTTGAAAATGTAGCTTATGGATTAAGAGTAAATGGAGTTAAAAATAAGAAGTTAATTGAGGAGAGAGTTGAATGGGCTCTTCAGTCTGCAGCGCTTTGGGATGAGGTCAAGGATAGGCTAAATGATAATGCCTATTCTCTCTCTGGAGGACAACAACAAAGACTTTGTATAGCAAGAGCAATAGCAATAGAGCCAGATATAGTTTTGTTTGATGAGCCCACAAGTGCTCTTGATCCCATATCAACCTCAAAAATTGAGGAATTAATAATGACTCTTAAGGAGAGGTTAACAATAATAATTGTTACTCACAACATGCAGCAGGCAGCAAGAGTTTCTGACTATACTGGTTTTATGTATTTAGGAGAATTAATTGAATTTGATAAAACACAGAAAATATTTACAGTTCCCTCGCAAAAACTAACAGAAGATTATATAACAGGCAGATTTGGCTAAAAATGATTCATTTTTTCTGTCCATCCTGCTGGAGAGTGATATCAGAAAATATAATTATCTGTCCCTATTGTCATTATGATTTAAGGAAATTTAATACCTTAGGTTATGATGATAAATTAATATTATCACTCAGACATCCAGTTAAGGAAATTAGAAGACTTATAATTTTTATTATAGGTTTGAAAAAGCTTAAAAAAGCAGTGGCGGAGTTTGAAAGAATGATTGAAGGAGAGGATGACCCAATTATATTATTGGAAATAGTAAAAGCATTGGTAAAAATCAACAGTAAAGAAGCAAGAGAAATTTTGGACAAAATGCGGTCTCATAGATTCCAAATAATTTCGCGATATATTGAACGAATAGAGTGCCTTCCAATTAAAGAATTTTATGATAAAACAATAATTTTTAATAACAGATACACTTGTTAATAAAAATATCTAACCTGTATAATAAGCTAATGAAAATTTAGGAGGCAGTAATGGGTATTTTAGATGATGAACTAAGGAAGTTGAAGGAGAGAATTATAATATTGAGTTGTCTTGTAGAGGAAGGAATTAGAAAAGCAGTCAAAGCATTGATTGAGAGAGACAATGAGCTTGCGAAACAAGTTATTTCAAGAGATAATCTTATTAATGGGCTTGAAGTTGATATAAATGAAGAATGTATTAGATTAATTGCATTAAGACAACCAATGGCTAAGGATTTGAGATTCATTACTACAGCTATGAAGATAAGCACAGACCTTGAAAGAATGGGTGATATTGCTGTAAATATAGCAGAAAGAGCGATTGAGCTCAATCAGGAACCCTTTCTAAAACCCTTTGTAAATATTCCTAAAATGGCAGAGATTACTGAGAGTATGGTTGAAGATGCAATTAATGCTTTTGTTAAGGAAGATGTAGATTTGTGCTACGAGATAATTCAGAGAGATGAAGAGGTAGATGAGCTTTTAGAGAAAAATCATAATGAATTATTTAGTTTGATGATAAAAAATCCTGAAATAATTCCTCTTGCTCTTAAGAGAATGTTTATTGCCAAGTATCTTGAAAGAGTATCTGACCACGCAACAAATATTGCAGAAATGGTTATTTATATGGTTGAAGGCAAAATGCTCAGAGGAACTTTCGTAACATCAGAAATTCAAAAACTCTGTTTAGAAGACTTTATTTCACGGCAGAAATAGGTTTATCTCGTAAGTGCCTACACTAACCTTTTCCGCAAGTCCTTCTTTCCAAAGAAGCTCTGTTATTTTAAGTTTTTCATCTTTTGCAATGATTATTGTTAATTTATTACCCTGATTTATTAAAGTTTTCCATTTTTCAATCCTTTCAGTTTTAATTTCTTTTTCGGTAATTATGTCAATATAACCAATTACCATGCCATAACTTAATATTTTCAAATCAGGTGGTGGTTCTTTTACATTTTCTATTTCTTGTTGAAGCTTACTGAGTTTTTGTTTAAGATTATAGACAAGGAACTCTTTTAGATGTCTCTCCATGCTCATTTTTTCTTCCTCAATTTTGTAATATCTATAATTTTTTCTTTTTCATCCTTCTGTTGTTTGGTTTGTCTGTCATTCTGAGCTAAATGCGAAGAGTCTCCTTCTTTTAGTATTTTTGCCTTAAAAATTGGAACTGTAAGTTGCATTCTTAAATCTGGCGAGAAAACACCTGCTATTGCACTAATAGGGATATAACATTTTTCAGCCGAATTTCCAAAAACAAGGGTTGCAGTAATAGCATGCTCATCAAAGTTAAATTTCATTCTGTTATTGAAAACAAGCACTAAGCCTCTTTCTTTCTCTTCGGGAAGAAAACCTCGCCTGCCTATTACAACACTTTCATCATAGTCCACAATAATAAACACTCTGCCAGCAAGCTCAAGAATCTCAAAAAAGGTATGTTTTTTTAGGGCATTTAATCTTTTCACTACTTCTTCTGATATGCCTGTCATTTTTTACTCCTATAAATAAATAATCCTAAACCACCAATTATCATAATGCTACACAAAACCTGTCCCATTGTAAATATACCTAATATGTAGCCTATTTGCGGGTCAGGTTCGCGGAAAAACTCCACGAAGAAACGAAAAATTCCGTAGAGGATTAAAAATAGAGATGATACAATACCTGATTTCCTGAATTTATCTTTTAAAAACCACAAAATAAAAAATAGAACAGCACCTTCCAATGCTGCCTCATAGAGCTGACTTGGATGCCTTGGAAGAGGGCCTCCATCTGGAAAAATCATAGCCCATGGCACATCTGTAACTCTTCCGTAGAGCTCGCCATTAATGAAATTTCCAATTCTTCCAAGTCCAAGTCCAATTGGTGCTGTAAGGACAAGCATGTCTGTTAGAGTAAAGAAGTCAAACTTTCTTTTATTGGTGAAAAACCATGCTGCCAGAATAACTCCAATAAGTCCACCATGAAAGGACATGCCACCGTGCCAAATGGCAAAAATTTCAAGAGGATGTTGAAAATAATAAGGAAGGCTATAAAAAACTATATATCCAAGTCTTGCACCTACGAGAAGTCCTAAGATTAAATAGAAATATAGATTTTCAAGAAAATCTTTTTCAACTCTCAATCCTCTTCTTTTTATCTCCCTTCTTACAATCAAATAGGAGCAGATAAATCCAATAAGATACATCAAACCATACCAGCGAATTGAAAGAGGTCCTATTTTTAAAATTTCAGGGCTTATGTTTGGATAGGGAAGCATGAGGTCTCCTTTTAAATTTAAACATAGTTTATTTTATCATAATGTTTTTTCTGATATAATTGAAAAAATGAAATTTTGGCAAAAATATGAAGAATTTATTCTTTTTTCCATAACACTTACCTTTATTTCATTGAGTGCTCTTTATAGTTATCTTTTCTTTCACACCTTAGCAGAACTTTACAGCATAATAATTGGAGCTACAATTTTTATAATTTCCTTCAATCTCAGGGATAAAATTGAGCAGGGATATTTAACCCTTTTAGGGATTTCCTATCTATTCATTGCTATAATTGATCTTGTTCATACCCTTGCCTTTAAGGGAATGAATATATTTAAGGGTTTTGATGCAAATCTTCCTACGCAACTTTGGATATCAGCAAGATATTTAGAGAGTTTAAGTTTTCTTTTTGCAACTTTCTTTATTAATAAAAGAATAAATGTTTATCCTGCAATGTTCACCTATTTTTTCATTACTGTAGCAGTTTTTTTATCAATTTTCGCATTTAGAAATTTTCCTGACTGCTATATTGAAGGTCATGGACTTACAGGTTTTAAAATATACAGTGAGTATGTAATATGTTTAATTTTGGCAGCATCTCTAATCCTTCTTAGAAAAAATAGATCTGCTTTTCCAAAAGTCACACTTCTTTATTTACAGTTAGCTCTGATTACAACAATTCTTGCAGAATTTTCATTTACTAAATATATAAGCGTTTATGGAGTTTTCAATTTTATCGGGCATATCTTTAAGATAATTTCATTTTTCTTTATTTATAAGGCTATAGTAAAGACAGCTTTGACTGATCCATTCAGCTTGCTTTGGAACAAACTTAAGGAAAGTGAAGAAAACCTTAAAGATGCTTATATTAAGTTGAATACATACATAGAAGTCCTTGACCTTGTCTTTGTTGTAATTGATAGAAATAAAAACATTATGAGAATAAATCAAAGAGGAGCAGAGAAGTTGGGCTATTCTAAAGAGAAACTAATAGGTAAAAACTGGTTTGACATATTAATTCCCTCACAGGAAAGGGAAAATATGGAAGTTATATTTGAAAACATGGTATTAGGAGATCAAGGACTTACAAGTTATTTTGAAAATAAAATCCTGAGGGGAGATGGTACAGAGAGAATCTTTGCTTGGCATAACACAGTACTAAGAGATAAGGACGGAAAAATCATAGCTACAGTTAGTGCAGGAGAAGATATAACAGATAAGAAAATTTACGATGAAAACAGAGAAAAACTTGTAAGTGAACTTCAACAAGCCTTAGATAAAATAAGAACACTTAAAGGACTTATACCTATTTGTGCTTGGTGTAAAAAAATAAGAGATGACGAAGGCTACTGGATGCAGTTAGAAAAATATATTAAAGAGCATACTGATGCAGAGCCAACTCATGGCATGTGTCCTGAGTGTTATGAAAAGATGAAAAAGGAGTTGGATAATTATAGATTTTAAATTTTTTCAGCCACATATAAATAAACTGCACCGAAACTTAAGGGAAGAGCTTTTATATTCTTAAATCCGCAATTTCCTAATAGTCTCACAAAATCATAGGGCGTATAAAAACCCTCTATTGATGAACCGAGGTATTCATAGGCAGAACGAACTGAGAAGATAGAGGCGATAATGGGTATAAATTTTTTTAGATAGAGTAGATAGGGTTTTCTTAAGAATCCCTCTGGAAGAGAAAACTCAAGAATTACAAGCTTACCACCTTTTTTGATCACCCTATTAATTTCTCTTAATGCTTTTTCAGTATCATGCATATTTCTTATACCAAAGGCACAGGTTACAGCATCAAAAGACCTATCTCTGAAAGGTAGTTGGTAGGCTGAAGCTGCTACAGGAATTAAATTATTGCCCATTTTTTTTAGAGCAATCCTGAGC
>JAOAGU010000001.1 GCA_026415595.1 Thermodesulfovibrio sp. | reverse complement strand
GTTGTAATGACATACACTCAAATAGGAAACTATGGAGTGAATGACGAAGATGTTGAGTCTATTGGAGGTCCTAAGGTAGAAGGTTTTGTGGTTAGAGAATATAAGGATTATCCAAGCAACTGGAGAGCAGAGGGAAGCCTTGGAGAATATCTAAAAAAGTATAATATTGTGGGTATTCATGGAATTGATACTCGTGCACTAACAAAACATTTAAGAGACCATGGGGCTCAGATGGGAATTATATCAACAGATGACCTTAATCCTGTTAGCTTACATAAAAAAGTGATTGAACATCCTGATATATCAGAGATTGATCATGTAAGTACCATGATGTGCAAGGAACCTTATTGGTATTACAAAGAAGAAGGGTTACCTTTATGTATAGTATATGATTACGGAGTAAAGATGAATATACTTAGAAATTTGCGTAGAGTAGGCTTTTCAGTTTATGTTATGCCAGGAAAAACTCCTGCTGAGGCACTTCTTGAGCTTGAGCCTAAATGTATAATGTTAAGCAATGGTCCTGGTGATCCACAAATTCTTTCATATGCTGTAGAAAATATAAGAAAAATAATTGGTAAAAAACCCCTATTTGGAATCTGTCTGGGACATCAATTAATCGGACTTGCTTTAGGAGGAAGAACATATAAATTAAAGTTTGGACATCATGGAGGAAATCATCCTGTCAAAGATCTTAAAACTGAAAGGATTTCAATAACAGCCCAAAATCACAACTATTGCGTTGACATAAGCAGTTTAAAAGGACAGGTAAGACTAACTCATAAAAATCTTTATGACGGAACTGAGGAGGGAATGGAACATGTGGAATACCCTATTTTCTCTGTACAACACCATCCTGAAGCAGGACCTGGTCCAAATGATGCCCTTGATGTATTTGAAAGATTTAGAGAAATTGTTAGAGACTATGAAAAAGTATAAAGTGGAGGTTTAATGCCGAAGAGGACTGATATTAAAAAAGTATTGATAATAGGCTCGGGTCCTATAATAATTGGACAGGCTTGTGAATTTGACTATTCAGGTGCGCAGGCATGTAAATCTTTAAAGCAGGAAGGCTACCAAGTTATACTTGTTAATTCAAACCCTGCTACAATCATGACAGACCCTTCCATGGCAGATGCTACATATATTGAACCTTTGAATGCTGAGATTCTTGAGTTAATAATAAAAAATGAAAGACCTGATGCCTTGTTGCCTACTCTTGGAGGACAGACAGCACTTAATCTTGCTGTAGAACTTGGTGAGGCTGGAATTCTTGATAAATATTCAATAGAACTTATTGGAGCAAATCTTCAAGCTATAAAAAAAGCTGAAGACAGACAACTCTTTAAAGATGCAATGATAAAGATTGGTCTTGAGGTGCCTCGTTCTGCTGCTGTTAATAGTCTGAAAGAAGGACTTGAAGTGATAGAGTGGATTGGTTTTCCCGCAATACTAAGACCTGCTTTTACTCTTGGTGGAACAGGTGGAGGTATAGCATACAACATTGAGGAATACAAAGAACTTCTTGATAGAGGACTCAAACTAAGTCCCGTGAGTCAGGTTCTTGTAGAGGAGAGTTTACTTGGTTGGAAAGAGTTTGAGCTTGAAGTAATGCGTGACAGGGCAGATAATGTGGTCATAGTCTGCTCAATTGAAAACTTTGACCCTATGGGTGTACACACAGGAGACTCAATTACAGTTGCACCAGTACAGACACTTACAGATAGAGAATACCAGATAATGCGTGACAGCGCCATAAAAGCTATAAGAGAGATAGGTGTTGATACAGGTGGAAGTAACATTCAGTTTGCAGTAAATCCTAAAAATGGAAGAATGGTTATAATTGAAATGAATCCAAGGGTATCCCGTAGTTCTGCCTTAGCAAGTAAAGCCACAGGTTTTCCGATTGCTAAGATTGCTGCAAAACTTGCGGTTGGATATACTCTTGAAGAAATTCCCAATGACATAACAAAAGTAACTCCTGCAAGTTTTGAACCAACCCTTGATTATGTAGTAGTAAAGATACCAAGGTTTACCTTTGAAAAATTTCCAGAAGCCAACCCTATTCTTACCACTCAGATGAAGTCAGTTGGAGAAGTAATGGCTATTGGAAGAACATTTAAAGAAGCACTTGGCAAAGCAATTCGTTCCTTAGAGATAGGTTCATATGGACTTGAAGAGATAAATACATCCGCTGATGAAATCCGATGGCGAATTAAAAATCCCAATGCAGAACGGCTTTGGTATATAGCAGAGGCAATAAGAAGAGGTTTCAACATAGACGAGATATATGAATTAAGCGGAATTGACCCCTGGTTTTTAAATAATATAAAGGATATTATTGAAATTGAAGAAAATATCAGATTTTCTAAAAACTTGAAGATGCAGGAAGCCGAATTAAAAGAACTTATCCTAAATGCTAAACAAAACGGTCTTTCTGACAGAAGAATCGCTGTTTTAATGGGTAAAAAAGAGGATGATATAAGAATATTAAGAAAGGATTACGGAATTGACCCAATTTATAAACTCGTTGATACCTGTGCTGCTGAGTTTGTTGCCTATACTCCTTACATGTATTCAAGTTATGAGAGAGAATATTATTCTATAAACTCTGATGCCTTACTTGACTCTGATGCGCCACCCACTGAGAATAAAAATAAAGTAATTATCCTTGGTTCTGGGCCAAATAGAATTGGTCAGGGAATTGAATTTGATTACTGCTGTGTTCATTCGGTTTTTGGTTTAAGAGAACTCGGGTTTGAGACTATAATGATAAACTGTAATCCAGAGACAGTAAGCACAGATTATGATACATCTGACAGGCTCTACTTTGAGCCTCTCACCCTTGAAGATGTGTTACATATTGTTGAAAGGGAAAAACCTCTTGGGGTGATACTTCAGTTTGGAGGTCAAACTCCTCTTAAACTTGCCAAAGCATTGGAGGCTTACGGAGTGAATATTCTTGGTACAAAGGCAGATGCTATTGACAGAGCAGAGGACAGAAAAAGATTTAAAGAGCTCGTTGAAAAATTAAATCTAAAACAGCCTCCAAGCGGAACAGCAATTTCACTTGAAGAAGCATTAAAAATAGCAGATAAACTCGGTTATCCCATTCTTGTAAGACCCTCCTACGTTTTAGGTGGAAGAGCTATGGAGATTGTATATGATGAAGACTCTTTAAGAAGATATATGAAAGAGGCAGTAAAAGCCTCTGAAGACCATCCTGTGCTAATTGACAGATACCTTGAAGATGCCATTGAAGTGGATGTGGATGCTATTTCTGACGGTGTAGATGTAGTTGTTGCAGGAATAATGCAGCACATTGAGGAAGCAGGAATTCACTCTGGAGATAGCGCTTGTTCTCTTCCTCCCTATTCACTTTCTAAGGAGATTATTCAAAAAATTAAAGAAGAAACCATAGCTATTGCAAAAGAATTGGAAGTTAAAGGACTCATGAATGTTCAGTATGCCATAAAAGATTCTGAAATATATGTACTTGAAGTAAATCCCCGTGCATCAAGAACTATTCCTTATGTAAGTAAAAGTATAGGAGTACCTCTGGCATCAATAGCATCTAAGATAATGGTAGGCAAGACTTTAAAAGAACTTGGTTTAACTAATGATATTGAACTTCCCTATGTAACAGTAAAAGAGGCAATTTTCCCCTTTGACAAATTCCCAGAAGTAGATATAATTCTTGGACCTGAAATGAAATCAACTGGGGAGGTTATGGGAATTGATGAGGATTTTGGACTTGCCTACGCCAAAGCCCAGATGAGTGCAATGGGTAAAATTCCTTTAAGTGGCAAAGTTTTTATAAGTGTAAAAGATAAGGATAAAGCTCAAATTTTTTCAATTGCAAAGGAGTTTACAGAACTTGGATTTACAGTTATTGCTACCCGTGGAACTGCAAAATATTTAATGACAAATGGTTTAGATGTGCAAACAGTAAACAAACTTCAAGAAGGAAGACCTAATGTGCTTGATTTAATTAAAAACAAACAGATTAGCTTTATTATAAACACTGTTTTTGGAAAACAGGCTCAGAGAGACTCAATGTATATAAGAAGAGGAGCACTTCAATACAAAATTCCCTATACTACAACCATTTCAGGAGCAAATGCGATAGTTAAAGCAATCCGAAGACTCAAGGAACATCCTGTAAGTATAAAATCCATTCAGCAATACCATAAGGAGGTGCAGGAGTGATAAAAAGAGCACTAATAAGCGTATCGGACAAAAAGGGAATTGTTGATTTTGCAAAAGAACTCAGCAAATTAGAAATACAGATTCTTTCAACAGGAGGAACAGCAAAACTGTTGAGGGAATCAGGAATTAATGTGACAGATGTCTCCAATTATACAGGCTTTCCTGAAATAATGGATGGTAGAGTCAAAACACTTCATCCTCTTATACACGGAGGAATACTTGCCAGAAGAGACAACAAAGAAGATGTTGAGGCAATGGAAAAACTTGGTATAAAGCCTATAGATTTAGTAGTGGTTAATCTATATCCCTTTGAGGCAACAGTTAAAAAGGAAAGTGTAAGTCTTGAAGAAGCAATTGAAAATATTGACATTGGTGGACCTACACTGCTAAGAGCATCGGCAAAAAACTATAAGGATGTAATTGTTATTGTTGATCCAGATGATTATACTTCAATAATTGAGGATATTAAAAAAGGGGCTGTATCTCTTGAGAGAAGATTTGAACTTGCTAAGAAAGTTTTTGCTCACACAGCAAGATATGATGCATTAATCGCAGAGTATTTTGATAAAATCAGTCCTTCAGGCTTTTGTCAAAACTGGACTCTGCCTCTCAAAATGGTGAGAGCTCTTAGATATGGTGAAAATCCTCATCAGCAAGCAGCCCTTTATGCTATAAATGAAACACCATCTTTAATAGAAGCAGAGATATTACAAGGCAAAGAGATGTCATTTAATAATTATCTTGATACCCATTCAGCAGTGCTTTTAGCTGCTGAGTTTAATGAGCCTGTATGTGTTATCGTAAAACATAATAATCCTTGCGGAGTTGCTATCGGAGAAAACCTTCATGATTCCTATAAAAAAGCCTTTGCATGCGATCCTGTTAGTGCCTTTGGCGGCATCATTGCCTTTAACAGAATTGTTGATAAAAAAACTGCTGAGGAGGTAATTCTTACATTTTATGAAGTAATTATAGCATCAGATTTTGAAAAGGAAGCATTAGAAGTTTTTAGTAGTAAGAAAAATTTAAGAATTCTTAGATTTCCTTCCCTAAAAGAAAAAATAGAACCCTCAGGCTTTGACTTAAAAAGAATACTCGGCGGGTTCATTGTTCAACAGTGGGATAAGATTGATGATGAGTTTGCTCAAACTAAGGTGGTGACCAAAAGAAAACCAACAGATGAAGAATGGAAAGCCCTTAAATTTGCATGGAAGGTTTGTAAACATGTAAAATCCAATGCTGTTGTCTATGCAAAAGAGGATAGAACAATAGGACTTGGAATTGGACAGACAAGCAGAGTTTTTTCCTCTAAAATAGGAGCAATGCATGCTTTAAGCCCTCTTAAGAACACTGTAGTTGCCTCTGACGGGTTTTTCCCATTCAGAGACAACATTGATGTACTGGCACAAAATGGTATTTCTGCAATAATTCAGCCCGGTGGTTCTGTAAGGGATCAAGAAGTAATTGATGCAGCAGATCAGTATGGCATGTCCATGGTTTTGACAGGCATAAGACACTTTAGACACTAAAATGAGACCTTTTAAAGAAATAAAGGCAAATTATCATTTTACAAAAGAAGATGAAGAGATTCTTATTGAGCTTAAACCAGCTATGGAAAAGAGAGTTGACCGAGTGGTTGAGGCAGTTCATCAGTGGATAAATACCACAGAGTCAGCAAGAAAAATTTTTAAGGATGAATCTCTCAAACTGCATGTTATGAATCTGATAAAAGATTGGTTTATCAGGTTGTTTTCAGGAAAATATGATAATACTTATTATGATTATCTGATTAGGATAGGACAGAAACATGAATCAGTTGGTGTAGAGCCTCATTATCTAATAAGAGCCTTGAATATTGTAAAAAATTCCTGTATTGATGTCCTATGTGATGAAATAGAGCTATGTAGTGAAAGAGAGAGATATTTTATTGCAATTAACAAAATTATTGACATAAATCTTGATATTATCAATTCTTCCTACATTGAAGAAGAGATAAAGAGTTATTCCATAGCTTATATAGCAAGAGGAAAAATTCTTCGTTTAGGAGAGATATTTTCTCAGATTACAAGTACAGTTTTAGTTATGGCATTGATACTACTTACAGGAGCTGTAATATATCTCTGTGGAAGAGATATATATCAAATTTTTACAGGTAAAATTGAGCAAAATGTTATTACAGCTCTTGGTTCTGTTCTAATTCTTTGGGTTATGCTTGAACTAATAAATACAGAGTTATCTCATTTGCGAGGAGGCAAATTCAAGATTAGTGTATTTGTTGGAGTTGCCCTTGTAACCACCATAAGAGAAGTTATGATAGCCACTTTAAAACACGATAGCATTGAGTTTATTGGCGCTCTTGTAGCATCTGTACTTGTTATTGGCATTATTTTCTGGTTAGTTAAAAAGACAGAGGAGGATAGAAGATGAAAATTCTCGTAATAGGTTCAGGAGGCAGAGAACATGCGATAGTATGGAAACTTGCCCAATCCAGAGTGGTTGATAAAATCTATTGTGCTCCAGGAAATGCAGGAATATCTGATATTGCTGAATGTATTGAAGTAGAGAGTAAAAACTTATCAAGCCTTTTGGATTTTGTTAAATATGAATGGATTGACCTTACAGTGGTTGGACCAGAAGACCCTCTTGCTCAAGGAATAGTTGATATTTTCCAGAAAGATGGAAGGAAAATTATAGGACCCACAAAAGCAGGAGCTCAGATTGAAAGCAGCAAAGTCTTTGCTAAGGATTTCATGAAAAGACATAAAATTCCCTCTGCCGAGTATAAAGTGTTTACTTCTTATACCCATGCAGAAGAGTATATAAGACTTAAGGGAGTTCCTATTGTTGTAAAAGCAGACGGGCTTGCTGCAGGAAAGGGAGTTTTTGTATGTCAGACCTATGAAGAAGCTATTGATGCTCTGAAATTAATTATGAAAGAAAAAATCTTTGGCTCTGCCGGTGACAGAGTTATAGTAGAACAGTGTCTTCAAGGCAAAGAAGTTTCCTATCTTGTTTTTACTGATGGTAAAAGCATCATCCCAATGGTAACATCTAAGGACCACAAAAGACTTCTGGATAATGACGAAGGACCAAACACTGGTGGAATGGGAACATTTAGTCCAAATCCTATTATTACACCAGAACTTGAAAAGGAGATTCTTGAAACAGTAATAAAACCGACTATTAAGGGATTAAAGCAGGAAGGAATTGTTTATAAGGGTATACTTTATGCTGGTCTTATGATAGTGAACAATAAACCCTATGTGCTTGAATTCAACTGCAGGTTTGGAGACCCTGAAACTCAAGTGATTTTACCTCGTCTTGAAACAGATTTAGTAGATATTTTTATGGCTATTGCTGCACAAAGATTAAATAAGATAGATGTCAAATGGAAAACAGATGCCTCTCTTTGTGTAATTTTAGCATCCGAGGGTTATCCAGGAAAGTATAAAAAAGGTATACCTATTTCAGGCCTTGACATGATTAAGGGATTAAAGGATATAACTGTTTTCCACGCAGGCACTAAATTTAATGAAGAAGGACAAATAGTGACAAACGGAGGAAGAGTTTTAGGGATAACTGCCTTAGGGAAAGAGATACAAGAAGCAAGACAAAAAGTATATGGTGCAATACAATTAATTAACTTTTCAGGAATGCATTACAGAAAAGACATTGGTTTAAATATCTAAGAATTTTTTAAAATAAAATATTGCGAGAGTGGCGGAATGGCAGACGCGCTGGACTTAGAATCCAGTGGGGAAACCTGTGAGGGTTCAAATCCCTCCTCTCGCATTTAAATGTCGGAATTTTTGACTCATTAAGGTATTTTTTGCCTACCTTTTGACATTCTAACTTACTTAATCTATTTGAAATTATTTGTATACATGTGTTGGCATGATTGTTGCTAAATCTATGGTCAGAATATTTTTAAGGAGGTAAAAGTTATGAATCCAAATATTGTATCAATTAGTTTATCCAAAAACATTAATAAATTTTTCGTCATCAATACTCTTATAGTAATCAGTGCTCTAATTTCAGTAATATTAATAACAGGATATGAAAGAAAAGAACTGATAATCACTATATCCTTATGCGGGATAGGAATTCTAACTACAAATCTTTTTATAACAAAAGTTATCAGGCAAAAAGTAACTAAATTGATAAAAAATTCCTTTGAAAAAGTAGAATCTCAACTTTATTTTGATGAATTAACTTCCGTTTATAATAGAAAAACAGGTATGAATAGATTACTTGAAGAAATAAGTCGCTCAAAGAGAACAAGGAAGCCTTTATCAATCGCTATTTTAGACATTGACAATTTTAAAAAAATAAATGATAAATACGGACATCTCGTTGGAGATAGAGTATTAAATCATGTTGCCACACAAATTAAAAATTCATTAAGAGGATGCGATGTTGTTGCAAGATATGGAGGAGAAGAATTTCTAATAATATTAGCAGAAACAGATGAAATACATGCCATTCCAGCGCTTGAAAGAGTAAGAAATCAGATAGCCAAAAAGGCAATAAAAGTTGGCAATGAAAGGCTCTATGTTACTGTAAGTATAGGAGTAACGGAAATTGAACCAGATGAAGACCCTATTGCATCCATTGAAAAGGCAGATTTAGCCTTATATCAAGCAAAAAGGAATGGTAAAAACAAGGTGGAACTATTTTTAAAATATACAAAAAATAGAAATTAGGCAATGGTAAAGTTATCTATTTTATTTTTCCAGAATTCTTCTAATTTTGCTCTTAGCAGTGGAAAGTTCTTTAAATAAGGGTCGTTCCTCAAAATTAATTCTGCTTCTTGTCTTGCAATTTCCAAAAGCTCTTTGTCTCTGATTATATTGGCTGATTTTAAATCAGGCATGCCAGATTGTTTTGTTCCAAAAAGTTCGCCTGGACCTCTAATATTTAAATCTTCTTCTGCTATTTTAAAACCATCATTAAAGTTTACCATTGCATTTAATCTAAGCTTTGCCTCTTCCGTAAGTTTATATGGAATTAAAATACATTTAGATGGTCTTATTCCCCTACCTACTCTACCTCTTAATTGATGAAGTTGAGCCAAGCCAAATCTTTCAGCATTAGTTATTATCATAAGGGAAGCATTTGAAACATCAACACCTACTTCAATAACTGTTGTTGATACAAGAATTTTTATTTCTCCCTTTCTGAATGCTCTCATGGTTTCATCTCTTTGTTTAGCCGGCATTTTCCCATGTATCAAGCCAATACTATATTGAGGAAACATTTTCTTTAAAACCTCATATCCCTTCGTTGCATTTTTCAAATCAAGGACTTCAGATTCCTCTATGAGAGGATATACTACATATACTTGCCCACCATTTTTTATTTCTTCTTCTATCATTTTATAGGCTATTTTTTTATTTTCAGGGGCTATAACTTCTGTTACAATAGGCTTTCTTCCTGATGGAAGTTCATCAATTATGGAATAATCAAGGTCTCCATAAACTGTTAATGCCAATGTCCTCGGTATGGGAGTTGCGGTCATTACAAGAGTATCAGGATTGATACCTTTTTTCTTCAGGAGATATCTCTGCATCACACCAAATCTGTGTTGTTCATCTATTATTACTAAACCAAGATTTTTAAATTTCACATACTCCTGAATAAGTGCATGAGTTCCGATTACTATATCAGCAGCTCCTGAGGATATAGTATGGGCATACTTATCATATTCTGAAGTATGAATAACAGTATTTACCTTTAAACCTTTCAATAGAGATGTTATATTAAAAAAATGTTGTTCTGCTAAAATTTCTGTAGGTGCCATTAGCGCTGCCTGATATCCAGACTCTACAGCAGCAAGCATTGCTATTAATGCAACAACTGTTTTTCCAGAACCAACATCGCCCTGCAAAAGTCTATTCATTGGCACAGGCTTTCTCATATCATTAAGAATTTCACCTATAACTCTTTCTTGAGCTTTTGTCAGTTTAAATGGCAGTTTATTTATAAATTCATTAATTAGTTTACCACTGCCAGCAATAGATATTCCCTTTTCAATTAACCTCAAATTTTTTATAAAAATAATTCCAAGTTGAAGGAGAAAAAGCTCATCAAAGATTATTCTTCTATGATATGGCGTATTTCTCTCATTTAAATCTCTTATGTCTGTATTTGCTGGTGGGAAATGGATATTAAAGATGGCTTCTGAAAGTTCTGGTAATTTTAGTTTTTTTATTAATTCCTCAGGAAGATAGTCATGTAGATAAGGTTTTGAATATTCTAAGACAGATTTTACAATACCTTGAAGCTGTTTCTGCGATAATCCCTCGGTCAGACCGTAAATAGGTAAAATATCTGCCTTTTTTCCATTAAGACCCTCATCAACAATTTCAAAGTCAGGATTTAATATCTCAAAGGAATGCCCTCGGAAGTCTAACTGTATTTTACCGAATAACTTTATTTCTGTTTTGATTTTAAGAATCTTTTTTAAATAACCCTGATTGAACCATTTAGCCCTAAGAAAGCCTGTTCTATCAGATATTATTACCTCTAATATTTTTAAACCATTTCTTGGAATAATATCATTGACCTGAACTATTTTACCTTGAACATTTACAAAATCACCGGGTTGTATTTCATATATTAATTTTTTATTGCGTCTGTCTTCATAATGATTTGGAAGATAATATATGGCGTCACTTACTGTATGTATTCCTAATTTTTGAAGAAGTAATGATTTTTTAGGTCCTACCCCTTTTAAATATTGTATGGGAAGTTGCAATCCTTTGTATTGCATCAATTTTAGTCATTCTTTTATTACTGAAAGCCTTCTTTAAGTGTTCTGTTAGCTTCTTTCATTTTTATCTGAGTATATTCAGATTCACTTAAAACATCAATGTTCCAACCTGTGAGTTTTGACGCCAATCTTACATTCTGACCTCTCTTACCTATGGCTAAAGAGAGTTGGTCGTTCTCTACAACAACGATTGCTGTTTTTTCAGATTCATTTATTCCAACTTTAAGAACTGTAGCAGGAGTTAAGGCTTTTGCAATAAAAATGCTTGGGTCTTCGCTATAGGGTATAATATCTATTCTTTCACCTCTTAATTCCCTAACAACAGACTGAACCCTTGTTCCTTTCATACCCACACAAGNTCCCACAGGGTCAACTGAAGAATCCTTTGAATATACAGCAATCTTTGTTCTTTCTCCCGGGTCTCTTGCAATGTTTTTAATTTTCACAATACCATCCTGAATCTCTGGTACCTCAAGGGTAAACAATCCAATCACAAATTGAGGATGAGTTCTTGACGCTCTGATAATAGGTTCCTTTGATGTTTGCTTTACTTCATAAATATAAGCTTTGATAATGTCACCACGTTTTAAATTATCCTGAGGTAATATTTCTTTTTCTGGCAATATAACTTCAGCCTTACCGACTAAAATATAAAAGTTACCCTTTTCTTTTCTTAACACTGTCCCGCTCACAACAGTTCCTACTTTGTCTTTAAATTCTTCATAAATAACGGAACGCTCAATATCCCTTATTTTCTGAAAAAGTACATGTTTTGCTGTCTGAACAGCTATTCTACCGAAATCCTGAATTGAAAGAGGAATCTCAACTGTATCTCCTATACCCTTATTTTCAAATTTTTCTTTCACTTCCATAAAGGATATTTCAGAAGCAGGATCAGATACTTCTTCCACAACCTTTTTTATTTCAAAAATATTTATATCAAAAGTTTGAGGATCAATCTTTAACTTTATTGTTGACTTATTACCATATTTTTTTCTTATAGCTGAAATAAGAGCTGTTTCAAGCAGCTCAATAACTGCCTCTTTGTTGATACCTCTTTCTCTCATTATCTGTTCTGTTAAAATCTTTAACTCTTTTCCCATAATCCTAACCTAAATAAATTTGTGCTTTTAAGATTTTATCTAAAGGTATAAATAAAAGTTCTCCTCTATCTGACTTCTTAGTTCCCTTGATTTTACTTTCCTGAATTTCTATCCTAACCCAATCATCTCCTACATCTATAATTTTACCTATAAAAAAAGTCTTCTCCGAAATTTTTTCCTTTGTTGTAATTTTTATATTTCTACCTAAGTTTCTTAAAAAGTCTTTCTTATTTTTAAGTGGCCTGTCCAATCCAGGAGAAGATACTTCAAGTATGTAAGAACCTTTAATGGGGTCTTCCACATCAAGTATTGCTTCTAAAGAACGTGAAAATATCTCACAATCTCTTACTGTTACTCCTCCTTCTTTATCTATGAAAACCTTTACCACTAAACCTTTACCTCCTGGATGAATTTCTAAATCCACCACTTCAACTCCTTCTGTTTCGCTAACTTCTTGGGCATATTTTATTATTAAATCTTTTAATTCCCTTATATTCATAAAAAAATCCTCTAAACTTCAAAATAAAAGAGTGGGAAATCCCACTCTTTGAAAAGTTTAACACTTTTAAAGAATTTAAAGCAACACCAGGCATAAATCCCGGTGTTGCTTTCATTGTATCCTGCTAAATTATTTTTTCTCAGCAGGCTTTTCAGGAGCCTTTGGTGCTTCAGGAGCCTTTGGTGCCTCTGCTGGCTTTGGTGCCTCAGGAGCCTTTGGAGCCTCAGGAGCTTTTGGAGCCTCTGCTGGTTTTGGAGCCTCAGGTTTCTTAGGTTCCTCAGCCTTTTTGCATCCTAAAGCAAAGCTAAAGGATACCATAAGGATTAATGAAAGTACTAATGCTAATATTTTTTTCATCTTACTTTGTCACCTCCTTTCGCCTTTAATTTTACTGCCAAAAAACTGAAATCCCTTTGACTTTTATTTTTTACCATTGAACATATTTTTTTGTCAACTATAATTTTCCCCTTATTTTACAACAACTCTATGCCCTGTGAGATTAATAATTAAAATAACTAAAGCAATGATAACAAGCGCTAATACTATAGCTAATCCAACATCTCCTCCTACCTTTAATTCATCAATCTTTAAGGCAAGACTGTGTAGAGTTTGTTCATCAAGACTGCTGAGCCTGTCCATTATTTCTTTTTCTGAATAGCCAAAATCCTTTAGTCTCTGAGAAACTATCTTAATTTCAAGGAATTTCTGCACCTTCTGAATGTCTTCAATTTTGCTGTTCATTGTAACTTCAGAGGGAATGAATGCAGCACCAGCAGACTGAACAAAACCGATTACAAAAACTGCTACGGCCAGATAAACTGCGAGTACTTTCCTAAACATTTTATACCTCCTACTTTGTTTTTATTTTATTTAATGTGTCTTCGTAAATTTTTACTTTATCTTGATTACCCTTTTCAAGCTCCATAGCTTTTCTGACTAACTCTTCTGCTTCATCGAGTCTCTCACCTTTTATATAATAAAGCCATGCTAAGTTATTGTAGGCATCAGCAAGTTTGTTATTCTTTTTTATTGCCCTTCTATAATTTTCTTCAGCCTGTTCATATTTTCCCTGATTTAAGTATAAATTGCCTATTAACAAAAAACCCCTTGCATCAGTCTTGGATGCTTCTTCATAATGCCTAATTGCTTCATCTAATAATCCCTTTTTTTCATAACTAAGCCCGAGCTTAAGATGTTCTTCTGCTGTAAGAGGATCAGTCAGAACCACAATTTTTGGTAGGCTACAAGCACTAATTGATAGAAATGCAATTATAACAATAAAGAAAGAGAAATATTTAACAAGTAAAATCATTGTGTAAATTATAACATAAAACTGTTAAAATTAGGTTATGCCTTACTATGATGTATCTATTCCTCTCAAATTAAAAACTCTTACCTATTATTATGAAAGCCAAGAAGATTTAAAAGGTTTTGCAGTAACTGTACCATTGAAAGACAGATTATATGATGGGGTTGTTATAAATCAAAGATTAGATAAACCTGAAGAAATAAAAGATATAAAAAAAATTGAACATCTTTGGGGACAGGTATACTCAAAAAATTTTATAGATTTTCTTCTCTGGATGAGTTTTTACTATGTCACGGAAACGGGTACAGTATTAAGACTTACTTTTTTTGAAGAGATAATGTCATATCTGAAGGGTAAAAAAAGACAAAAGAGAGAAATCCCTGAACATAAACATCAAAAAGAGAAAAATTTTCTTGAAGGTTTATCAATAAATCATGAAACCTATATAAAAATTATCAATACAGTGAAAAAGAAAGAATATAAAACCTTTCTCATCCATTCTCCCAGTATCCCTTATGAAATGAAATTAATGGCAGAAATTGCGAATGAGCTTTTTTCTCTTGGCGAAACGATTCTTTTAATCCTTCCTGAAATAAAAGAAGTGAGAGAACTATATAGGTTTTTGCAAGATAAACTCGGTGAAAATGTTGTAATGCTTCATAGTGGAATGAAAGCCTCTGAACTTTACTTAACTATTGAAAAAATTATGGAAGATAAAGCCAAAATAATCGTAGGTACAAGATTTGCTCTTTTTGCACCCATAAAAAATTTATCTCTAATCATACTTTCTCAGGAATCAAATTGGCTTTATAAGGCAGAGGAATCTCCAAGATATAACGCAAGGGAATCTGCCATAATGAGGGGACTTTTACAAGGATGCCCTGTTGTTTTATGTGATAGTTTACCCTCTGTTAACTCTTATTGGAATGCGATGAAAGGTAAGTTTGAATTTATTGATGATTTTTCCCAATATCCCCATCCTGAGTTAATAATTGTGAAACAGCCCTATGGAAGCATTTTCCATCATGAAGTATTGCTAAACTTGAAACTCCATGAAAAGGAAGGAGTTCTTGTCATTGCACCCAGGACAGGATTTAGTTTGTTAAGATGTGCTGAATGTGGAGAAGTCTTAAAGTGTGAAAAATGTGGCTATAGCCTAATTTATTACAGAGACAGCAAAGTCATAGAGTGCAATAGATGTAATTTAAGAGCTAAAACACCAGATAATTGTCTATACTGTGGAAGTATAGAAATCCATCCTACAGGGACAGGCATAGAGAGATTATGGGAGGAGCTTGAAAATATTTTTTCTAAAAGAGAAATATCTATAAAAAATTACAATTTTGAAAATGAACAGATTCAAGGTATTTTTATTGGACAAGTAGGAAAAATAAGGAAAAGTTATAATCCCCAATTTAAAGTTTTAGTATTTGTTGATTTTGATTTTTTCCTTTCAATACCTGACTACAGAGCTATTGAGAATGCTTTTGGAAAAGTACTTTCATTAAGTCATCTTGTTAAACATGACGGCAATATATTTATTCAAACAAGAAACCCAAGAAGTGAAATTTTTAAATTTTTTCGTTCCTACAAGTTCAGGGACTTTTATCTCTATGAGTTAAAACATCGTAAAGAAGCGCTGTATCCGCCGTTTGCACGAATTATTAAACTTAATATAAAGTTAAAAAAGACTGCTTCAAAAGATGTAATAGCAAAAATAAAAAACTTTTTAAGCTCCAAAATTAAAGCGGAAATTATAGGTCCTTTAAAGGAACAGAAAAAAGAAGAACTATTTTTTATCCTTCGTTCGCAAGATAAAAGAAAGCTTACAGAGGACTTAAATCTTTGCATTGATGAACTTAAAATTTTTAGGGGAATTTCCTTTAAGATTGAAGTTGACCCTGTCACTTTAAGAAGTTAGAAAAAGCTTTGTTCTGTCTTTACTAAATATTTTCTTTGCTGTCTCAATATCCTTTGTTATACTTTGTTTAAGTTCCTGGGGAGAGGAAAACTTCTTTTCATCTCTGATTCTTGCAATGAAATGAATCCTTATAGACTTTCCTAATAAATTTTCTTTGAAATCAAAAATATGGACTTCATAACTGAGATTTTTATTGTTAAAAGTAGGATTTTGACCAATATTGGCAACCCCTCTATAGGTTTTTGATAAATGTGGTACAGTTACCTTTACAGCATAAACACCCTTCTTAGGTATAATCTCTTGAATAGGTAATATATTTGCTGTAGGATATCCAAGAATTGAAGAACCTCTTCCTAAACCTTTTATAACCTCACCATCTATATGATAGGCTCTACCCAAAAAAAGATTTGCCTCTCTTATATTACCTTCAATCAATGCATTCCTTACTGCTGTACTGCTTAGTATTTTTCCTTTCCTTTTATAGGCATTAAGCACTTTTACTTTAAATCCGTAGACTAAACCAAGTTTCTTTAATAAATCTCTGTCACCCTTTCTACCCTTACCAAATCTGTAATCATAACCTACAATTACTAATTTTGCATTAAGTTTTTCTACAAGAATATTCTTTACAAAATCTTCTGCTTCCATCTGCGCAAATTCATTAGTAAAAGGTATCAGAACTGTTATATCTACTCCACATTTTTCAATTAATCTAATCTTATCCTCGGTTGTTGTAATCAGCTTCAAAGGATGGTCTTTAAATAAGACCTTTATGGGATGGGGATGAAAAGTAACCACAATACTCTTTCCACCTATCTGCCTTGCCTTTCTTTTTATATAATTAAATATTTTCTGATGTCCTATATGTACACCATCAAAATTTCCTATGGTTATTACTGTGTTTTCAAAGTCCAACTTTTCAATTCCTTTAATTACCTGCATATTTTCTCTCCATTGCTATGAGTTTTTGAAATATTGCTTCCACCTGTAAAGCAGTATCTTCAAGACTCCCTGAATTATCTATTATATAATCAGCCTTTGATTTTTTCATCTCAATGGGAAACTGACTTTTCAATCTTTTCATACTCTCCTCTTTAGAAATACCTTTTTCTTCAAGCCTTTTTATGGCTATTTCTTCATCAGTAAACACTGTAATTATTATGTCAAATCTGTTCTGATATCCTCTCTCAAAAATAATTGGAGCTTCAACTACAACAATCGTAGGTTCTCCTCTTGAGGGTATGTTTTTTATTATCGCATCTATTTTTTCAAATACCCTTGGATGAATAATATTTTCAAGATAAATCCTCATCAGAGGATTTTCAAAAATTATGTTGGCAATATATTTTTTGTTAAGTTTGCCGTTAATAAGAACTTCTTTACCGAATAATCTCTCTATCTCCTCTACCACATCAGGTTCCTCTAAAAGGCTTTCTACTAATTTATCAGCATTTATAACATAAGCACCTAATTTTTTGAAAAACTCAGCCACTGTGCTTTTACCCATACCAAAATTTCCTGTAAGTCCCACTTTAATCATTCCCTAACATCTCCTTTAATTCTTTAAGCTTTTTCAACGCCTTCTGAGGGCTTAAAGATTCAATATCAATTTTTGAAAGCTCTGCCTTTATAGGGTCTTCTTGAAAAAAAAGATCAAGCTGTCTCGCTTTTATGGGAAAAATCTGAAATTCCTTTTTCTCAAGCCTTCGGAGAATATCTCTTGCTCTGTCTAATATTTCTGGAGGAAGTCCTGCAAGTCGAGCAACCTGAATCCCGTAGCTTTTATCAACACCACCTTTCTGTATTTTCCTTAAAAATATGATTTCATCTCCCCATTCTTTCACCACAACGGTATAATTCTTAATACTATCAAAACTGAAGGCAAGGTCAGTAAGTTCATGGTAGTGTGTAGCAAATAGTGTTCTCGCCTTAATTTTTTCTGCAATATATTCTACAACTGCCCAAGCTATACTTATTCCATCAAAAGTACTTGTTCCTCTACCCACTTCATCAAGAATTATAAAGCTTTTTATAGTAGCATTATTCAGAATATTTGCGGTTTCTATCATCTCAACCATAAAAGTACTCTGTCCTTTGGTGAGAAAATCTGAAGCACCTATACGGGTGAAAATTCTGTCAACAATTCCTATCTTTGCATATTTTGCTGGAACAAATGAGCCAATCTGTGCCATTAAAATAATCAGAGCGTTCTGTCTCATGTATGTAGATTTTCCTGCCATATTCGGTCCTGTAAGAATTATTATTCGCTGGTCCTCGGTGCCAATTAAAAGTTCATTGGGAATAAACCTTCCTTCATGAAGCTTTCCAAGCTGAATGAGTCTTTCAATTACTGGATGTCTACCCTCTTTTATCTCTATTATATCTTCCTCATTTATTTCAGGTCTTATATAGTTATATTTTGATGCAACTGTTGCAAGGGAAAGAATAAAATCTAAAAATCCAATTGTTTCGGCATTCTTAAGTATTATATCAGTGTATGGTAAAATTGAATTTATTAGTTCTATAAAGAGTTCCTGCTCGAGTATTTTAAGCTTTTCTTCAGCATTAATTATTTTTAACTCAAATTCCTTCAACTCCTCCGTAATAAATCTCTCTGCATTTACAAGAGTCTGTTTTCTAATATAATTAGATGGAATAAGATGAAGATTTGGTTTTGTTACTTCTATATAATAACCAAAAACTCTGTTATACCCGATTTTAAGTGAGTTTATTCCTGTTTTCTTTCTTTCCTCAGCTTCTATATTGAGAATATATTTTTTACTTTCACTGCTTAATGCTCTAAGTTCATCCACAGTTGAATTATATCCCTCCTTGAAAATACCACCTTCTGTTGTCAAATTTGGTGGATTCTCCTTGAGGGCAAGTTCAAGCTTTATTACAAGATCTTTAAGTTCATATAGAGAATTAGAAAGGTTGTTTAGTATCATAGAGCCATTGTTCAGAGATTCCTTCAATTCTGGAATTCTTTTTAGTCCAAGCTGAAGAGATTTTAACTCCCTGGGATTGACTGTTTTAGCTCTAATCTTAAGAGCAATTCTTTCAATATCTGGAAAATCCTTTAAAATTTTTTCTACTGATTCTCTCAAAATATAATCCCTATGAAAACCCTCAACTCCATCAAGTCTTTCTTCTATCTCGGCTATTTTAAGCAGTGGACAAGACAGAGCATTTCTCAAAAATCTTGTTCCCATAGGAGTGAGTGTTTCATCCAAAACCCACAGAAGAGAACCTTCATAATTACCATCAAGAGAGGTGAAAATCTCAAGATTCTTTTTAGTAACACTATCAAGCAGCATGAAATCAGAAAGATTTAAAACCTTTATCTCTTTAAATTCACTTTGCTGTTTATTTTCCTCAAGATACTTTAAAAGCACACCTCCTGCTGATATAGCGTTATGTAATTCCTCTGCTCCAAAGCTTCTAAGAGAGACCACCTTAAAATACTCTAAAAGGCTTTTATAAGAAAGAAGGTAGTCAAACTTCCAGTCTTCAATATACGTTTTATTGTATTTAGATGCTTCAAATCGCAGGCTATCCCGAAGGCTTGAAGGCAGTAGAATCTCTCTTGGCTCAAATCTCTCAATTTCATCAGCAATATTTTTATCTTTTTCATAAAGAAAAAATTGTCCTGTTGTTATATCTGCTATAGCAAATCCAATTTTTCCTTTATAAGGATATATAGACATAATGTATATATTTTCCTTCACCCCCTCGGGTAAATATGTTCCTGGTGTAAAAACCTTCACAACCTCCCGTTCAACTATTCCCTTTGAAGTTTTAGGATCTCCTATCTGCTCACATATCGCTACTTTATAGCCTTCATTGAGAAGTTTTTCAATGTATGAATCTGATGAAAAATATGGGATACCACACATTGGAATGGGATTTTCCTTTGATTTATCCCTTGATGTTAAAGTTATTCCCAGTATTCTCGAGGCAATAACAGCATCTTCTCCAAACATCTCATAAAAATCTCCGAGTCTGAAAAAAACTATAGAATCTTTATAGTGTTCTTTGATTTTGAAGTACTGCCGCATAAGAGGAGTTAGTTGGTCTTGTGAGCTCTCTTCAAAGTTCATTTTTTATTATAACGTATTGACAACCTCACCTTAAATGTTCTATTTTTAACTGTAATGGTTTTATTGAGGTCCTTCAGTGTTCTTGTTATTTCCGAGGAAGCAAAAAAACTTTATGAAATTTTTGATTCCATTGGAATTACTTTGAGAAAAACTAATAAAACAAAGGCTTCCTCATCTGCAGACTTCTCAACTTATGATATTGCTTTTGTAGATATTGATGCTGAAGGATGGGAAAAAAGACTAACAGAGTTGAAACAATATATGCCAGTAATCACATTTGGCAAGTCTGACATAAAAAAAGTCGTTAAATCAATGAAATTAGGTGCAACAGATTTTCTGCAAAAACCATTGAAGAATGACTCTGTAAAGGAGATTTTTGAGAATTTTAAGGATAAACCAAAGATAGAAATAGAGGGTCTTATCGGAAAAAGCAGAACCATGGAGGACGTATATTGCGGTATCAGGAAGGCAGCACTTACAGATAGTAATGTTCTTATAACAGGTGAAACAGGCTCTGGCAAAGAACTTGTAGCAAGGGCAATTCATAAGTTAAGCGAAAGAAGAGAAAATCCTTTTATTGTTATAAATTGCTCAGCTATACCGGATACATTGCTTGAATCAGAGCTTTTCGGTTTTGAAAAAGGGGCATTTACAGGGGCAAATTATACTAAAAAAGGACTTGTTGAATGGGCGCATAGAGGGACTTTATTTTTTGATGAAATAGGTGATGTTTCACCACTTTTTCAAACCAAAATTCTCAGGGTCATTCAGGAAGGTGAATTTATAAGAATAGGTGGTAGTCATCCAATAAAAGTTGACGTGAGATTTATTACTGCTACTAATAAAGACCTTACAAAAGCTTGTAAAGAGGGTATTTTTAGGGAAGATCTTTTTTACAGATTGAATGTAATACACATAGAAATTCCTCCATTAAGAAATAGAAAAGAAGATATACCATCACTTATTGAGTTTTTTATAAAAAAACACTCATCTAAGAGAAAGGATGTTACTATCAAGGGAATTACAGAAGAAGCTCTTGATGTTTTGATGAACTACTCTTTCCCAGGAAATGTAAGAGAGCTTGAAAATATTATTGAAAGAGCTATAGCTTTTACAAATTCTGTTGAAATAACGATTAAAGATCTACCAGACTATTTATTAAAAACTCAACATTCTAAAAAGACACTTCTTGGACCTCTTAGAGAAGCAGTGGATACTTTTGAAAAAGAGTTAATTTGGTCAGCCTTGCAGAAAAGCAGAGGTAATATTTCAAGAGCTGCGGAATTATTAGGAATTCATAGACAACAGCTTCAGCGCAAACTGAAACAATTTAAGATTGCCACATGATTTTAGGTTAAAATTTTATTCGGTTTTATCAAAAAACTATTTTAATAAAACGCAATAATTTGTTGCATTAATTACTTATTTTTTTGCTGCTAAGTCTTATTTTTTTGCTTTTTTTTGTTTGGCATATCTATTGCTTGTTATATATTTTTGATGAAAAAGATATGGAAAAAGATGAAGGACCTTCTTGTATCAATAACTTTCTCAAAACCAAAAGAATTTGACAGACTCAGTAGAAAGTCTGAAAAAAACAAAAAGAAAGAAGTAGAACGAAAAAATCATAAAATAAAAAATAAATAAATTAATCCATAACACTACATATATCATTAAACATCAAATATCTAAATCCTCTAATAAAACTCCGAAAATTCATCAACATGAGTCTTGTAATACTATATATTCCATTAAAGATAATCTGTCTGAACGCAACAGACTCCCCAATATACAAAGCTCTGTTTTACTTATAATCTTCCTTTAATTCAATCATACTCTAAATATCTTAAACTCCATATTCGTTTATATCACTAAAGCTTCCTAAACGATAATGTATTTTCTTGAAATCTCTCGAAATAAAAGCTTCTCTCTCTAAAGTTCTCTTAGTTTAACTTATATAGCTTAATCCTTGCCCTTCAAGAAGTTTTACGTTACGATCACTATCAAACCATTTCGTTAGTAATATAACCTATTTTTTTCAATGCCTGTTTCTTTATTATTATTAAGTAGTAAACTTATATTACTTAATTCTTTCAGGAATATTTCTGAAACATGAAGGTGCTTATTAGCTTTAAACTACATATCATTATAATGATTCTCTGATAAAACTTACAAAAAGGGATTCTATCACCGTAAATTTGTTTTTCTGAATTTTTAAATTAATTCTGGAAATTATTTTCTAATATTAATACTATCAATTAAATCTAAAATGTGGGCTGATTAATTAATAATATATTACTTAATTTTAATGATATTGCTAATTAACAATAACTAACAATAAATATATTTCAGTAAATTTTTTAAAAAATACTTGACATTATCTAAAAAATTTGGTATTGTTTACACAAAACCTTAATTTATCAACCTAAAAGGAGGGCAGTAGTATGACAAAGGCAGATTTAATCGGAAAGGTTGCCAGTAAGGCACAATTAACAAAGGCAGAAGCTGCAAAAGCTCTTGATGCAACAATTGAAGCTGTTAAAGAAGCTCTTAAAAAAGGTGAAAAAGTAACCCTTGTAGGCTTTGGAAGTTTTTATGTTACAAAGAGAAAAGCAAGAAAAGGAAGAAATCCAAGAACTGGGCAAGAGATTAAAATTCCAGCAACAAAAATACCAAAGTTCTCTGCTGGCAAATCATTAAAAGACGCAGTAAAATAATAGCTTATATTTAAACTAAGGGGGGATTTATCCCCCCTAAAATCCAAAAAGGTGAAAGAAAGATATATTTCATTTCTCAATTTATCTTTTCCTAATAAAAACCCCACAAAAGAACAAATAAAAAATCTCATATTAAAAACTTCAAATCTTTTTACTTTCAAGTCTGCGCATAGAAAATCAGATTATATGAGTGATGAGGATGTTTTAAGAGGTTATATATTATATTTTGTTCCTGTTAATATTGCAAAACATTATAGTATATTTAAGGAATTATTTCGCTATCCTTTTCTAAAAAATAAAAAGGATTTAAAAATTCTTGATATTGGCTGTGGTCCTGCACCTGCCCTATTATCATTATTTAACCTTATTGAGGAAGGGATAATTTACTTAGAACAAATAAAATATTTAGGCATTGAATCTGAAGAAAAAGCAATTTCTATTGCAGAAAAACTCATTAGTGACTTAAAACCTGAAAAATTGATTGCGGAAAGTGAATTCATAAAGGCAAATGCTTCAGATTTAAAAATTTATAAAAATTTAATAAACATAAAACCTGATATAGTTATTTTTTCAAACTCCCTTGGTGAAATATTTGAAAAAAGGGAAATAGAACTTGATGATTTTATAGAAATTATAAGATTCTTCTATTATAAAAATCCTAAAACTACCCTTATCATTATTGAACCAGGGACTAAAAAAGCCTCTATTAGTCTGCATAGATTAAGGGATTCTTTGATAGAAAAGATCGGGCTTTATCCCTATAGCCCCTGCCTTAATGACCTTCCCTGTTCAGCTCTTAAGGCAAATAATTGGTGTTATGAAGAGAGAAAATGGTCTCCACCTGACTACCTTAACTTTTTAATCTCCGTTGGACTTCAGATAAACTATATCAAATTTAGCTATATTGTACTAAGAAAAGATAGAGTCAATATTAAAGACACCTTTGAGGGAGATGGTGAGATAATAAAAAACACGAGTCATTTACTTAGAGAAAAAGGCAAAAGCAGGCTCTGGGCATGCTGGAAAGGAGAATTGATTGATATGGAAAAACTAAAAAGAGATTTCAGTGAAGATGAAATATGGCTTAAAATAAAAAAAGGTGACTATTTTTCAATTGACAAGTACTTAAAATTATCAAACAAAAAAGTAAGACTTCCAAAGGACTGCAAAATTAAAATTTTGTATTCTCCCTAAAAGAAATTTCTCCAAATCTCTCCCTAAAAAGCTTAGCACCCTCCTTACTACTTGTAACGGTGTCATCAATACCTGAGAATTTAAATATCAACTTGCTTTGTTGCACCCTTCTTATCTTTTCTAATTTCCCAATATTTATAAGATAGGACTTATGAACTCTAAAAAAACCGTAATTTCTTAGTCTTTCCTCAAATTTAGATATAGACAGGGGATAGTAAATATAATCATTATAAATTCTTATTAATGAGTCCTTCAGCTCTGCCTTTATATAGTATATATCTTCTGGAGAAAGCATTCTATATTCTCCCTGAACAGTTTTAATCATAAATTTAATTCTATTCTTTGATTCCCTGAATTTATCAATTCTATCTAAAACCCTTTTTATATCTTCAACAGTATATGGTTTTAGAAGATAATCAATTGCACCTACTTTAAAAGCCTCTAAGGCGTATTCTTCATACGCAGTTTGAAAAACTATAAAAATGCTCTCATTTTTAGTAAGAATTTTATAAGCAAGCTCTATCCCTGACATATCAGGCATTTTTATATCAATAAAAGCTATGTGTATATCTGGATTTTTCTCTAAGATTGAAATCGCCTCAGAAGAAGATTTAGCTGAGAGTATAATGTGATTTCCTGCTTCAGTAAGAAGCCTATTTAGCCTCATTAATGAGAGATTTTCATCGTCTACAATTAAAATTTTCATTTAGGTAGATTTATTATAAATTCATTTTTTTCCTTTTGTATGAATTCCAATTCACCATTGCAAAGCACTTTAAGCCGTTTGGTAAGATTCGTGAGCCCTGTCCCAAAATTTAAATTCTCAATTTTTTTGCCATCATTTAATACATGAATCATAACAGATGAGTCTAAATTTTTAAATAAAATTTCAATATTTAAATCCTTTCCTGTAAATCCATGTTTGATAGCATTCTCAACTAAAAGTTGAATAGAAAAACGAGGAATTAAAATTTTAGCAACCTTTTCTTCGTCTACAACATTCAACTGTATAAGTCCATTATATCTTAAATTTTCAAGTTCTACATATGTCCTAACATTATCAAGTTCTTCAGATATTTTTATAATAGGGTCTTCATTTAGAGCTTTTCTGAAAAATCTACCAAGTTTGATCAAAGCTTCTTCAGCTTTATTGCTGTCTACTCTAAGCAGTTCAATAATACTATTTAAAACATTAAAGAGAAAATGAGAATTAAGCTGAGTATTTAGAGAGAAAATTCTCCCTTCAGTAAAAAGAGTTTCAATTTCCTGTTTTTTAGTCTTCATTCTGACAAAAAGATAAATAATTAAGCCCATAAGATAATTGAGTAAACCTGAAAAGAGGGCTAAAATGTCTATATTACTTAATATACCAACTGGTATCGGAATGTATAGGCTTTTAACTAAAAAGAAAGCGAAGTAAAATCCTATATAGCCTGCAAAAAATGCTAATATTGCCGAAATAATCCACCAGATAGCGGTTTTATTGATTTTAGGCAGTATATATCTATTGTTAACTGATATTAGAGCGATAGAGATAAAGGCAAGGCAAAATCCTAATATCGCACCTACTATTAAGCTGTGTTCCCAGCTTGAATTAAGAGTTATAAATATTATTGTAGATAATACAGAGGAAAAAATGATCGCCACAATAATTATAAAAAGCCAATCTAAAGGGCTTATTTTAAGCTCAAATTTACTCATTAAAATGTTCCATTAAATTTCTTAATCCCATAGAAATTCCAATCCATCCCTGATAGGAGAAATAACTATCTCCAACTAAGTATAAATTATTAAAGGGAGTAAAATTAGAAGGAATTCTCCAAAAAACATTTTCTCTTGTAATTGGAATCCCTCCTACACTTCTTCTACCTAAGTATCTGAAAAAAGTCTCTGGTGTTGCGAGAAAGGAAAGAATAAAACTTTTATTCTCTAATTCAAAGGTCTCTTTCATTACTTCTAAAATTTTCTCCTTTATCCGTTCTTTTTTTATATCATAAATTTCTCTTTGAAGATTTATCCAATAGGAAGCTCTGGTATGCGTAGATACTGTAAATACAGTATGTTTTTCATTGTCTTTCTTAACTCTTCAGTGATTAGATGAATGTATTTTCTAAAATAATCCTTAAGATTTTCATCCTCTATAGTATTCATATCTTCAAATACTGGATAGGCGAGAATTACTCTGTCAAAAATTTCTTTGCCAAAATCTCCCTTTATAATTAAGCCTTCGTTATACCTTTTTATTGATTTTACTTCTGTCTTTAGATAAATGTCGGAATCCTTTGCAATTGCCTCTATTAATCTTCCCATTCCCTCCTCTGAATAACCTATGCCAGTGAAAGGATAGCCAAGACAAAGCAGCAGTATTAGAAAATTTATTCTCTCAATACTGCTTTGTACAATAATTTTTACATGAGAATCCATAAAATCATAATAATCTTTGTCAATATTATTAAGATACTCTTTTATACCTCTTTCTGCAGAGATTAAAAATTCTCTAAAATACTTTAAGATAAGATTCCGCATACTTAAAAAGCTTTTGGTAGTTTCTTTGAGTGAAGAAAAAATTATAGTAATATCGATTAGTTAAAACTCTCTTTGTTACTTCATAAACTTTACTACAGAATTTATAATCTCAAATAGCTTAAACTTATAACCCTTTTTTGACAATAGACCAGAGGTGCATACACCAGCAATACCGCCTCCAACTACTGTTACCTTTTCACTACGCCTTTTGAGCATATACTAAATAGATAGGGTCTGATAGAAACGAACATCCAAAATACTTATCTTCATAAGGTCTCATAAAGCCTCTGATTGAGAAAGTCTTAAAGTTTATAAATCCCTCAGTTCTTAATAACAACTCTAAAACATAACCCATTCTTTCAAATTCATGAAGATCAATCCAGAGTTTTATGACCTTTGTGGGAAAATATCTATTTGAAAAACTAACTGTAAATATGCCACCCTTTTTAAGAATCCTCTTTACTTCATTAATTAATTCAATAGGATTTACAACATACTCAATAGAAAGATCGCAAACAATAACTTCAAACTCTTCATCTCCAAATGGAAGTTTTGTTTCTTTATTAAGGTCATGAACAAAAAAGTCGCTGAGTCTAATGTTCTGCCTCATTTCCTCTTCATTAAGTCCAAGCCCTATAACTTTTAAATATTCATTCTTTGGTATATGCGATTGATAACTGCTCATAAGGTCAAGAACTTTTCCCTTTTTAGGTAGAATTTTTGTATAAAGGTCTAATAAGTTTTCATGAGCCTTTGAATCTATGTGGGTTGTGATTCTTGGTTCTTTATAGAAATTTGTGTCTTCACCTTCATCTTCTCGTTTGAAACTATCTGGATTTTCAATTTCAAAGTCTGTTGGTAAGCCGTTATATCTCACTTGCATGCCAGGTCCATTTTCAAGAGAAAGGGCACACCAATCTTTACATTCCCCTCCTACCTCTGAAAATTTTTTTCTGACATCCAAAATATAAACTTCTATTTCTAAATCATATTTAGAAATTGGTAGATTTGTGTCAATTTTAATTGTCTCTTTATCAATTCCTATCACCCTTGTAGGTTTAAAATTTTGAGGAAAAACTCCCTGTAATCCCCTAAAAAATCCAAGTGGATAAAATCTGCCAAGCCGAGGATTCATTAATGTTCTTTGTAGCTTTTGAGGTATAAACTGAGTATTTTTTAATTCTACTATATTGTCCTCAGAAAAATTAAAAAGTTCACCTTTTGAAAATTGAACTTTGAAGCTATCGCCTCTCTTTTTACCCCATAGATTTTCTCTAACTTTCTCTGGAAAAAATTCCATATCTCTCCATACATTTAGATTGCAAAACTGTAATTCTTCATGCTTTCCAATATTAGACTCCCAATTAAATTTTAGAATCATCTCTGCTTTTGTTTTCTCATTGATATTTACCATAATGAATCTCCTTTCTTCATTAATATTATTATGAATCCATTGATAGTCTTTTTGTAGGCTTTTTTTGTAAGTTAATTCTATAATTTCCTAAATACTTGTCCATTTTACAAAAACTATTAATGAAAAAACTTTTCTTCTTGCATTTATCCCCTTTACATAGTAAAATTAAAAAATGAAAATTTTAGAACTTAAAGAAAAACTTAAAGAAATAACCTCTGGTGAATTTATAATTGGCTCTGAACTCACCAATTCGCATGCATGCTATATGATTTATGGAGTGCTTAGACCAGCTGAAAAACAAAGACTTATTAAACCTGGCAAGGGTCATGAAGAAATCGTGCTAATACTGCAAGGTGAGGTTAAGGTTACAGGTATTTGGGAAGGAATACTTAAGGAAGGAGAAGCTTTTCATATTGTGGAAGAAGAAAGTGTTTTTTTTGAAAATCTATCCCCCTCAGATACCATCTATCTAATAGCAGGTGGCCATTCAGAAAAGGGTCATAGCCATTAATCTATCTAATAATTCATGAAAACTGTTTTAATCACTGGAGCAACAGGTTTTGTAGGTAGAAGGCTTCTTTATAATCTTTTAGATGAATCCATTAAAATACGGCTTTTAGTAAGAAATAAAAATAAGCTTGAGTATTCAATAGCTGAGAGATGTGAAATTTATGAGGGTGACACTTTCAATATCCCAGTTTTAGAAAGATGTCTTAAAGATGTTGATGTGGCAGTCTATCTTATACACATGATGGGAAAAAGTAAAGACTATGAGGAAAAGGAACGGATAAGTGCAAAAAATTTCATAGAATCCTGCGAAAAAGCAGGGGTAAAACAGATTATATATCTTGGCGGACTTGGAGAGTTAAAAGATGCAAGTCCCCATTTAAGAAGCAGATACAGAACAGGTGAGATTTTAAGTTCAAAGCCAGACAAAGTAAAGGCAGCATGGTTTAGGGCTGGTGTAATCATTGGTTCTGGTAGTGCAAGTTTTGAAATATTGAGGAATCTTGTGGAAAAACTTCCAATCATGATTACTCCTCGGTGGGTTAATACGCCTACCTGTCCCATATTCATAGATGATGTTATAAATTATCTTAAATCTGCCATATTTTCTGAGAATCCAATCCATGGAAAAATTGATATAGGAATGCCTCAGATGACTTTTAAAGAGATGATGCTTGAGACAGCAGAGGTTTTAGGATTGAAAAGATTTATAATAGATGTTCCTGTGCTTACTCCAAAACTTTCTTCTTATTGGCTTGTACTTTTTACTCCTGTAAATTTTGAACTGGCAAGGGAGCTTGTGTTAGGATTAAAGTCAAAGACAGTTAAAAATAATGATAATGCAGAAAAATACTTTCCTCACATAAGAGTAACACCTTTTAAAAAAGCAATTAGGCAAGCCCTTGAGGAGATTGAAAAAAATCAGGTGATTAGTCGTTGGTGTGACAGTTCTAAGGGACTTGTATGCGATGTGCCACATATACCTGAAATATCAAAGGCTGTTTATGTTGATAGATACGCTAAAAAGATTGAGCCTGAGGTGGCAAAAAATATATTTGAAATATGCAAAAACTTAGGAGGACAAAGGGGCTGGTATGCCTTAAATTTTCTATGGGGAATAAGGGGATTGATTGATAAACTTTTAGGTGGATACGGACTTAATAGAGGCAGAAGAACCTCACATGAGCTAAGAGTTGGTGATGTAATTGATTTTTGGAAGGTAATTGATATTGCAGAAGGTCAAAGACTTCTTCTTGAAGCACAGATGAAATTACCAGGCAAGGCATGGCTTGAGTTTTTGATAGATGAGGATATATTTGTCCAGACAGCTTACTTTCTTCCAAAAGGACTTCGGGGAAGACTCTATTGGTATTTAATGTATCCATTCCACAGAGTCATTTTTAAAATGATGATTAATAAAATTACAGAGGAGGCATTAAAAGCTTAAATAAATAACTTTTCAAGCTTTGAAAAAATTTTCTCTAATGCATCCTCCTCTATTTCTAAATATATTTCAGGATAACAGAGTCTTCCCTCAAAAATATCAATATAATCCCTTATCTTAACAAAGTCCTTTTTGGTTGTGATTATTAGTTCTGCCTCTTTTGCTATTTTTTTTATTTCCTTAAGATTTTGCTTACTGTAAAATTTGTGGTCAATAAATTTTTTAAATCCCAATATTTCAATCCTTGATCTTCTTAAGCTTTCCAAAAAAAAATCAAAATTTCCAATTCCTGCAAAAACAAAAGCACTTTTACCGTATGGTTCTATAGCATCACCAACTACGTTGTAGAAACCTTTTATTCTTAGAGGAGCATAATAGTGATCTACAGAACTGAAGTTGTCTAAATAGAGCCTCAGTTCCTCGTTTCTCTCTTTGGTTATGAAAACAAAATCTGCCTCATCTAATTCATTTAGAGGAGATCTGAGAATTCCAAGAGGAAATAGTTTACTCCTTAGTAAAGGAAGGCTGCCATCAATAAGCAGGATATTTAAGTCCCTGTAAAGCCTCCAATGTTGAAATCCGTCATCAAGAATAAAAAAAACTTTATCCTTTTTTGTAAGTCTAAACTCCTTTATTGCAAAGATACCCCCTTCATATCTGTCAATACTCTTTATTACAGTTAAGCCCTCTGTAGCCATTAATAATGGTTCGTCTCCTACATCTTTTGCGCTGTAACTCATCAAAACTACCAAAGGACCTTTAAGCTTTCCTCTATAACCTCTTGTTAGGATAATAGGTGTGAAGTTTCTCTTGATAGACTCTTTTGCTAAGGTCATTGTAAAAGGAGTTTTCCCTGTTCCACCTAAGGTAATATTACCAATACTTACGACAGGAAAAGTCAGTCTTTTTTGATTTTGCAGGTCTCTCCTTTTTTTTCTCAGATAAAAAAAGAGATATATTTTTTCAATAAAATTCATCTCCAGAAAACACCATTTATTAGCTTTACTACCGGAAATTTATCATAGAATTCTATGATGTTTACACAAGCAAAATCTTGCTCAATCTTGAATATGTTCTCAAGAGGAATATTTAAAAGATTACAAAGAATAACCCTATTTATACCTCCGTGAGCTGTTATCAATACTCTATGGTCTTTGTATTCTTTCAAAATATGCTCAATTGCCCTTTTTGCTCTATTACTCACATCAAGTGTGCTTTCACCTTCTGGAGGCGAAAATTTTGCAGGATTTTGTCTCCATCGTTCAAAATCGTCAGGATAGGCAGAGACAATCTCATCTAAAGACATTCCTTCCCATTTACCAAAACTTCTTTCCTTAAGTATTTCCATCGGAATTATCTCTATTGATAGGGCTTCACCAATGATTTCAGCAGTTTTAACAGCTCTTTTTAGTGGTGAAGAGAGAATTATTGTTTTTTCGAATGGATATTTAGCAATTACATGTTTTAATTTCTCTGCTACCTTCTCAACCTGTTCTACTCCTCTTTTACTGAGAGGCACGTCAATATGCCCCTTATAGACCCTTTTAGGACCATCTGTCTCACCATGCCTTAACAGATACACTACAGTATAAGGTTTCATCAATACTCTATCCCCTTTCGAGCTGAAATTCCTTTTTCAAAGTAATGTTTGATTTTTTTCATTTCTGTTACTAAATCTGCTTTGTCAATAAGCCATTGCGGTGCACCTCTTCCTGTAATGATAATCTCCGTGTTTTTATTGATAAGAGACAGAAAATTTTCTGTCTCATCTTTTGATATTAAGCCTAAGTTTATTGCTACTGCCAACTCATCAAAAACTATCATGTCATATTTTTCGGTTTTGATTTTAATCTTTAATTCTTCAATGCAACTTTTTATTTTTTCTCTTTGATTTATCTTTTTTTCTTCATGTACAAATCCAGTACTACATTTATAAATATCTATTAGTTCGGGAAATTTACTTAAAATAGAGATTTCACCACTAAAACTTTCTTTTATGAATTGAACAAATAGGACCTTGAGTCCGTTTCCGATTGCTCTAATTGTTAAACCTACTGCTGCAGTTGTTTTTCCTTTACCTTCGCCTGTATATATGTGTATTAATCCCCTCATTAAATTATGCCAAATTTAAAATTTTTATCAATCCTCTTTTGATTAAGCTTATTGCTATTGCACTTAAAAGTAAAGCCATAACCTTTGCAAAAGCCTTTATACCATAAATACCAAAAATTTTTACTAAACTCTGAGCCTTTTCAAGCATTATCCATGCGATTAAAAGATTAAGAAAAAGAGAAAATATTACTATTGGATATCCATAAGTGCCTGCAAGAATAATCAAAGTAGTTAGTGTGGCTGGTCCTGCTAAAAGAGGTGTTCCTATTGGCACAACTCCCAATGTGTCAGTTATAGCAAATTCCCTTTCTTTTACTCTTAATATCTCAGAGATTGATAAAATTAACAGTAGAATACCACCTGCTATCATAAAATCTTCCAATGCTATTCCGAGAATTGAAAAAAAAATATTCCCAAGGAATAGAAATGAGAGAGCTACAAAAAAAGCAGTTATAACTGACTGTCTGGCAATTCTCTTCTTTTGATTATCAGGTATTCCCTCTACTAAGGAGATATAGATAGGTAAGATACCAGGTGCATCAATAGCAACAAAAAGAGGAATAAAAGTGAGTAAAAAGGAGTTAAAAAATTCCATTTAGGAGGATACCGTTATTATTTATCCTTTTTCTCAATCTCTTCTTCTTTATCCTCCTCTTCTTCAATTTTTATTGTGACATCTCTTACAAAATCTGGACATTTTTGCCCTGCTTTTAATGAAAATTGTTTTTGACATGTTGCTTTCCAAGCACATATTACACACATTGGCTTTTGTTCTTTCATTTATTCCTCCGCTAAATATCTTTCTCTTTTTATTATAATATCATAATTTAACAGTAAGAGAGATATGCTTTTTTATGAAACTTTCCACCTGATTCATTAATTTTTCATTAATTTTAACTCTTTCTAAATAGGGGAGTTGCCATTTTAAGAAAGAATTTAAAAAATTCATAACACCTCTTGGAATCATGTATGAGTCCTTTGTTTTGTTATCTATATCCTCAAAACCATTTTTATATAAACAATTACTGCATAGAATAAACCCCTTTAGATAGTAATGTTCTCCATTTAACATTTTTCCGCACACGCCACAGTACCTAATATCGGGAAGATATCCTAATATGCTTAAAATCTTGATTTTTAAAAAAAGTATATAATTTTCATGCTTATTACTATTTTCAATTTCCTTCAAAACAGTAAGCATCAGATTAAATAATTCTGGATTTTTCTCTTTCTTGGGAGAAAATTGAATAATCCATCTTACTATCTCAGCTAATTTTAAAAGAGTTTTATAATTTTCTCTAATTTTTTGAAAAGGATATAAAATATCAGATTGTATAATTTTTTGAAGTTTATCCTCTCTTCCGATAAAAGAAATCTTGGAGTAAGTCAAAGGTTCAAGGGAACTTCCGAATCTACTTTTAATTTTTCTTGGACTTTTAGCAAAAAGGTCTAAAATACCAAATTCTCTTGTTAGATAAGTTACGATTAAATCTGCTTCACCGTATTCTTTATTTTCAAGGACAATAGCTTCAGAGGAATATATCATCAAACTACATAATATTGCCGAAATCTTCAGGCTTTAAATTTTTAAGCCATTCTTCTAATTCATCGCCTTTTCTTAATTCAAAAATCCCCTCTTCAACAAATATGGGAGCTTGAACTCTTAAGGCTAAGGCTACAGCATCGGAAGGCCGGGAGTCAATGGTTTTTTCTTTTATTCCATCAAAGGCATATATCAAGGCATAATAGGTGTTATCAATTAGATCAGTAATTACAATTTTTGTTATTTTTACCTCTAACTCTTCTAATATATTTTTAATCAAGTCATGAGTTAAAGGTCTTGGTGTTATTACTTTACCTAAGGCTAATGCTATAGAATCAGCCTCAGGTTTTCCAATCCATATAGGAAGAGTTTCATCGCCATCTACTTGTTGAAGTAAAAGAATATACATACCACTTCTTGGATCAAAAAGCAATCCTTCTACTTTCATTTCTATCAACATTTTAATACCCCAATGATTTTAATAATATTTCTTTTTGTCTCCATTTTTTTCTAACTTTTACCCATACTTCAAGAAAAATTTTTATGCCTAAAAGCCTTTCCATATCAAGCCTTGCTTCTGTAGCAATTTTTTTAAGTTTTTCTCCTTTTTTACCTATTATAATAATTTTTTGACCTTCTCTTTCAACATAAATATTAGCTCCTATTCTGAGCAGAGTCTCGCTTTCTTCCCATTTTTCAATATCTACTGCAACAGAGTAAGGAATTTCATCTTCTGTATATTTAATTATTTTTTCTCTTAGAAATTCAGCAACAATAAATCGCTCTGTCATGTCTGTCAGCATATCTTCGGGATATAGTTTTTCTCCCTTTGGTAAATAAGAAATTATCCTATCAAGGAGTCTGTCAACTCCGTCATTTTTTAAAGCAGAAATTGGTATGATTTCCTTAAATGGAAAAAGGTCTTTATATAAATCAATCAACGGTAAAAGCTGCTGTTTCATTATTGTATCTATTTTATTTATTGCAAGAATAACAGGTTTATTTATTTTCCTTAATTTTTCAATAATTAATAGATCAGCTTCCTTAGGAGGTTCAGGCTCAACCATAAGAATAATCATATCTACTAATTCCATTGCCTCATGACATTGTTTCACCATAAACTCTCCAAGTTTATGCTTTGGTCTATGCATACCTGGAGTATCAACAAAAACTATCTGAGCATTGGAAGTATTTTTTATTCCAATTATCTTATTACGAGTTGTTTGAGGTTTTTCAGTAACTATAGAAACTTTCTCCCCTAAAATTGTATTAAGAAGGGTAGATTTTCCCACGTTTGGTTTTCCAATTAAAGCAACATATCCAAATTTAAATTCATTCATGAAATTTCTTCCAAGGCTTTTTTTATTCTTTCTATACCTTTCTTAAGATTATCTATACTTGTAGCGTAGGATATTCTAATATAACCTTCAGCTCCGAAGGCAGAGCCAGGGACAAGGGCAACCTGTGCTTTCTCAAGAAGATAAATGCTTAAATCCATAGATGAATTAATTTCATATGAGTTTACTTTTTTGGATAGAATTTTGTTGACATTAGGAAATGCATAAAAGGCTCCCTTTGGCATTTTACAGGAAATTCCAAAAATTTTGTTCAATTCATCTACAAGATAGTTTCTTCTTTTTTCAAACTCTTTTCTCATTATCTCAACAAAATCCTGAGGACCCTTCAATGCAGCAACTGCTGCTTTTTGAGCTATTGATGTAGGATTTGATGTGGACTGACTCTGAATGTTTGTCATTGCCTTTATAATTTCAACAGGTCCTGCAGCATATCCTATTCTCCATCCTGTCATGGCGTGAGATTTACTTAAACCATTTACGACAATTGTTTTTTCCTTTATTTCTTCACTGAAAGAGGCTATACTTATATGTTTATTGTTATCATAAATAAGTTTTTCGTAAATCTCGTCAGATATTATATAAAGATTGTTTTTGAGGGCTATTTCAGCTATTGCTTGTAAAGTTTTTTCATCATAAATAAAACCTGTGGGATTTGACGGAGAGTTTATTATAATAGCTTTTGTATTAGGTGTTATTTTTTCTTTTAAAGCTTCGGGTAATAGCATAAAATCATCTTTCTCGTAAGTATCTACAATCACTGGCGTTGCATCATTGAGCAAAACCTGATCCGGATATGATACCCAGTAAGGTGCTGGTATTATTACTTCATCTCCAGGACCAAACAGTGCCTGAGCAATGTTATAAAGAGAGTGTTTAGCTCCGCAGGAGACAAGAATATTTTCTTTTTTATATTTAAGACCATTTTCCTTTTCAAGTTTTTCAATAATTGCTTCTTTAAGTTCATCAATTCCACCAACGGGAGTATATTTTGTGAATCCATCTTTTATTGCTTTTATGGCTGATTCTTTAATATGCTCAGGGGTATCAAAATCTGGCTCTCCTACACCAAAATTTACAACATCTAAACCTTTCGTTTTCATTTCCTTTGCTTTTGAGTCAACGGCAAGAGTTGGTGACGGTTTAACTTTCTTTGCTCTTTCAGAAATCATTTTCTATTACCTCCCTTTAATAGATATATTTTCTTTTGGCTTTGCTTCCAAGAGATGTTAAAACTTCGTAGGCAATTGTATCTGACCAATCAGCAATGTCCCATGCTGTAATTTTTTCTTCTCCAGAACTTCCAAGTATTATTACTTCATCTCCTATTTTTGCTTCCTGAATTTCTGTAAGATCAATCATTGTAAGGTCCATGCAGACTGTACCAACTACAGGGGCTTTTTTGCCCTTTACAATCATAAAGCCTCTATTACTTAATCTTCTGAAATATCCATCAGCATATCCTATGGGTATAACACCAATAAGGCTGTCTCTTTTAGTTATGAAAGTTTTTCCATAACTTATGGGAGTATTTTTAGGAAGTCTTCTTATATCAAGAATTTTAGTTTTTACTGTCATACAAGGTGTTATACCTTGTAGACTTCTATTTGTTGCATAACCATACAAAATAAGTCCAGGTCTCACAGCATCAAATAGTGCTTTGTCTAAAAAAAGCCCAGCAGAATTGGCAATATGGAATATAGGATTAATTCTTAAGGTTTTAAGACAATTTTTCAATTCTTTTAATTTATTTATCTGTTGCAAGCTCCAATCACGATCCTCAGCTACAGATAGATGACTCATTACTCCTTCCAGTTTTAAATTAGGCATATTAGCAATTTTTATAACCTGCTCACAGATATTTTTATAGAGTCCAAGCCTTCCCATACCTGTCTCTACTTTAACATGTACTGAAAACACTACATTCTTCTTTTTTGCATACCTTGATAGTTTTTCTGCATGCTTTATATCAAATATTACCGGGGTTAAGTTGTATTTAAATATGCCTTCAATCTCTCTGTCAAAAAGAAGCAAAATTGGGCAGTTTATTCCTGCATCTCTTAACAAAACAGCCTCTTCATAAAAGGCTACTCCTAAATAGTCAACTTTCTCTTTTTGTAAGGTCCTGGATATCTCTACTGCTCCATGACCATAAGCATCTGCTTTAACAATAGCAACTATTTTATTTTTCTGGTTAGCTTCTTTTACGATAGATTTTATAAACTGAAAGTTGTGAATTAAAGCTCTTAAATCAATATCTGCCTGAAGAAATCTGCTCACATTTATTTCTTGTCTTCTGGATTTTCCTTTTTGGGTGTTACATCTATCTCTTCTTTTTCAGAGGTTGCCTTTTTAAAGTTCTTTATAGCCTCGCCAATTCCTCTGCCGATTTGGGGTAGTCTTGTTGCACCAAAAAGTACAATTACTATTACAAGAATAATGAGTAATTCCTGTGTTCCTAATCCGAACATTTTAATTCCTCCTTTTTAAATTTTCTAAATCTTCCTGCGTGTTTATATTAATAAAAGATACTCCTTCCTTATCTAATTTTGCAACTTCAATTATTTGAGACTTAACATCATGTATTAATTTCCTCATACTGAGCTTATCTTCTGACAATAAATTTTCTATGTAAGAGAAAATATGTTTTGAATAAATACCGGGTAGGGGATAAAGTTTATCTTTGAAAGAAGAGACTGTAATGTCTGTATTTTTTAGGAAATGTTTTTCTGCAAGTTCAAAAATTAATGTTTCCTCTATAAATGGCATATCACAGGCAAAGGCAAAAACATCATATTTAGAATTCTTCATTGCTGCATGTATCCCTGCCATAGGACCTTTAAAGGGATATATATCACCTATTAAAGGATAACCATAATTGAAATAAAGCTCTGGAAAATTTGTAATTATGAAAATCTCATGGAAAATATTTTTCAATTTTTTAAGTAATATTTCTATTATTTTTTCGTTATTTATAGTGATCAAGCATTTTGTTTTTTTTATTCTTGTTGATTTACCACCTGCTAAAATAGCTGAAGTTAAAGGAAGTTTAGAGGACAATCGCACCTAAATAACCTACAACTTTATCATAATCTCTGCTAACTTCTGCAGAGGTTGTATACTTCACAATCTGAACCTCCCTCGCTCCAAGCATTTTTGTTGCATATAGCATTGTTACCGTTGGAAGGAATCCACACATGGAAATTTTATGGGATAAAACGGTGTGGTAAAGACCTTCTGGATCAAAATTTTTTATTTTTTCTGTTGCCAAGGAATCAACCTTTCTTGCTAAATCATCCGGCAAATAATGACTCATATCCGTACTTGAAATAATAATTGATTGTTCTGTAAGATTAAGCTCTTTCAGTGCAGAAGATATAGCATTTGCAAGCTCTATAGAACTTTTAAGGTCTATCATCTTCAATATAATGGGAACAATTTTAGCATCAGGATTTAGCTTATAGATGAAGGGAAGCTGAACCTCCAGAGAGTGTTCATAAAGATGAGCCTGAGAGTCTTTTTTTGCTAATGCAACTTTTTCAATTATTGCATTTGAAAGGTCTTGCTTAATATCAATTTTCCCAATGGGTATTTCCCACTGCCCCTCGGTCATTACTGATATATCTGCTCCATAGCCAGTATGATTTGGTCCAATAAGAATATAAACATTTTTTGGTTTAATTTTAGAATAAACCGCACCTGCCACATGTCCTGAGTAGATATATCCAGCATGAGGAGATATAGCACCTAAAGCGTCAAGGGTTCCTCGTAAGGGCATATACTCTTCTATTTCAGAAATTAATTCTCTTGGATTTGAAGGATAAAAATAACCAGCTACAGCAGGCTTTCTTATGGTCATACTACATGTCCTCTTCTATTTCTGTTCCCATGTATTTATCTGTAAAATCAAGGAAACGTGTATAGTCACTAAGAAATGTCAGATAGACAGTATCAGTAGGACCGTTTCTCTGTTTTGCTACTATTACTTCTGCTTTGCCTTTATTGGCTGTATTTTTTTTGTTATAAACTTCATCCCTGTAAAGAAAGATTATTACATCTGCATCTTGTTCTATTGCTCCAGATTCTCTTAAATTAGCCAGAGTAGGACGTCTATCTGTGGTCTTTTCTACAGAACGATTTAACTGACTAAGAGCAATCACAGGTACTTTCAGTTCTTTTGCCATAGCTTTCAGAGAACGAGAAATTTCAGATATTTCCTGCTCTCTTCTATCATATGCTGTTCTGCTTCGCATAAGCTGTAAATAGTCTATTATTATAAGACTTAATTTTCCTTTTTCCATTTTAAGCCTTCTTGCCTTTGCTCTTATCTCAAGAACGCTCATTTGTGAGGCATCATCTATATAAATAGGAGCTTCACTTAACTTAACAGCAGCTTCAGTTACCCTTTCCCAATCTCTTTTACCAATAAATCCTTTTCGCAAAGCAGATGCATTCACCATGGCAAGAGAACTAAAAAGCCTGAAGCCGATCTGTTCTTTTGACATCTCAAGACTGAAGAAAGCAACAGGTTCTCCAAGCTCGACACTAACGTGTTGAGCAATATTAAGAGAAAAGGCTGTCTTTCCCATTCCTGGACGTCCACCAATAATTATCAAATCTCCTGGTTGAAATCCACTTGTAAGCTCATCTAAATCTTTGAATCCTGAAGGAATCCCTGTTATAACAGCCTTCCTTTCATACATGGACTCTATCATTTTAAGAGTACTCTTAACAACTTCTTTCATCTGGAAAAGGCTCGTATTAGTTCTTTTTTCTGAAATCTCAAAAATTAACTTTTCGGCATAATCAAGCATTTCCTCAGCATCTTCTGGTTCTTCATAAACTTTTGTTACAATTTCTGTGCAAGCACGAATAACTGCTCTCATAAGTGCCTTTTCTCTAACAAGCTTAGCATGATATCTTATATTGGCTGCAGTAGGTACAACTGTAGCAAGAGTGCTAAGATAGGGAAGTCCTCCAACTTCTTCCAGTTCACCTTTGTCTCGCAGATGTTCAGTGATTGTAATTAGGTCTATAGGTTCATTTTTATTAAAAAGCTCAAGCATGGAATTATAGATTTTTCTGTGAGCTTCTCTATAAAAATCCTCTGGGGACAATATTTCTATTGCCTTTGTTATTGACTCTCCCTCAAGAATTATTGCTCCTAAGACAGCCTGTTCAGCTTCCAGGCTTTGAGGTGGTAGCCTATCAATAGATGTTTCTATGCTCTTTAAATAAGCCATTACTCAGCTATAATATTTACTTTAATTTTTGTGATAATATTTGAATGCAATTTTACTTCCACCTCGTATTCTCCTAATCTTTTGATAGGTTCTACTATGTTGACCTGCTTTTTATCAATTGAAAATCCTTGCTTTTCCAATGCTTCAGCTATATCTTTTGATGTAACTGAACCAAAAAGCTTGTGATCTTCACCTGCCTTTGCTTTGATAGTAAGTTGAATCTCAGAGAGTCTTAGAGCAACTGATTCAGCATCTTGACGCTTCTTCTTTGCTTCTTCTTCAATTTTTTTCTTTTGATACTCTAAAAGCTTTATATTCTTTTCATCAGCTACAAAAGCAAGACCCCTTGGAATTAGAAAGTTTCTTGCATAACCGTCTTTTACATTAATAATTTGACCTGCTTTTCCTAAGGTGGGCACATCCTCTTTAAGAATAACCTTCATCTGTCCTCCATATAAATTTTTTACTTTATATATATCATAACATAAAAAAAGGGCAGAGTTCTGACTCTGCCCTTTAAATTTTTTGTTATAAATAATTAGTACATGTCAGGAGGTGAAGGCATCGGTGTTTTCTTTTCCTCTTCAGGCATCTCTGCTACCAAAACTTCTGTGGTAAGCATGAGTCCAGCAACTGAAGCAGCATTCTGAAGAGCTATTCTTGTAACTTTGGTTGGGTCAATGATACCAGCTTCCATCATGTCTACAAATTTTTCTACATAGGCATCATATCCGTAGTTGATGTTCTTACTTTCCTTTACTTTTTCAACAATTAATGTAGCCTCAACACCTGCATTAGCAATAATCTGTTTTATTGGCTCTTCAAGTGCTTTCTTTATAATATCAACACCAAGTTGCTGGTCATGGTTTTCAAGCTTAAGACCTTTTAGTGCTTTTTGACATCTGAGAAGAGCTACTCCACCACCAGGAACAATTCCTTCCTCAACTGCAGCTCTGGTTGCATTTAAAGCATCTTCAACTCTTGCTTTCTTTTCCTTCATTTCAGATTCAGTAGCAGCACCAACATTGATTCTTGCCACTCCACCTGCAAGTTTTGCAAGGCGTTCCTGAAGTTTTTCTCTGTCATAGTCTGATGTGGTCTCATCAATCTGAACCTTTATCTGTTTGATTCTTGCCTGAATTTTCTGTGGGTCTCCTGCACCTTCAACAATTGTTGTATTGTCCTTATCAATAATAATCTTTTTTGCTCTGCCAAGGTCTTCTATTTTTATATTTTCAAGCTTAAGACCTATATCCTCAGATATTACTGTACCACCTGTGAGTATGGCAATATCCTCAAGCATAGCCTTTCTTCTCTCTCCAAAGCCAGGAGCTTTAACAGCGCAAACTTGAAGAACTCCGCGAAGCTTGTTTACTACTAATGTAGCAAGAGCTTCACCTTCAACATCCTCTGCAATAATAAGAAGTGGTCTTCCCATTCTTGCGATCTGCTCAAGAATGGAAAGAAGGTCTTTCATGCTTGAAATTTTCTTGTCATGAATCAAAACAAAGGTATCCTCAAGAACACACTCAAGTCTCTCTGGATCCGTGATAAAATAAGGTGAAATATAACCACGGTCAAACTGCATTCCCTCAACAATATCAAGGGTTGTAGCCATTCCTTTTGCTTCCTCAACGGTTATTACGCCATCCTTACCAACCTTATCCATAGCTTCTGCAATGAGTTCGCCGATTGAAGAATCATTGTTTGCTGAAATGGTTCCAACCTGTGCAATCTCTTTCTTATTTACAACAGGTTTTGATATTTTTTTGAGCTCTTCTACTACTGCTTCAACTGCTTTATCAATTCCTCTCTTCAGATCCATTGAGTTAGCTCCAGCAGAGACATATTTAAGTCCTTCCTTATAAATTGCATAAGCAAGTACAGTAGCAGTAGTTGTTCCGTCACCTGCTACGTCTGAGGTTTTTGAGGCAACTTCACGAACAAGCTGAGCACCCATGTTTTCAAAGGGTTCTTTGAGTTCTATTTCCTTTGCAACAGTCACTCCATCTTTTGTTACATTGGGAGAGCCAAATTTCCTGTCAATAACAACATTCCTTCCTCTTGGTCCCAATGTTGCTTTTACAGCGTCTGTAAGAATTGTTATACCTCTTAATACAGCCTGTCTTGCTCCATCACCAAATATTAACTGCTTTGCTGCCATATCATACCCTCCTTTTCAAACTTTTTATTTTTCCACAATACCGAGAATTTCTTCTTCTTTGATGATTAAATACTCTACATCATCAACTTTAATTTTAGAACCTGCATACTTGTCAAAAAGAACAGTATCTCCAACTTTTACCTCTTTTACCTCTGAACCAATTTCAATAACAGTTCCCTTCTGCGGCTTCTCTTTGGCTACATCCGGGACATAGATTCCACCTGGGGTTTTTTCAAGTTCCTCTGAAGAATACTTCACAACAACTCTGTCCTTGAGTGGTTTAATCTTCATAGCCTCCTCCTTTTATTAGATTTTTTGATTATTAGCAACTAACCCTATTGAGTGCTAATATAACTGGATTTTGAATTTCTAAGCAAGAGCTAAAATTAAAACATATTGCTTTTTTATGGCTAAAATTGGCAAATATTTACTTTTTTCTATTTTTTTCTCTCTTTTTTAAGGTATTATTCCAAATTATAAATATATTTATCTCACTATTTGCAGCGATAAAAAAATAAAACTTAGAAAGGGAAGATTTTTGGCAACTTAAATCCCTTACCATGCTTCATTTTTTTCATCATTTTCTTCATTTCATTAAACTGCTTGATGAGTCTATTTACATCTGTAACAGTGGTACCGCTTCCTTTAGCTATTCTTATTCTTCTACTTGCATTAATAATTTTAGGATTTTTTCTTTCCTCAGGGGTCATGGAGTTTATAATTGCCTCAACTCTTACAAACTCTTTTTCGTCAATTTTTATATCTTTCAATATTTTATTGGCTCCAGGAAGCATAGAAAGTATATGTTCAAGTGGACCCATTTTTTTCATTTTTCTGATCTGTTCTTTTAGATCATCAAAAGTAAAACTTTCCTTGTCAATTTTTTCTTTAAGTTTTTCTGCTTCCTTCTGATCAAAAGCTTTTTGTGCTTGTTCAATTAAAGAAAGAACATCACCCATGCCAAGTATTCTTTTTGCTATTCTATCTGGATGAAATTCCTCAAGAGCGTCTATTTTTTCTCCAGTTCCTATTAATTTTATGGGCTTCCCTGTAACCTCTTTGATTGAGAGAGCAGCTCCACCCCTTGCATCTCCATCCATCTTTGTAAGAATTACTCCATCTATACCTATTTTTTCATTAAAACTTTTTGCGATGTTTACTGCATCTTGCCCTGTCATAGCATCTGCTACAAATAAGACTTCCTTAGGCTGAAGAATTTCTCTCACATCCTTTAACTCATTCATAAGCTCATCATCCACATGCATTCTACCAGCAGTATCAACTATTACAGGGTCCATTCTATCTATTTTTGCAGTCTTTAGGGCTTCTTTACATAGAGTTCTCGGGTCTTTTATCTCGTATGAATGAAAAACCTTAACATCCATTATCTTACCAAGTTTTACAAGCTGCTCAATTGCTGCAGGTCTTTGCAGGTCTGCTGCAACAAGCATAGGACGTCTTCCTTCTTTTTTGAAAATTTTTGCAAGCTTAGCAGCAGTTGTGGTCTTTCCAGAACCATGCAATCCAACCATCATCAAAACTGTAGGTGGATTAGGATTTAATGAAATTTTTGAACTACTTCCACCAAGTAGCTCACAAAGTTCATCATATACGATTTTTATAACCTGTTGAGCTGGAGAGAGGCTCTCAAGAATTTCCTTTCCTATTGCCTTCTGTCTAACTCTATCAATAAAAGACTTTACTACCTTAAAATTAACATCTGCTTCTAAAAGAGCAATTCTTATTTCCTTTAATGCAGCATCAACGTCTTCTTCTTTGAGAATTCCCTTTCCTTTGAGTTTTTTAAATATAGATTCTAATTTATCTGATAAAGCTTCAAACACCTATTTCCCCCCTTTTTTAAGAACTTTTTCAATCTCGCTATTTAAAAGTCCAAAGGTATCACTTGTGATCCCTCTGTATATCTGGATTATCTGTTTTTTTTCATTAAGGATAAAAAAATTTGGAAAACCAAAAACATTATAAAGCTTTTTATATTTAATATCTGTAAAATAAACGGGATATTTTATCCCTCTATCCTTTGAAAAGTCATATAATTCTGCAAGATTTGATATCTCATCACTAAATAGCACGCCTATTATCACCAATTGCTCATTAGAAAACTTTTCTCTTAAACGATTTATATCAGGAATAACCATATCACAAGCAAAACATTTTTTTGAAAGAAATTCTACTAAAATAACCTTACTCTTGAATTGATAAATATTTGAGGAATAACCATCAATTCCTATTATGTTAAAATCAGGGGCAAGGTCACCTTTCTTTAATGCTCCCTGCCCTTCATCTAAAAAAATAAGAAAAAACAGGAAAAAGGAGAATATAAATTTTTTCACAATTTATATGCTAAGAAGTTTGTCTAACTTGCTCTTCAAAGTAGACTTAGGTACAACGCCCACTATCTGATCTACTCTCTGCCCATCCTTGAAAAACATTATAGTTGGGATACCCATTATTCCATATCGTGAGGCTACTTCAGGATTTTCATCAGTATTAAGTTTGCCTATCTTAATCTTTCCTAAATATTCCTTTGCAAGCTCTTCAATGGTAGGAGCTATAATTCTACAAGGTCCACACCATGGTGCCCAGAAATCCACCATTACTATACCCTTTGAATTCAATACTTCTCTTTCCCATGAAGAAGTTGTTAACTCTAAAATTCCTTCTGCCATTATCACCTCCAATATTTTGGAAAATCATAGTTTTAAAAATAAATCTTAATACTTAATAAATTATTTTGTCAATGAAGCTAAGATATTTTCCTAATTCCTAATTATAAAGTGTTATAATAAAAAAACTTTTCAAGGAGGTAAAAATGATATTAAAGTTAACATCTCAAGACGTATATAAAAAATGTGATGAATATACTTTTAAATTTGAAACAACCCTTGATGAAAAACCTCTTACAGGCACAATTGGACAGGACAGAGCCATTGCTGCACTTGATTTTGGATTAAATCTACCTGCAAAAGGTTTTAATATATATGCCTTAGGTGCTCAAGGTACGGGCAAGATGCGTGCTATCAGGACTCTTCTTTCAGAAAAAGTTAAAAATGAACCTATACCTCCTGACTGGTGTTATCTTTATAACTTTAAAAAACCTGACAATCCAATAGCAGTAAGTCTTCCCGCAGGAAAAGCTAAGGAGTTCCAAAATGACATGGGAAATCTTATAAATACTCTTAAAACAGAGATTCCAAAGGCTTTTGAATCAAAGGAGTATGACAAACAGAGGAATAAAATACTTGAGGAGTTTCAGCAAAAACAAAAGGAATGGTTTTCAGCCATAGAAGAAGAAGCAAGAAATAAAGGTTTTGCCATCAGAAAAGCTTTGGCAGGACTTATAATTGTTCCCATAAAAAGAGATGGAGAACCTCTTACAGAAGAAGAATTCCAGGCTCTTGATCTTGACACAAGAAAACGAATTGATGAAATTGGGAAGATGCTTCAAGAAAAACTTGATGATGTGGTAAGAGCTGTTCGTGAAGCAGATAAAATGGTCAAAGAAATGCTTGTAAAGTTAGAGAGACAGATCGCTCTTGATGTAATAGAACAGCCTATAGAGGAGTTAAAAAGTCGGTATTCTTTTAATGAAAAAATTATTCAATATCTTGATGCTGTAAAAGAAGATATTCTCAATAATCTTCAGGATTTTAAGATTCAGGAAGAGGTAACACCTCCTATACCTCCATTTATGAAAATACCGCGAGACGTTTCTTTTGTAAAATATACTGTCAACATTCTCGTTGATAACTCTGCTACAGAAGGCGCACCTGTTCTATATGAGCCAAATCCTACTTATCTAAATCTTTTCGGAAGCATTGAATATAAAATTCAATATGGGATGGCTATTACAGATTTCACCATGATAAAAGCGGGCTCACTTCACAAAGCAAATGGTGGATACATTGTCATAGATGCTTTAGCCTTATTAAAAAATTTATTCTCTTATGATTCACTTAAAAGAGCACTTAGAAATAAAGAAATTAGGATTGAAGATGTATGGGAACAATACAGGCTCATAACAACTTCTACTTTAAGACCTGAACCAATTCCACTTAATGTAAAGGTAATCCTTACAGGTACACCTTTTCTTTATTATTTGCTCTATAACTATGACGACGAATATAAAGAACTCTTTAAAGTAAAAGCTGATTTTGATATCAGAATGCCAAGAAATCAAGAAAACATTACAAAATATGCCCAATTTATCTCTCTCTGCCAGAAAGAAGAGGATCTTTTACCGTTCCACCGCTCTGCTGTTGCAAAGATTGTGGAATATGGCTCAAGACTTGCAGAACATCAGGAAAAGCTTTCAACTCAATTTAGTTCCATTGCAGACCTAATAAGAGAATCCCACTACTGGGCTAAAAAAGATGGTAAAAATGTTGTTGAATCCAAACACGTAATTAATGCACTCGAGCAAAAAGTTTACAGATCATCGAGCATAGAGGAAAAATTAAGAGAACTTATTCTTGAGGATGTGCTAATTGTTGAAAGCTCAGGAAGCAAAGTAGGACAGATTAACGGACTTGCAGTGCTTGACCTTGGTGATTACAGTTTCGGTAAACCCTCTCGAATCACTGCAAGGGTTTATTTAGGTAAGGCAGGCATTGTCAATATAGAGAGAGAAACAAAAATGTCCGGGAAAATCCATGAAAAGGCAATAATGATTCTGTCAAGTTATCTCTGGAGTAAATATGCTATAAAAAAACCAATAACCCTTAGTGCATCGCTAACATTTGAACAACTCTATGAAATGATAGAAGGTGATAGTGCAACATGTGCTGAACTTTATGCACTTCTGAGTAGCATCGCAGAGATTCCGCTTAAGCAAAACATAGCAGTAACTGGGTCAATGGACCAGAAAGGTGAAGTTCAACCAGTTGGCGGAATAAACGAAAAGATTGAAGGATTTTTTGAACTCTGTAAAATCCGTGGGCTCGATGGAAGTCATGGAGTAATAATCCCTAAGAGGAATATTAAACATCTTATGCTCAAAGAGGAAATACAAAAAGCAATTGATGAGGGCAAATTCCATATATACGCTATTGAATATGCAGAGGAAGGGCTTGAAATATTAACAGACATGAAAGCAGGTGAACTCCAGCCAGATGGAACATATCCTGAGGGCACGATTAATTATTTTGTAATGAAAAAGCTCGATGAAATGTCAGAGTTATTGAAGAAAAAAGATAAAGAAAAAGAAAATGAGAAAAAAGATATATAGTTTTGTTCCTACTATCTAACTACTTTAACAATAAAAGAAAAAATAAATATTGCTATTAAAATAACTGATATGGCTGCACCAAGGGGAATACCTAAATAATAGGATAGAAAAATGCCTGCATAGGATGAAAAAATTGAAAAAATAATTGATAAAACAGCAGTAGCCCTGAGACTTTTTGCAATCTGCATGGCACTTAAAGGTGGAATAATCATTAAAGCACCTATTAAAAGAGCTCCCATTGTTTTTATTGATATGGAAATACATAAAGCTATCATAACTGCCACTATTATTTTAAGAAAAGATAAATTTATACCAGCTGCATGGGCAAGGTCTTCATCTATGCAAAGACTTATTATTTTTTTATAATACTTTACTAAAAATAGCAGGCAAATACAGGCTCCTGCTAATATTGTATATATGTCTTCTTTTGTTACAGTGGAAAGACTGCCAAAAAGAATGCTCATAACCGAACCTGTTTTACCTGAAAAAGTTATAAAAAGAACTGACAAAGCAACACCTGCATATAGAAAGAAAGACAGGGAACCTTCTGCAGGAAGCCTTCCTTTTGAGCGAAGATGTTCTACAGATACTGAAACAGCTATACTTAGCAATATAAGCATTAAGAGTGAGTTGATATTAAAAAATACACTGATAGCTAAGGCAAGAAAACCTACATGAGCAAGAGTATCGGCAAAAAAGGCGTATCTTCTTAAAATTAGAAATACTCCAAAAAGAGGAGCTAATGGCGATATTACACTCACAACTATAAACGCTCGTTTAATTACACTTAATTCAAAAATTTCTATCATAACTTATGATGGAAAACTGTATGTTCAGGATAGAGCATCTGCATGTATTCATCTTTTAGTATCCTCTGCGGTTCTCCAAGACAAACCATTCTCTTATTTAAACACAAAATACATTTTGACTCATGGGCAAAGGTAGCTATATCATGAGTGACCACCAAAATAGTCATACTAAAATCTTTGTTTAGTGTCTCAAGTATCACTAAAAGGTCATCTCTTGCATTTGGATCTATGCCTGTTGTAGGTTCATCTAAAAGTAGAATTCTTGGCTTTGATACAATGGCTCTTGCTAAAAAGGCTTTTTGGCGTTCTCCTTCAGAAAGCTCCCTTAGGCATTTTTTCCTAATATTAGATATCTTAAATAGATCCATTGCCCATTCAATATTATCCTTTTTAAATTTTTCAATTCCGATTCTAACAAGTTCCTCAACTGTAATCGGAACTTCATATATAGTCTGAGAGATTCTTTGTGGTAAGTATCCTATTGGTTCATATTTAAGATATTCTTCTGGTTCAACCCCTTGAATAAGTATTTTGCCTCTGTTAGGTCTTATTATGCCGAGAATTAACTTTAATAAAGTAGTTTTGCCAGCACCATTCGGACCTATTATTCCAAGATAGCAGCCCTCGTCTATCTGAAAATCAATATCTTCAAGAATTTTAACACCATTAGTAATATAGGTAACATGGGAAATACTGATTAAAGAACCTTTTTTAGATGGTAAAATTCTAAGTTTTTCATCTGCCATTTTTTATTTCACATTTCAAAACAGTAGCTAAAACCTTTAAATTATCTTTCATAGCATTTATGTAATCTTTTTCAGTTACTGTGTGATAGGTATTAAAATTCAATATCTTTGTTCCGGTTTCTTGGGAGAATATTTTTGCAATTTTTTCTCCTTCTGGCTCTGAAATTACGTATACTATGCCTTTTTTCTTAATAAGTTCTTTAAGCATTTTGATTTTCTTTGGTGATGGTTCATTTTCTGGTTTCTGGACTATGAAATGGGAAGTAAATCCATATCTTGCACCAAGATAGTTCAAAAATTCATGAGTTGATATTACATCTTTTAATATACATTTTGATAGAGTTTCTCTGTAAGCATTATCAAGTTCTTTAAGCTTTTGTTCGTAATTAGCAAAATTTCTATTAATGATATCTTTTCCTTTTGGAGATAGTTCCACGATAATGTTTTTTATAAGTTTTAAAATTTCCAATGATATTACTGGATCTAACCATATATGGGGGTCTAACTCCTTTGAAGAATGGTATTTTTTAAGTGTTAAACTGTCCTGAAGTCTGATTATCCTTATTCCCCTCTGAATTAGTTCATCTTTTATTTTATCTATCCATCTATCCAGATCAGTATCTCCAATATAGATTATCATATTTGCGCTGTATAGATTTTGAATATCCTTTAAAGAAGGTTCAAACTGATGCGGGTCAACACCCTTAGGAATTAAACTTTCAATTTCTGCATCGGGTAAGATATTTTTTACAAAGTGTTCAAAAGCAAAGAGGCTTGTATAGACTTTAAGAGTTGATGGTTTCCTTTCTATCTTTTCCGGTTCTTTGTAACAAGCAAATAAAATAAGGCTTAGAATTATTAGAGAAACTTTAAAAAAAGAGAAAAAATCTTTTGTTTTTTGATAATCCTTAATCACGTTACCTCCTTTTTTATCATTCCCAGAAGCGAACTGATAAAGCGGATCCTTCGCTGTCTCTCAGGATGACAGAAAAGAGTGTAAACACTTTTATGTCAAAAACCTACTCCTATGTTGAAAATATATCCTTCAATTTTTCTCTAAAACCTCTGGAACTCTTCTTTATCTCCTCACCTGAGAGTTTTGCAAATTCTTCAAGAAGTTCCTTCTGCCTTTCATTAAGTCTCTTTGGAACTTCAATATATACAGTGACAATCTGATCTCCCCTTTGAGTGCTACCTACCCTTGGTAAGCCTTTCCCCTTTATTTTAAAAACTGTACCAGAAGGTGTTCCTGCTGGTATTGATATTTTCTCTTTACCATCAAGAGTTGAAACTTCTATATCTCCACCAAAGACTGCTTTGACAAAGGATATCGGAACAGAACAATACAGATTTATTCCCTCTCTTCTGAAAAAATCGTGCTCTTTCACGTTAATATGTATATATAGGTCTCCTCTTGGGCCACCGAATTCTCCAAGCTCACCCTCACCTGTTACCTTAAGCCTTGTTCCTGTATCAACACCTGGTGGGATTTTTATGTTAAGAGTATTTTCAACCCTTAATTTACCCTTGCCTGAGCATTCTGAACATGGGTCTTTTATAATTTTCCCCTTTCCACCACATTTAGCACAGGTCTTTGAAACTGAAAAAAACCCTTGATTATATCTAATATATCCACTTCCTCCGCAGGAAGAACAGTTTGCTGGAAAACTGCCTGGTCTAACTCCTGAACCATTACAATTACTGCATTCTTGCCAACGATGGAACTTTATTTCTTTTTCAACTCCAAAAGCTGCTTCTTCAAGGTTAATTGTAAGGTCATATCTTAAATCAGCACCCTTTGTTGGTCTGTTTTTCTTAAACCCAAAGCTTCCAAAGAAACCTTCAAATATATCCTCAAAAATATCAGTGAAAGTAGAATGGGTTTCAAAGCCAAATCCATTACCCATAGGTCCTTCTGCTGTTCCATATCTATCATAGTTAGCTCTTCTAACAGGATCAGAAAGACAAGAATAGGCTTCATTGATTTCTTTAAACTTTTCCTCTGCCTCTTTGTTTCCATGATTCAAATCTGGATGGTATTGTCTGGCAAGACGCCGGAACGCCTTTTTTATTTCTTCCTGAGAGGCGTCCCGGCTTACACCTAAGATACTATAATAGTCTTTCATTTATTATCTTTGTCCTCTACCTCAGCCTCAATTACATCATCCTCTTTCTTTGACTGCGTTCCACTTCCTGCTCCTTGCCCCGAAGCAGCTGATTTTTTATAAAGTTCCTCTGCTATCCTGTGAGAGGCTCTTGCAAGTTCTTCCACTGCAGACTTTATTTCATTGACATCATTACTTGTATCTTTAATTCTTCTGCATTTCTCAATTGCTTCTTCAATCCTCTTCTTTTCATCCTCTTGGACTCTGTCACTTATATCCCTTAGAGTCTTTTCCACTGTATATATCATGTTGTCTGCATCATTTCTTGCCTCTGCAAGCTGTCTTTTACGTCTGTCTTCCTCAGCATGAGATTCAGCATCTCTAATCATTTTCTTTATCTCTTCCTCACTGAGCCCGCTTGAAGCAGTAATTCTAATTGACTGTTCTTTACCAGTTGCCAGGTCTTTTGCAGATACATGTAAAATTCCGTTTGCATCAATGTCAAATGTAACTTCTATCTGTGGAATACCTCTTGGAGCCGGTGGAATTCCCACAAGCTCAAACACTCCGAGAAGTTTGTTATCTGCTGCCATTTCTCTTTCCCCTTGATAAACCTTTATTGTAACTGCTGTCTGATTATCTGCTGCGGTTGTGAATATCTGGGATTTCTTAGTTGGTATTGTTGTATTTCTCTCAATAATCTTAGTGAATACACCTCCAAGTGTTTCAATCCCCAGTGAAAGAGGTGTTACATCAAGAAGTAATACTTCCTTTACCTCACCCTTAAGAATTGCTGCCTGAATAGCTGCACCAACAGCTACAACTTCATCTGGATTAACACCTTTATGAGGCTCTTTTCCAAAGAAATCCTGCACAACTTTCTGAACCTTTGGTGTTCTTGTCTGACCACCCACAAGTATTACTTCATCTATCTGAGAAGTTGAAAGTCCGGAATCATCAAGAGCCTTTTTACAGGGGCCAAGACTTTTTTCTATGAGATCTTCAACGAGTTGTTCAAGTTTGGCTCTGCTTAGTTTCATAAGTAAATGCTTCGGTCCTGAAGCATCAGCGGTTATAAATGGTAAATTAATCTCTGTTTCCATTGCTGAACTGAGTTCTATTTTTGCTCTTTCAGCTGCCTCTTTAAGTCTCTGAAGAGCCATTCTGTCTTTACGAAGGTCAATTCCTTCTTGTTTTTTGAATTCATCTATAAGCCAATCCATTACTCTTATATCAAAGTCATCACCACCTAAGTAAGTATCTCCATTTGTTGCTTTAACTTCAATAACACCCTCGCCTATTTCAAGTATGGAGATATCAAAGGTTCCGCCGCCGAGGTCATAGACAGCTATTTTTTCCTCCTTTTTCTTATCCAGTCCATATGCAAGTGCTGCAGCTGTAGGTTCATTGATAATTCTTAAAACATTAAGTCCTGCAATCCGTCCAGCATCCTTTGTTGCCTGACGTTGACTGTCATCAAAATAGGCTGGTACTGTTATTACTGCATCAATAACTGATTCTCCTAAATAGTCCTCTGCTGCCTGTTTAAGTTTCTGAAGTATCATAGCAGATATTTCAGGAGGTGAATATCTTTTACCCATTATCTCTACATGGGCATCACCATTTGGAGCCTCTACGATTTTGTATGGAAGCCTCTTTTTTGCCTCCTGAACCTCTGGAGAGTTATATTTTCTTCCCATAAGTCTCTTTATAGAAAAAATTGTATTTTCAGGGTTTGTTATTGCTTGTCTTTTGGCAACCTGTCCAACAAGTCTTTCTCCCTTATCAGTGAAGGCAACCACAGAGGGAGTGGTTCTCTGGCCTTCTTGATTGGGGATAACAACAGGCTCACCACCTACTACTACTGCCACAACAGAGTTTGTTGTACCAAGGTCTATTCCTATTGCCTTTCCCATAACTAATCCTCCTTAAATTTAACTCTCAACACCCGAAGGGTGTGCTCTGCCCTCCTCTGAGGGTTTTGGCCTTTTAGATACTACTACAAGAGGTTCTCTAAGAAGTTTATCCTTATAAAAGTACCCTTTACGTAGTTCTTCAACAACCATATTTTCTTCTTTATCATCTGTTTCCACAGTGGTAACTGCATGATGCACTTCTGGATTAAAAAGTTGCCCTACGGAATCAATGGGCTTTACTCCATATTTTTCAAGAATTCGGAAAAATTCTTTAAGAGTGTTTTCAACACCTGTCTTCATGCTTTCAAGCCATTTGGAACTTTCCTCACCTGAGGCATGCTTTACTGCAAGCTCAAAATTATCTATCACAGGCAATAAATCTTTGATAAGTTTCTCATTGGCATAATTTATCAATTCCTCTCTTTCCTTTTGAACCATTCTTTTATAATTTTCAAATTCAGCATAAAGCCTCAAATATTTATCTCTCTGATCTGTCAGTTCTTTTTGTAGAGTTTCAGATACATCCTTTGGTTTGTCCTCCAATGCCGCACCTTCATATTTTAACTCTTCAGCATTTCTATCATCATTTGAATTTTCCTTTTTTAAATTCTCCATATCGTCCTCCTATTCTGACAATGTCTCTGTTAAAGACTTTGCAAAAGCATTTACAAGCATTATGGCTCTCTGATAGTCCATTCTCTTTGGTCCGACAAGAGCAATAACACCTAAGGATTTATCTTTTTCCTTATAAGGTGAAGCTATTATGCTAAGGTTTCTTAATTCCTCAAAGGGATTTTCATCACCTATTATAATCTTTATTTCATCCTCTTCAGAAATACTTTCAAACAATTTTATTAAAATATGTCTATCCTGAATGGTTTTAGCAATTTCCCTTAATTTTTCAATATCAGAAAAATCAGGCAGATGCATAATGTTATAGAGACCAGATATATAAAGGTCTTCCCTTGAAAAATAAAGTGCCTGTTGGCACATCTTTAAAATTTTTGAAATCAACTTATCCCAGAATATCTTTTCTCTCTTGATTCTTGTAAATAGATCCTCTCTTATCTCTTCAAAAGCTTTACCCTGATATTTACTATTCACAAAATCTGCAAGACTGTTTAATTCCTGCTGCGTTATTCCAGGATAAGCTTTTATTATTTTATTCTTAACTATACCTTTATCATTGACAACCACAGCTATTACAAGATCATCTCTAAATTTTATAAAATCAACTCTGTGTAAAGTAGTTTTGTCAGTTTCTGGTAAAAGTGCCAGACCAAGATACTTTGTAAACTGGGATAGACTCTGGGTAGTTTCAAGAAACAGAGAATTCATATCATTCCTGAGTTTTCTGAGCCTTTTTGTGAGACTTTCAATATATCTCTTTATTTCCTCTGATTGGCTCCTTATGGATTCTTGAAAAATGTAATTTACATAAAATCTGTAAGCCCTGTCCGTAGGCATCCTTCCTGCAGAAGTATGAGGCTGAAAGAGAAAGCCTTCATCCTCTAAATCTGACATTATGTTTCTTATAGTAGCAGAACAAACGTCAAAACCGTATTTTTTCATTATGTATCTGGAGCCTACAGGTTCTGGCTTTTCAATATAGGACTCCACTACTGCACATAATACTCTTTTTGTTCTTTCATCAAGCATTATATCCTTCATTTTAGCACTCCAGATATTTAAGTGCTAACACTTAAAATTAGCATGAAAAATCTGAAAAAGTCAAATATTATTTATTTTTAATTTAAATTTACCATAAAATTGCCCTAAATACTAAGTATTTGATATCATTAAAAAATGAAACTTTGGAAAGCCCTCTTAGTTGTAACTATAACTTATTTGATTTTCATTGGCTTATATATCACCATAGAATTAACTGAACCTGTTAAAATAAAAGATGATATAGAAATATACATACCAAAAGGCTCAAGTTTTACTTATATAGCATCTACCTTTAAAGAAAAAGGAATTATCAAAAATGAATTAATCTTTAAAATCACAGGAAGAATTCTTGGCATTGAAAAAAGAGCAAGAGCAGGTTATTATCTCATAACTAAAGAAATGAGCTTACTTGAAATTTTAGAAAAACTTTTACGGGGTAAAATAATAGAATACACCCTTACAATTGTAGAAGGTGATAGCC
>JAOAGU010000019.1:345-15688 GCA_026415595.1 Thermodesulfovibrio sp. | reverse complement strand
TTCAGTAATAGTATAGAACAATTTCCTTCATCCCATGTTTTCTCCATAATATCTCTTGATTTATTGGTTAATGGCTCAATTGAATTAATTGCCGTTCCATTTAATTCAATTGATGAAGAGATAGAATTTTTAAGAAATATCCAAAAAACTTTTCTTCCCTCTTTTCTTCCCTTATTAAAGGACTCTCTTATGGAAAAAATTCATAATAAAATAATAGATTTAGCACCCATTAATGAAAAACCCACCTATTATCTGTGTGAAAATTTTATGTGCCAATCTCCTACAAATGATAAGAACAAGATAATAAATTCAATCTTAGATTTTTAATTTGATTATTTCTAAAACTTCCTCAGCTATTTTTTCATAATCAGACCTATTAGTGATATCAACCCATATGATGTCACTTTCTCTCCTAAACCATGTGTATTGTCTCTTTGCATACATTTTGGTTCTTTTTTTTATTAATCTTATGGCTTCCTCAAGGCTATACAAATCAGCAAGATATCCTGCTACTTCCTTATATCCGATTGCTTGCAATGAGGGAATTGGTCTGTCAATTCTGTCACTGTTTTTTTTAATTAATTTCAATATTTTATTAACTTCTTCTATTAAGCCCTCTTTTATCATTAAATCAACTCTTTTTTCTATTCTTTGATAGAGCTCTTTTCTGTCTCGAGTAATACCAATTTTAATGAAATCATATGGTAAAGGTTTAGTAAATTTTTTTTGTATATCGCTTATACTTTTCTTTTCCTTGAAAAAAACTTCTAATGCTCTTATGGTTCTTCTTAGGTCTTTAGGATTTATTTTTCCAGATGCTTCAGGATCAACTTCCCTTAACAATTCATAAAGATAACCAGGACTTTTTTTTTCCTTTTCAATAAGTTCTTTTCTCAATTTCCAATCCGCATCTGCTCCTTCAAAAATTCCCTCTGTCATTGCTCTTAAATAAAGTCCTGTACCTCCCGCAATTAAAGGGATTTTACCAAGCTCAAGTAATTTTTGAATAATAATTCTAACTCTATCTATGTACTCACCTGTACTGAAATATTCCCATGGTTCAACAATGTCAATCATATGATGAGATACTTCCTTACGCTGCTCAAATGAAGGCTTAGCAGTCCCTATATCCATAAATTTATAAATTTGCATGGAATCAGAACTTATTATCTCAGTTTTTAATAATTTGGCAAGATGTATAGATATTTCAGTTTTACCTACTGCTGTAGGACCTAAAAGAATTAAAACCGAATTTTTCATAACTATTTATTATAAACTCTGAACCACTTGATTTAAGAATTAAATAATTATATACTTTTAGGTAATGGATTTAATTGCACTATTGGGATTAATCATAGGTTTAGGTGCTATTATTGTTGGTAATCTTGTTGAAGGAGGTACAACAGGTCATTTAGTCCAGATCGCTGCTGCGGTCATTGTATTTGGTGGCACATTCGGTGCTGTTTTACTCAGTTTTCCTATGAAGGATTTAAAAATTGCAATAAATTCCCTAAAATTAATATTTTTCAATAAAAAACTTTCTTACGAAGACACAATTGATACAATACTCGAATTACTTATTCTCGCAAGGAGAAGAGGTTTATTAGCTTTGCAGAATGAGTTGATAAATGTGAAAGACCCCTTTTTACGAAGAGGTCTTGCTTATATAATTGATGGATTAAATAGTGACCTAATAAAAGATGCATTAGAGAGAGAAATATTGGCTTATGAGGATATGATGAAAAGGGCTTCTAAGGTTTTTGAATCTGCTGGAGGATATGCTCCAACAATAGGAATAATCGGAGCTATATTGGGACTCATACATGTTTTAAAAAATGTAACAGATCCTACAAAAATAGGTGTAGGTATAGCGACTGCTTTTGTTGCCACAATCTATGGAGTTGGTTCGGCTAACTTAATATTCATTCCAATTAGTAAAAGAATTATTAACAAGATTGAAGAGGAAGTTATTCTAATGGAACTGATGATAGAGGGAATACTCGGTATAGAAGCTGGAATGAATCCATACTATTTAAGAGCTAAGCTTGAAGCTTTTGTTAGAGAAAGACAGAAAGAGAGATTATGAGGCTAAAAAAAAATTATCATAAAGAAGAGGATAATACTCACAGATGGTTGATTTCTTATTCTGATTTTTTAACACTTCTTTTCACTTTTTTTGTTGCTCTTTTCTCACTTTCTACAATGGATTTATGGAAAGCAGAAAAATTTACAGGTTCTTTAAGAAAGGCATTCAAGGTAATTGATGAACCAATTCCCTTTGAAGAAGACAGGAATAGGGCAGTTATTGAAGATTTAAAAAAACTCCTGCATGACATATCGGGAATAGAGATTAAATCAGATATAAGAGGATTTATTATTACTCTTCCAAGTTCTTTACTTTTTGATTCAGGGTCTGCACAATTAAAACAAGAATCAGTAGAAGCTTTAAGAAGAATTTCAGAATATCTCAGAGAAGTCCCAGGCAAAATTTTAATTGAGGGTCATACTGATAATGTTCCCCTTTTGTCTACTGCTATATATAAATCAAATTGGGAACTTTCAGCAGCAAGAGCAGCTTCAGTATTACATTTTTTAATTCAAAATGGTCTTTCTCCTGATAGATTTACTATTGCTGGATATGGAGAATACAGACCCATAGACTCAAATGATACTCCAGAAGGAAGGTCAAAAAACAGAAGAGTTGAACTCATAATATTAAGATGATTATAATAATTCAATAAATTGGAGATAATTCAATGAGAGAGTTTTCAAGGGTTGAGGCATATATACCTGTAGGCATTAGAGCTGTATCGGAGACAGAAAGAGATAGAATTAAGGCAAGACTCTCAGGTGATATAACTTTTATAACGACAAAACCTGCTGAGGAACCTGTTGATAGAGCTCTTGCAGAATGGTTAAAAATTATAAACCAAAAACTTGATTTTCTTATTAGTCTAATTACTATGGAACAGCAGGGTTTTTCATCATTGCCTCTTAATAAAGTAGACATAAGCGGTGGTGGAATGAGTTTTTTCTCAGATTATGCTTATGAACCGGGTGATATATTGGAATTAAAAATGGTAATAGAAAATCCTGCTCCTTTAGCATTGTATGTTTATGGAGAGGTTATCAGTTGTGAGAGCATTAATAACGAATTTAGGATCGGAGTAAAATTTATTAATATTGATGAGGATGTTAGAGATCAGATAGTAAAATTTGTTTTTCATAGACAAAGACAAATTTTAAGACAGAAAAAGGAACTATAATGCTTGTTATCGTAGGTGCTGTAGTAGTTTTAGGTTCTGTTGTAGGTGGATATATTTTAGCCCATGGAAACTTGTCAGTACTCTTTCAACCTGCTGAAGTTTTGATAATTTTCGGAGCAGCTATGGGTGCTCTCATTATAATGTCTCCGATGCACGTTTTAAAAGCTGTAATAAAAGGGGCGATTAAAGCAATTACAGGAGGAGGGGGATATTCAAAAAAAGACTATTTAGAAACTTTATTATTATTGACAGAAGTATTTACAAAAATAAGAAAAGAAGGCCTTATATCTATAGAGCAGGATGTTGAAGAACCTCAAAATAGCGCTATATTTTCCAAATATCCAAAGTTTTTAAAAAATCATCACGCCTTAGGGCTTCTGACAGATACCCTCCGAACAGTAATGACTACAACAGTATCTCCATATGAGTTAGAAGGTATACTTGATAGTGAATTGGAGACATTACATGAGACAGAACTGTCTCCTGCTAAAAATTTAAATACCATGGCAGAGTCTTTACCAGGATTAGGAATTGTAGCTGCGGTTTTAGGAGTTATCATTACTATGCAAAAGATAAAAGAACCACCAGAGGTATTAGGACATAGCATTGGTGCAGCACTGGTAGGGACATTTCTTGGAGTTTTGATGTGTTATGGTTTTGTAGGTCCGCTTGCTAAAAAGCTTGATTCTACTGTAAACGAGGAAAAAGAGTATCTCAGTATGATAAAGTCTGCATTGGTCTCTTTTGTAGGAGGAGCAGCTCCTCAAATTGCTGTTGAATTTGCCCGTAGAAGCATTCCCCCTCATTTAAGACCTTCTTTCCATGATTTAGAAGAAGCAATAAGGGCATTAAAGAGTGGCAGATAAATCTAAAACTACAGTAATTTTAAAGAAAATAAAGAAAAGTCATGGTGAACATCATGGCGGTAGCTGGAAAGTAGCCTATGCAGATTTTGTAACAGCCATGATGGCATTCTTCTTACTTCTCTGGCTTATTACTATGGTGGAGCCAGAAAAGAGAGCAGCTGTTGCAGATTATTTTAGAAACTTTAACCTCTTTCAACAGGCTGGAAGGTCATTCATGGAGCAATCTTCAGCTATCCATAAGGACGTAAAAACAACTGTTGAGCCTGTTACAGGTGAAAATATGGCAGAAAGACTTAAAGAACAACTCAAAGAGGCAGTTGAACAAAAATTGAAAGAACTGAAAGACCATATCATGATAGAAACAGTCGAAGGGGGAGTTAGAATTCAAATTGTTGACCTTGAAGGTGAACCCATGTTTCCCCTTTCATCATCTGCTCCAACAGAAAAGGCAAAACAGATTTTAAGGGTGGTAGCTGAAAACATAAAAGATGAGCATGCCCGGATTGCAATAGAAGGACATACAGATGCTGTTCCCTTCAAAGGAGGGAAGATAACTAATTGGGAACTTTCCACAGAGAGAGCATCTTCAGCAAGAAGAGAACTTGAGCAGAATGGTGTTGATCCAGGGAAAATAGCAAGAGTTGTAGGATATGCTGATACCATGCCTCTTCTTCAGGATAATCCTAAAGACCCAAGAAATAGAAGAATAAGTATAATATTGATGTTTGAAAAGGGACACAAACCTTCAAATACAAATTTCATCCAGGGAAAACAAGGTTAAGGGCACTTTTAACAATGTTTATTTCTACAGGAGCTTTTCCAAAATAATCCCCATCTATCTGAACATGAGCATTTCCAATTATTCTTAAACTATCTGCATGGAAATATTCAGTTTTTTTCATTTTCAAATGTTTACCAGCCATTACACCTAAAATTTGGAGAAAAATCCCAATTTTTGATTTGGTTTTTGAAAGAAAGATGGAAAAAATAGGAGATTTTAAATCTATGTCAGGTGCGATTTTAAAACTTCCCCCATAGCATGATGCTTTACATATAATTGCTGTATATGCTTTTTTAGATGTTCCGTTTTTTATTTTTAATTCATCGGGTTTATAATTGAACAAGGTTTTAATTCCGCTTAAAATATAAGCTAATTTCCTTAGATATCTTTTTTTTTGGGGATTTACATTATATACAGCAAATCCATCAAATCCTACTCCTGCCATGAGTATGAAATACCTCTGTTTTTCTTTGTTTTTTATTTTTCCAAGATGAATCCTTTCAACTTTTCCATTTAAAGCTAATTCAACCGCTCTTTCCAAGCTGCTTGGAATTTTTAATTCCTTTGCAAGTACTGATGTAGTCCCTAAGGGCAATATGGCGAGAGGTATCTGAGAATGGGCTAATCCGTTTACTATTTCATTGTATGTGCCGTCTCCACCTGCGGCAATAATGAGTATTTTGTCGATTTTATTTTCCTTTATTTTTTTAGCAAAATATTCTGCATCACCCTGCTTTTTGGTAAGAAGTGTTTCATAGGGAATTTCTTTTTTTTTGAGTATTTGTTGCACCCTCTCTATCTTTTTTAAAGCTCCTCCACCAGCAACGGGATTTCCTATTATGAAAATTTTATCATACTTCATATTACTAACACAGGTTTCTTTTCAATATAATATATCAAATTTTCTATATTACAGGGAGTTTTAATAAAAAATGCTCTTCCTCCAATATCCTCTTCCTTATTTTTGATGTTAGTTATTCTTAAATATCCGAAATTTTTTGAGGCGATATAGCCTGTAGTATAATCAGGATTGTCTGAAATGCAAAGTTCTGCAATTATTTCAGGACATGATGCGACCTTAGAGGCAATCGTGATTGCTTCGATTACTCTTTGAGGTTGTGATGATAGACTTTTAATATGCTTTAAAAGCTTCATTCTCTTTCCTTTTTCCATATGAATACGGGATACTCTGACACCTCTTGTTTTGTCTTTTTCCAATCTATCCCCTGTGACCACGTCTATAAGGGTTGCACCTCTCATTGGACATTTTCTTATTACTTCAAAAGCTGAAAGCAATGCAATGTCAGAAACACCTACAGAATTTAATTTTTCCTTTATTAAGCTAAAGGCTTCTTCCGGAGAATTTGTGAAAAATGTTTTTATAGGAAGAGTGGGGACTATATGGAGCTCTTCTTTTATTTTTTCTACTGTAATTACAACTTTATCTGGTTTTCCCTTTGGATGTCCAAAGGCTCTCTTAAAGAGTTGTTTTATAATTCTATCAATCTGTGAGTAATCATATATTCCCTCTGCTCCAGAGATATGTGTTTCTATATTGTTTTCTTTTTTAGAAGCTCTCATCCTAACTGACCACACAGTCCACCTCAAGTCCATGAGCTTCTATGAAATTTAGGTCATCACTAAAGTGTCGACCGGAAGTTGTAAGATAATTTCCTGTCATCAAAGCATTTGCGCCAGCGAGGAAAATCCAAGAGGAAAAGTCTTTAAGCAATGGTCTTCCCCCACATATCCTTATATCTTTATCAGGGAGCATAAGCCTGAAAAGAGCAATTATTCTCAAAGCTTCTAATGGTTCTAAGGGTTTTTCCTTCTCTAAGGGTGTTCCTGCAATGGGTGTGAGAAAATTAATAGGGACAGAGTTAACATTTAAATCTCGCAAAAATTTTGCCATTTCAACCCTATCCAACCATGACTCACCCATACCAAAAACCCCGCCTGAACATATTGATAGTCCTGTCTTTTTTGCATAATCAATAGTTTTTACCTTATCAGAGAATTTATGGGTGGTACATATTTTATTAAAAAATCTCTCTGAAGTCTCTATGTTACAATGAAGTCTTTCAAGTCCCATATCTCTCAAATAACATATTTCATCATACTCTAAAAGTCCCAATGAAGCACATGTATGAATTCCAATCTTTTTTATCTCTTCTATGTATTGCGCTATTTTTTTAAAGTCTTTTTTTAAAGGTTTTTTACCACTTATGACTAAGGAGAATCTTTTTACTCTATATTTTTTTGCTTCCATAGCTTTTTTTAAAATTTCATCTTTATGTATCAATGGATATACAGAAGAATTAGTCTTGTATCTGGATGATTGAGCACAAAATATACAGTCTTCAGAGCAAAGTCCGCTTTTGGCATTTATGATTGCACACATTTCAATTTTTTTGCCTTTATATTGTTCTCTGAAAGAATTTGCCTTATATATAAGGGAATAAATATCACAGTTAACTATATTTTCTATAATATTATGAATATTATGATATTCAGGAAAGCTTTCTATTTTTAATTTCAACGTTCTCTCCAAACTATTTTTTGATCAATCTAACATATCTTAAATCTTTAAGAATAATTTTTCGGCTCTTTACAGCAATAAATGATAGAAATAAAAGGAAACCCAGAATAAAAATACGAGCTATTATTTTTGTTGGCTCCGAGGTGGTTATAATATTCTCAAAATCCTTTATTACCCAAAAATATAAAATAAGAGCTAAGAAAACTGGAGAAATAAAAGCTATTACATAAACAAATGCTTTTGGCAATCTAATAGATGTATTTTCGGTAAGTTCTCTATAAAAATTATTTATTCCAAATATCCATATGAATACAATTATCTCAATTAAACCAAATATAAGAAGCATTACACATCCAGCCCAGAAATCAAGTTCATCTATAAAATTAGGCATAAATGCACATAAATGTGCTCCTATTATTACTAAAATCATTGATACTGTAACTGCTTTTGTATGTTCCCACTTCATCTCATCTTCAAAAAGAGCTATGAGTGGCTGTATTAAAGCTAAAGAAGATGTAAGTGCAGCAAGAAAAAGCAATAGAAACCATATAAATGAAATTATCCAACCAATTGGTAAATTCATCAAAACTGCAGGCATAGTCATAAATCCTAATCTAAAAGTTCCCTCCTTAGCAAGCTCTGGAATAGCTACTGCTGAAAACATGGCAAAGGCAGCTGGTATGGCAATGGAAGCACCAATGATGACTTCTACAAATTCATTGATGCCAGCAGTCCAAAATCCTGCTTTTACAACGTCCTCTTTTGGTTTAACATAACTTGCATAAACAGCTATTGCTCCCATACCTAAGGAGAGAGTAAAAAATATCTGTCCCGATGCTTCAATCCAGACCTTTGGGTCAGCAATTCCTGAAAAATTTAGATTATAGATGAATTTCAATCCCTCAAGTCCTGCCCAGTCTTTTGCAGAAAGAGATATTATTCCAAGCAAAATACCAAAAATGATTATAGCTGGCATGCCTATTTTTGCTGTTATCTCTATACCCTTTGCAACTCCTCGTTGAAGAATTAACCAGTTTATCGCTATGGTAATCAAAAGAAAAATATAGGCAATTAAAGATGGATTTGTATATGCCCTGAAAAATTCTACAAAAGGTTTAACTGCCTCTTGAGGATTTGCTGTTTGCACAGGCGTTGGCATTTGGTTAAAAAGAGATAAAAAGGCAAAACCCAGAGTCCATGACTCAATATAAATATAATACATGCATATAAGAACAGGAATGGCTACTCCTATTGAACCTAAGATTCTTGCCCAATTAGCATGATTAAAGAAAAGGCCTAAAATACCAGTCATAGAACCATGTCCATGTTTACCTGCATACCTTCCTATAACCCATTCAATAATCATCAGAGGTAATCCCATTAATAGTAGAGCAATAAAATAGGGAACCATAAATGCTCCACCACCATAGAGGGCTGCCTTTGAGGGAAATCTTAAAATGTTGCCAAGACCTACAGCATTACCTGCTGTGGCAAGAATAAGCCCTAATCTTGAATGCCACTTTTCTCTTCTTTCCATGTTTTTAGAGTAATCTATTTAGTTATTTATTATACTCAAAATTTTGGCTCAATAAAAGAGATTATTTTAAGTTATAATAATTAAATGCATTTTGAACCAAAATGGATAGCCTGGGAAATTACTCGCATATGTAATTTAAAATGTATTCATTGCAGGTCCTCATCGGAAGACAATGTTAAAGAACATCCTGACCCTTCAAAAAATGAATGTTTTAAAATAATTGATAACATCACTTCCTATGCTAAACCAGTTCTTGTCCTTACTGGTGGAGAACCTCTTCTAAGAGATGATTTTTTTGAGATTGCAGAATATGGAAGAGTTAAAGGTTTAAGGGTATGTGTTGCAACAAATGGAACTCTCGTAAATGAAGAAATTTGTGAAAAAATTAAAGAAGTAGATATAAAAATGGTATCATTAAGCCTTGACGGACCTAACGAAGAAATACATGATGACTTTAGGAAACAAAAAGGAGCCTTTCAAGGAACAATAAATGCAGCTAAACTATTTAAAAAATATGATATCCCCTTTTTAATAAACTCCTCCTTTACAAAGAGAAATCAGAAAACAATACCACAAGTTTATAAATTGGCAAAGGAACTTGGAGCAACTGCTTGGTATATGTTTATGATAGTTCCTACAGGTAGAGCAGAAGAGCTTCTTGATGAATTAATAAACAATGAAGACTATGAGCAAATTTTAAATTGGCATTATGATATGGAAAAAAATGAAAAGGAAATTCTTGTAAGACCTACCTGTGCACCTCAATATTACAGAGTTATTTTTGAGAGAGCAAAAAAAGATGGAGAAAAGTTTGAAAGAAGGTCTCTTAAATTTTCCACAGGTGGAGCTAAAGGATGTGTAGCAGGACAGCTTATATGTCTAATAAATGTAGATGGAGATGTAATGCCTTGCAGTTATTTCCCGATTTCCGCTGGTAATATCAAAAGGCAGTCCTTTCAGGAGATATGGGAAAATTCAGAAATTTTTAAAGATTTGAGGAATTTTTCTATTTATAAAGGTCGTTGTGGCATATGTGAATATGTGAATGTGTGTGGTGGATGCAGAGCAAGGGCATATTGTTTAAAAGATGATTACTTAGAAGAAGACCCCTATTGTCAACATATACCAAGGAAAGCTAATGAAAGAAGCCTTTCTAAAAGCCTGTAGAGGAATTAAAACTGATTATATACCTGTTTGGTTTATGCGACAAGCAGGAAGATATATGCCTGAATACCAAAAGATAAGGCAAAAGTATGACTTTCTTACCATGTGCAAAACCCCTGAAATAGCCGCAGAGGTAACATTACAGCCTGTAAAAATTTTAGGAGTTGATGCGGCAATACTTTTTTCTGATATTTTGATTCCTCTTGAAGGAATGGGTATTAAAATAGAATTTATAGAGGATAAAGGTCCCCAAGTTTCACCAACTATTAGAACATTCTCTCATCTCAAAAATTTAAGAGAAATACAACTTGAAGCAGTTGGATATGTTTTCAGTGCAATTAAAATTTTAGTAAGAGAACTCCATGTACCCTTAATAGGCTTTTCTGCTTCTCCTTTTACCTTAGCAACTTATGTAATAGAAGGATGCTCAACCAAGGAATTTATAAATACTAAAAGATTCATGTTCTCAGAACCTGCTGGGTTTCATAAACTCATGGAACTATTTACAGAAGCAACACTTAAATATCTAACCGAACAGATAAAAGCAGGAGTTCACGCAATTCAAATCTTTGATACATGGGCTGGAATTTTATCTCCCCTTGATTATGAAATATTTGTTAAACCCTATGTAAAGAGGATTATTGATGGGATAAAAAGCGTTCCAGTAATCTATTTTTGTTCTAACACCTCTGGGCTTGCCAATCATTTAAAGGAGTTAAATGCCAATGTCTTAAGCATTGACTGGAGAATTGATATTAAAGAGGCTGCTAATTTATTTAAATCCTATTCTTTACAAGGTAATCTTGATCCTTTAACACTTTTAGGAAAAGAAGAAGAACTTTTCATAAGGGTAGAGAAGATTCTAATCGATGGTAAGAAAGCTAAAGCACACATTTTTAATCTTGGACATGGTGTAAACATTAACACAAAAGTTGAAACCCTAAAAAAACTTGTTGATTTTATCCATGAATTTAAATTTGTGGAGGTTTAAAGATGCTTAAAATAGGTGTTTTAGCATCAGGACGGGGCTCTAATTTTCAGGCAATTATTGATGAAGTTGAAGCCAGACGAATTCCTGCAAAGATAGAGATTCTTATAGTGGATAATCCAAAGGCTTATGCTATTGAAAGAGCAAAAAAACACGGCATTCCTCATCTATACATTAATCCAAAGGAATTTCAAACAAAAGAAGCCTTCTATGAAAAAATAAGAGATGAACTCATTTCCAGAGGGGTACAACTTGTCATATTAGCTGGATTTATGAGAATTGTTAAAAGACCTTTACTTGACGCTTTTCCCAATAGAATTATGAACATTCATCCAGCCCTTCTTCCTTCATTTCCAGGCCTTCACGGACAAAAACAGGCTGTTGACTATGGAGTTAGAATCAGTGGCTGCACAGTCCATTTTGTTGATGAAGGAGTTGACACAGGTCCTATAATAATTCAAGCTGCTGTTCCAGTTCATCCTGATGATACAGAAGAAAGTCTGTCTGAAAGGATACTTAAGTTGGAACATAAAATATTCCCTGAAGCTATCAGACTTTTTGCAGAAGGACGATTGGAAGTAGAGGGTAGGAAGGTAAAGATTAAAGATTATAAACTGCCCGAAATCTATTTCGCCAATCCAGAGATGAGAGAATGACGGGAGCAAATATTAAAAAGCAAAAGGTCAGACCAACTCCTGCAATAGTTAGAAAAGCAATATTTGATATTCTTAGAAATGTTGAAGGTAAGACATTTGTTGATATTTATGCAGGTAAAGGGTTTGTAGGCATGGAAGCTTTAGAAAAGGGGGCTAAAGAAGTAATTTTTGTTGAGAGAGACCCCGTATTATGTATTTTTATCAAAAGTTCCTTACAGAAAAAAAATTTAGCTAACAGGGCAAAAGTATATAATTTAGATTCTATTAACTTCCTTAGAGATACGGAAATTGAATATGATGTAATTTTTGCTGATCCACCATATGAGTCTGGTGAATTAGAAAGGATATTCAGTATATTTGAGAAAAAAAATCTTCTGAAAAAAGAAGGGATTTTAATTCTTCAACACTACAAGAAAGACTCCATAAAGGAGAGGTTAAGAGATTTAAAGGTCCTTAAATGTTATAGATATGGAGATACTCTATTGACCATATACAGGAGGCAGGAATGAAGATTGGTGTATATCCGGGAACTTTTGACCCAATAACTAATGGACATCTTGATGTTATAAGAAGAGCCTTAAAAATTTTTGATGAATTGATAGTAGCAGTAGCTATATTAAGCTATAAGAAGACTCCTATTTTTTCCATTGAAGAAAGGCTTAATCTTATAAAGGAGACCACAAAAGAAATAGAGAATCTAAAGGTAGAAGCATTTGATGGATTACTTGTAAAATTTGTTAAACAAAAAGGTGCGGTAGCAATTGTAAGAGGACTAAGGGCAGTATCTGACTATGAGTTTGAGCTTCAGCTTGCCCATGCTAACAGAAGACTTTATAGAGATGTTGAAACAGTTTTTCTAATGCCAAGTGAAGAATTTTCTTTTCTTTCTTCAAGTCTCGTCAAAGAGATAGCATATTTTGGAGGTTCTGTAAAAAGTCTTGTTCCTCCAATTGTTGAAAAGGCTCTAAAACAGAAGTTTCAGAGATAATCTGATGTTATAAGGTTAATAACAATAAGGCTGAGAGATTCAAGGCGTTCATTAGATGTTAAAATTTTTCATATACATATTAACTATAAATTAATGTCTAAAAAGAAAATAGGGATTATTGAGTCTATCTCATACTGTGTATATCTCTAATTTCCTGAGAATTTTCTGAACAGCAGAGATGCATTAGTTCCCCCAAATCCAAAAGAATTTGTCATGGCAAATTTTATTTCTCTCTTTCTTGCCTTATAGGGAACATAGTCAAGGTCACATTCAGGGTCAGGATTGTCAAGATTTATTGTAGGAGGAACAATATCCTCATAGACACTCAAAATTGTAAATATTGCCTCTACTCCACCCGCAGCACCAAGGAGATGTCCTGTCATTGACTTTGTTGAACTCACACAGAGTTTATAGGCATATTCGCCAAATACGGTTTTTATTGCCTGGGTTTCAAGTTCATCCCCTTGTTTTGTTGATGTTCCATGAGCATTAATATAATCTACTTCTTCAGGACGGACGCCTGCATCATTCAATGCCATTTTCATACATCTTGCTCCACCTTCACCTTCAGGTGCAGGAGCTGTTATATGATAGGCATCTGAACTCATTCCATATCCTGCAAGCTCTGCATATATTTTAGCCCCTCGATTCATTGCATGTTCTAATTCCTCAAGAATAATAATGCCTGCCCCTTCTCCCATTACAAAACCATCTCGGTCAACATCAAAAGGTCTACTTGCTCTCTCAGGCTCATCATTTCTTGTTGAGAGGGCTCTCATGATTGAAAAACCAGCAATAGCCATAGGTGTAATTACAGCCTCTGCTCCACCAGCAATCATTACATCTGCATCTCCATATTGAATCATTCTGAATGCCTCACCAATGGAATGATTTCCTGTTGCACAGGCTGTAGTAACTGCTAAATTTGGACCTTTAATGCCGTATTTCAGTGATATCTGCCCTGCTGCAAGATTAATTATAACCATAGGAATAAAAAAAGGACTTACCCTTTTCCAACCTTTTTCAAGCAATACTTTATGGTAATATTCAATTGTTGGAAGTCCTCCCATGCCAGAACCTATAACAATTCCTATTCTTTCAGAGTTATCAGGGGTAATTTTTAAACCAGAATCTTCAAGTGCCATCTGAGTGGCAGCTATTGCAAAATGTATAAATCTATCCATCTTTTTTATTTCTTTGGGTTCAATATAGTTTGTTGGTTCAAAGCCTTTTACTTCAGCAGCAATTTTTACTGGGTATGTAGTAGTATCAAAATGGGTAATATAGCCCACTCCTGATCTGCCTTCAAGAACTAAATGCCATGAAGATTTTACATCAAGCCCGAGCGGGGTGATAGCTCCCAGCCCGGTTACAACCACTCTTCTTTTAGCCATATAGTATTATGCCTGACCAGTTTTATTTTTTATGTAGTCAATTGCATCTTTGACTTTACTGATTTTTTCAGCATCTTCATCGGGAATTTCAATGCCAAAGGATTCTTCAAAAGCCATAACAAGCTCAACAGTATCAAGTGAGTCTGCTCCAAGGTCTTCAACGAATGAAGATTCAGGAGTTACTTGTGAAGGATCAACTCCAAGCTGTTTTGCTATAATTTCTTTTACTTTTTCTTCTACCATCAAATACCTCCTTTGCTTTGTTTTTTACATGTACATTCCACCATTTACATGAATAACCTGACCAGTTATGTATCCTGATTCTGGTAAAGCTAAAAATATTATAGCATTAGCAACATCCTGAGTATTCCCAAATCTTGAAAGAGGAATCATTTTAAGCATTTCTTCTTTTACTTTTTCAGGCAACTTATCCGTCATGGCAGTCTGGATAAAACCTGGCGCAACAGCATTTACAGTTATCCCCCTGGAAGCATATTCTTTTGCAAGTGTCTTAGTCATTGCTACAAGTCCTGCTTTTGATGCAGAATAATTTACCTGTCCCGGGTTTCCTATAAAGGCTACTACTGAAGCAATATTTATTATTCTACCATATTTTATTTTTGACATGACCTTGACTGCTTCCCTGGAACACAAAAAAGCGCCTTTAAGATTAATATTTAAAACTGCATCCCATTCTTCATCTTTCATCCTAATAAGAAGATTATCTTTTGTTATTCCAGCATTGTTTACTAAAATTTCAATTTTTTCAAATTTTTTAATTGTTTCTTCAAATAAAACTTTAACATCATTGACATCTGAAACATCTGCTTTAATTCCAAGGGTTTCAACTCTAAACTGGGCTTTTATCTCCTCTGCTGCATTTTTTGCAATTGTCTCATCTATATCAGCAATGACCACATTAACTCCTTTTTTAGCGAGTTCCTCTGCAGTTGTTTTTCCTATTCCCCTTGAAGAACCAGTTATTATTGCTGTTTGTCCTTTCATAATTTGTTACCCCTCCATTTAAAATTCCGAAAATCAAATTATAAAAAAATTTTATCTAAAAATTCCACTATGTCATCAGTAATTGATAAGCTGCTTGAATTCATCAATTAATTGAAAAATAAAGGTCTATTATGATATTCTTTCTACTATGCCTGAGGA
>JAOAGU010000019.1:0-335 GCA_026415595.1 Thermodesulfovibrio sp. | reverse complement strand
AAAAAAATTTTATCTAAAAATTCCACTATGAGATTTCAATAGTTGACTTGCTGATATAATATATTAGGCTATATAAAAAGGAAATATCATTAGTGGAATAAAGTGACTATGTTTTATACCCAAATTTGAAACTTAGGGCAAAATTATGAGTTGAGCTGATAGATTAGTGAAAATTTTCTAATCTTCACAGAATTTTCACAACATTTTCTTTCATAATTGAATTATAATTAAAAAATCTAAAATCAATTTAATAGTATCAATTTAATAATATCAACGAATTGAAGGAGGATTAAGTAAGATGAAAAAGGAATTTATTTTTGTTTTTATTATATTAT
>JAOAGU010000018.1 GCA_026415595.1 Thermodesulfovibrio sp. | reverse complement strand
ATATTAAATTATCTTCATAAATTCAAGAGTTTTATTAAAATATTTTGATTGTATTTTTTTACATTTAATTTTATATTGCAATATAAAATTTTTATCATTTCATTATTTGAAAATATCTTATTTTAGCTCTAAAAATGCCATGCCCTCTTTAAGAAGCGCTCCTGGTGCTTTCTCATGTTTTGGATATTTTTTAAGAAATTCCTCATAAGACAGTATAGCTTCTTCATATTTCTTTTCATTGTAATAGGTCTCTGCAACCCAGAAATAGGAATTGGGAAGAAGCTCAAAGTCAGGATAACTCTTTATAATCTCTTCAAATTTAGCCCTTGCAGAGGCATATTTTTTCTCTTTTATATCTATATGGGCTGAATCATAAATCTCTTTTGGATTTTTTAATTCAGAGACAGCCTTTTTCTGTTCTGTTTCTTTTGGTGTAACAGGCTGAGCAGTCTGCGTGATTTTAGTCTGTAATTCTGCAATTTTTTCATTCAATTCTTTAAATCTCTTATCATTGTTATATGAGTTTTCCTCAAATCTGCCTTTAAGAATTTGAAGTTCCTTTACATAATCCTGTGTCTGAGCAAGTAGTGTTATCTGTCCTTCCTTAAGTGCCACTGCTGTAGTTAAATCTGAAGACATTTTATCAACTCTTGTCTTTAATTCAGAAACTTCCTTTCTTAACTGACTGTTTTCCACATAAAGTTTTGCAATGTCTGCTCTCATTTGCTCATATTCACCCATTGTTACACATCCTGATAGAAACAAAGAAGATATCAATCCTATAAATGTTAATTTAATCTTGCCCTTTTTCATTTTCCCTCCTCAATGAATACAAAATGTGCTCTTCTGTTTTTCTGCCAGCAAGCCTCATTTTGTTCTGAACATAGAGGCTTTTCCTCGCCATAGCTTATAATATCTATTCTTGCCGATGAAACTCCAAGAGTTATCAAATATTGCTTTGCAGAATTAGCTCTTTTCTGTCCCAGTGCAAAATTATATTCATTAGTTCCCCTTTCATCACAGTGTCCTTCAATAATTACTCTTAACTTCGGATATTTTTGTAGTGCAGAGGCAACTTTTTTCAAGGTAGGAATATCATTTTGCCTTATATCATATTTATCATAATCAAAATGTATATCGCCTATATCTTTCTGAAGCTTCTTTATAATTTCTCTTATTTCAGATGAAATAAATTCATCATCTTTATCAACTTTATCAGCTTTATCATCTGGCTTTGCCTCTTCAGTCTGAATTTTATCTTCTTTCTTTAAAATCTCTCCCCTGTCTTTTCCATCAGGCAGATAAACTCTTCTTTCAGCGCAAGAAAAAAGCAGAAAAAAACAAAAAATTGTCAATAAAGCAAATTTAATATTCATTTCTTGCCTCCAGAGAATATTTTAATGGCGGGCTTATGGATTGTTTTCATACATATATAATACAACAAATAAAGATTAAATTGCTGACAGAAGATTTAGTAGAGTTTTGATATGTCTGCTACAGATTTAAGTATTTCTGAAAGTTCCTGTAAGAGAGCAAGTCTATTTCTTTTGATAGATTCGTCTTTATCCATTACAAGAACCCTGTCAAAGAAATTGTTTATTGTGGGTGTAAGCCTATCCAAGTGATGTAAAGCATCAATAAATCTCTCATTTTTTAAATACTCATTTAACTCCTTCCCTGTATCTTCCATTCTCTTATAAAGTTCCTTTTCTTCAGATGCAACTAAAAGTTCTCCTTTAAGAGGTATTTTTTCATAATTTCTTATAATATTTGAAACTCTTTTTACAGCAAGGAAAAATCCCTCAAATTTCTCACTACTTCTAAATTCATTTACTGCTTTCAGTCTTTCTTCAATTTCATATGTTGGACGAGTTAGAATAAAGTCGCTGATAGTTTTAATTAAATTAACATCATAACCTGACATTTCAAGGAAACTTTCAAATCTCTGACTCATAAAAGTTGAAATCTGCTCTTTTATTTCTTCAGAAATCAACTCTGCCACTGCTAAAAGAGTATCTTCTATGCTTAAAGGATATTTTTTCTTTAAAAGTATGGCTATAATTCCATTGGCAGCTCTTCTTAAGCCAAAGGGATCCTCTGTTCCTGAGGGAATTTCTCCAAGATAGAAAAAGGAAGAGAGATGGTCAAGTTTATCAGCAATACTTAAAACACAACCCAGCTCATTAGAAGGAACTTCATCAGTAAAACCCTTGGGAAGATAATGCTCTCTTATTGCCTGAGCCACTTCTTCAGGAAACTCTGCATGTCTTGCATAGTATCCGCCCATAATACCCTGTAATTCTGGAAATTCTCTTACAACCCCGCTTGCTAAGTCTGCTTTACAGTACATAGATGCAAGATTGATTAATTCAAGTTTTTCAGGTAAGATAGACTGCGAAATCTTAATGGCAATTTTATTAATTCTTAAAACCTTATCGTATAAACTACCAAGTTTTTGATGATAAATAATTCCTTTTGTAAATTCAAGAAGACGTTCAATTCCTCTTTTAAGGTCTTCTTCATAGTAAAATTTCGCATCCTCAAACCTTGCCTTTATTACTCTTTCAGCACCTTTTCTTATATTTAACTCGTTTTCTGCCCTTGTGTTGCTTATAACAACAAAGTAGTTTGTAAGTTTATTCTGCCTGTCCTTTATAGCAAAATATCTTTGATGGTCTTTCATAACGGTAATAAGCAATTCTTCAGGTAATTTTAAATAGTCTTCTGTGAAACTGCACAATACAGCTTGAGGATACTCAACGAGATTGGTAACTTCCTCAAGTAATTCTTCATCCCAAAAAATAGTGCCATTGACAGCATTTGCAAGATTTTGAGCTTGCTCAGAAATTAAATTTTTTCTTCTATATTGGTCTACTATGACAAACGATTTCTCAAGGATTATCTCATATTCATCAATTTTTCCTATTTTTATAGGATTTTTAGTAAGAAATCTATGACCATAAGTTTCATTCCCTGCTTTTATTCCATCTATTTCAAGAGGAATAATTTTATTATTAAAAAGAGCTAAAAACCATTTTACAGGCCTTACAAATCTGAGATTACCATTTCCCCAGCGCATCATTTTAGGGAAACTTAAAGAATTAAAAAGAACCTGTAATATTTCAGGAAGGATTTCTTCTGTTTTTTTCCCTTTCTCCTTTAGGAGAGCACAGACATAATTTCCCTTGCCCTTAGGCTTTATCTGTAAGTCTTTGACATCAATGCCCTGTGCCTTTGCAAAGGCTAAGGCTGGTTCCTTAGGTTCTCCCGATTCATTAAAAGCAATGTGAGCAGGAGGTCCCCAAATTAGTTGTTCCTGAAATGTTTGTTCCTCGGATAAATCAGCTATCAGACTTAACCTTCTTGGTGTTACAAAAACTTTGATTGCAAATAAACTTATTCTATATTCAGATGTAATTTTTTTAAAATTTTCTTCAAGTTGAACCTTTCCATGAGGTAAAAATCGTGCAGGAATCTCTTCAACGCCAATTTCAAAGAGTAAATTACTCACTCATTGTCTCCATATCTTTTTTTCAAATAAGCCTCTGCACAACCCTTTGCAAGAACTCTTACCCGAGCTATATAGTTTGTTCTCTCTGCAACTGAAAGAACCCCTCTTGCATCTAAAAGATTGAATAAATGGGAGCATTTTAAACAGAATTCATAGGCTGGAAAAACTAATCCTAATTCTATAAAGCGACTTGATTCTCTCTCATAATCATCAAAATGTTTTTTTAGTAATGCAGGGTCTGAATAGTCAAAATTAAAATAGGAAAATTCTGTCTCACTCTGCCTATGAATTTCACCGTATGTCATATGCTCATTCCACTTTATATCAAAAACATTTTCCACTTCCTGCAAATACATAGCTATTCTTTCAAGCCCGTATGTGATCTCAAGGGAGACAGGCTTTAAATCAATTCCACCAACCTGCTGAAAATATGTAAACTGGGTAATTTCCATCCCGTCAAGCCATACTTCCCATCCGAGTCCCCATGCACCCAGAGTAGGGCTTTCCCAGTCATCTTCAACAAATCTTATGTCATGTTTTGAAGGATCTATTCCGAGTGCCTGAAGGCTTTCAATGTATACTTCCTGAGAAGCCTCAGGAGAAGGTTTCAATATAACCTGATACTGATAATACTGTCCAAGTCTATTAGGATTTTCACCATATCTGCCATCTGTTGGTCTTCTGCTGGGCTGAACATAGCCTGTGTTCCATTCCTCAGGTCCTAAAACTCTAAAAAATGTACCTGTATGAAAGGTGCCTGCACCAACTTCAAGGTCATAGGGTTGGAGTATTACGCATCCTTTTTCTGCCCAGTATTTATTAAGTGTGAAAATTATTTCTTGAAAATACATAGATTTTCATGATACTTTAGCTTATAGGCTTCTGTCAAATGTTTCCAAGACTTCTCATAGCAGGTGTTCGTGGTGGTGCAGGAAAAACAACTGTAACACTGTCAGTAATATCAGCCCTTAGAAAAAAAGGAGTGAATGTTCTTACTTTCAAAAAAGGACCTGATTACATTGACAGTGGATGGTTAAGTCTTTTTTCAGGAAAGCCTTGCTATAACCTTGATACATTTATGATGCCAACAAAGACAGTTATTCAATCTTTTACAGAAAGAGCGAAAGGATATTTATCTGTCATAGAGGGTAACAGAGGACTTTTTGATGGGCTTGATGCTGAAGGTTCTGTAAGTTCTGCTGAACTTGCAAAACTTTTAAGATGTCCTGTCATCTTGGTTATAGATTGTACAAAAATGACTCGTTCAGTTGCAGCATTAATTAATGGATTTACCCAATTTGATAAAAATGTTGATATAAAAGGAGTGGTATTAAATCAGATAGCTACCTCAAGACATGAAAAAATAATAAGGGAATCAATAAAAAAATACTGCTCTGTGGAAGTTGTAGGCGCTATTCCAAGATTCAAAAATATAAAAATGCCCGAAAGGCATATGGGACTCCTACCCTATCAGGAACATGAAATGCAAAAAGAAGCTAAGGAGTTCATAAACAGAGTATCAGAATATTTAGATATAGATAGGATATTAGAGATTGCTAAAAATGCACCCTCTATAAGCTTCATGAAAAAGAAACAAAAAGTTAATTTAATCGGTAATGGCTTAAAAATTGGTGTTATAAGAGACAGGGTATTTCAATTTTACTATGAAGAAAACCTTGAAGAGCTGAAAAAATATGGTGCAGAAATTGTTCTCATAAACTCTCTTGAAGACAGAACCCTTCCTGAGGTTGATGCCCTTTATATAGGTGGTGGTTTTCCCGAGACAAATGTTAGTTATTTGAGCCAGAATATAGATTTAATGAAGGACATAAGGAAAAAAGCTGAAGAAGGGCTACCTATATACGCAGAATGTGGTGGATTAATGTATTTATGCAAAAGCTTAATAACCAATGAAGGCGAGTTTCCTATGGTTGGAATTTTTCCATTCAGGCTTAAAATGTTTAAAAAACCTCAAGCACATGGATATGTAATAGCCAAGATAATTGAAAATAATCCCTTTTATGAGGAGGGGATTGAGCTAAAGGGGCATGAGTTTCATTATTCAAAAGTTATTGAATATGAAACTCTGCCTACTATGAGCTTTAATATAATGAGAGGTGAGGGAATGGTAGAAAATATGGATGGTGCTGTTTACAAAAATACACTCGGGACCTATGTTCATATTCACGCACTTGGAACAGAAGAATGGGTAAAAGGGATTTTAAAAATAGCAAAATTTTATAAGGAGATTAAAAATGCCTAAAAGAGAATTGCCAACTTGTCTTTTCTGTGGAAGAGTCATAGAACCACCGCAGGACTCAAACACAGACTTTGGAGAAATAATGCACGGGAAATGCCAATGCGGAGCCATATATGTATGTGAACCCACAGGACATAATCAGGGAGAAGCTCTGGTGAATGCAATGATGCTGGCATCTCCAGAGGGAATTGAAAATATAGAGCTTGGAGTAAATTATGAGTTGAGAGACAAAGCCTATGACTGTAAAACGCATCAGTATGTTTATTTAAAAAATCAACTTTTCTCTGGAAGACTTTTTTTTATAAAACCTGTTACTGAAAGTATTAAGAGAGCAATAAAGGAAAAGACAAAAATATCAAAAAAAGATTTTCTCTGCCTATTAGAAGAAGAAAGTTTTGAGCAAATTGAAAAAATAGCATTGAATAATCAAAATATTCTCGGATGGCTAATTTCCCTTTCCTATGATAAAGAAAATCCTATGTCATGGAAAGCAATACAAACAATGGGACATGTGGCGAAAGCTTATGTGAAAGCAGAAGAAATTGAACCATTAAGGAATACGATTAGAAAGCTTCTTTGGTCAATGACTGATGAATCAGGAGGAGTAGGTTGGAGGTCTGCAGAGTTGATTGGAGAAATTATCTATGCAGAACCATCCCTATTTAAAGACATTATTCCCATTTTATGGTCACAAAGAGAAGAAGATAGTTTTGTAGAAAGCGTGCTAAGAAGCATGATTAAGCTATCAAATAAAATTAATCTTTTAGACTATATAAAGATTGAGGAGACTGAATTAAAAAACCTGCTAACCCATGAAAATAATGAAATAAAGGCGCTTACTGCTATACTGATATCTAAAACAAAAAGTAAAATACCCGTGTCCGATGATATTAAAAATATCCTTTTATCTGTATATAATAAGGGCAATGTAGTAAAAATTAAGGCATCAAAAGCTGAAAAATATTTATAAGTTTATAAGCTAAATTTATTTGACTTTGAAATGTAGTATCTTTTAGAGTTATTATACTCTTGAAGTTAATCTATTGATGATGTTAAAATTTTTTTAAAAAAACTAAAAAGGAGGTTGAAAAAATGCCAACTATTGAATTTAAGGGGAAGCAGATTGAGATTGATGAAGATGGTTATATCCAGAATCTTGCTGACTGGACACCAGAGCTTGCAGAATTCATGGCAGAGAAGGATGGTATTTCGTTAACTGAACAGCATTGGGAGGTTATTAACTTTTTAAGAGATTATTATCAGAAATATCAAATTGCTCCAATGATCAAAATTCTTGTTAAAGAAATGGCAAAAGCATTTGGTCCTGATAAAGGAAATACTAAATATCTCTATGCACTTTTCCCAGACGGACCGGCTAAGCAGGCCTGTAGATACGCAGGATTGCCAAAGCCTACTGGATGCGTATAAATAGTAAGGGGCAGGAAACTGCCCCTTTTTTTATTAGTTTATACAAAACGGGCTTTGTTGATATTTACTCAATGCTTCTAATCTGAATATAGGAGAGAGATGAGTATTAATAATCTCCTTTCAAAGAAAAGAAATAACATAGTAAGTAAAGCTTTTGATTTAATTATCTCAACCTATCCTGAGCAAAGCAGGATTTTCTTGAAGACAAAAAGCAACAGATTTTCAAACCCTATAGGCTATAACACAAATCAAACTATTGAGCAGATTATTGACAACATTATTGCAGATGAAGAGTTAGGAAGTTTTCTTTTACCCTTAGAGAATATTATTCAAATTAGAGCTGTACAGGATTTTACACCATCTCAAGCCATTGGTTTTATTTTTCTCATCAAAAAAGCCATATATACTGAAATTCACAAGGAAGCGAATTCAAATGAATTAATGGAATTAATGTCAAGAATTGATTCTTTAGCCTTAATTGCGTTTGATATTTTTATGAAGTATAGAGAGAGAATTTATGATATCAAAGCTAAGGAGCTCATTGACAGAACTTGGTGGATATTGAAAAAGTGGAATATTGTGTCAGAAATTGATGAAAATCTTTTGGAAACTAAACAAAAAAATAAAGAGAGGTAGGATGATATGGGTATAGGATTAGCTTTAATATCTGTATTAGGATTAATATTGTTTGCCTATGTTGGAACCGCTGTTATTGGATTGAACGCTTTATTTGCTATTGTATTTCCATATGCTGCGTTCATATTGTTTGTAATAGGATTCATTTACAGGGTGGTTAAATGGGGAAAGTCTCCGGTGCCATACAGAATTCCTACGACTGCTGGACAACATTATTCTTCGCTTTGGTTCAAACAAAACAAAATTGATAATCCTTCAACAGGACTTGGTGTTGTATTAAGAATGTTCTTTGAAGTGTTCGCCTTCAGAAGTCTTTTCAGAAATACAAAAGCTGAACTTCTCCAGGGAAGGCTCTATATTGGTTCAAGTAAATGGCTCTGGCTTGGTGCAATAGCTTTTCATTATTCCTTCTTAGTTATATTTCTTAGACATATGAGATTTTTTACCCCTGAAACTCCTTGGGTTATATCGTTAATTGAATCGTTTGATTCGTTTCTGCAGGTTCACATTCTTGGTTCTCCTCTTCTTTATATAACCAACATTTCCATATTAGCAGCTCTGCTTTATTTACTTGGAAGAAGAATTATTGACCCCAAAATAAAATATATTTCTCTACCATCAGATTATTTCCCTCTGTTTTTAATCTTAGGGATCATTACAACTGGTGTGTTAATGAGATACTTCTTTAAGGTTGATGTAACAGCTATAAAAGAACTTACACTTGGATTAGTTTATCTTAAACCAGTTATTCCTAAGGAGATTGGAAGTTTATTTTACATCCATTTGTTCCTGGTAAGCATACTTTTTGCATATTTCCCATTCAGCAAGCTAATGCACATGGGTGGTGTATTTTTAAGTCCCACCAGAAATGTGGCTAATAATAACAGAATGAAAAGACATGTGAATCCATGGGAGTATCCTGTTAAACATCGTCATTATGAAGAATATGAAGATGAATTTAGAGAAAAAATGAAAAAAGCTGGAATACCAGTAGAAAAGGAGTGATAATATGCGACTTCCAAGACCAGAAGAATTAATTTCAGATGTAAATTTAAACAAAATGCCATCCCGCCGTTGGATGGATACCTTGCCGGTGGAGTTTAAGCCGGGTTTTTACTGCTATGGAGCAAAGGGGAAAAACTTAGAGTATGTAGGATTTCCCAATGCAAGAGATTTTCATGTGACCGATGAAGATTGGAAGCTTCCAGAGGATTGGAAAAAGATAGTTATTGAAGGGATTAAACAGAGAATTGAAAGATTTAGAACATTCCATGTGTTTATGGATATCTGTGTTCGTTGTGGTGCTTGTGCAGATAAATGTCACTTCTTTATTGGTACTGCAGACCCCAAGAACATGCCCGTACTTAGAGCAGAGCTTCTCAGGTCAGTATATAGAAAATATTTCACCTCTGGTGGAAAGATTTTCGGAAAAAATGGTGGAGCAAGAGAGCTTGACCTTGATATTTTAAAGGAACTTTGGTATTACTTCTATCAGTGCACAGAATGCAGACGTTGTTCTCTATTCTGTCCTTACGGAATTGATACTGCAGAGATAACCATCATAGGAAGAGAACTTCTTAATCTTCTTGGTTTGAATACTGACTGGATATCAGGACCTGTAGCTAATTGTTATAGAACAGGAAATCATCTTGGAATTGAGCCTCATACAATGAAATCTACCCTTGAATTTATGTGTAATGACATTGAAGATATAACAGGTATAAGAATTGAACCACCAATAAATAAAAAAGGTGCGGAGATTCTCTTTGTGACACCCTCAGGAGACCTCTTTGCTGACCCTGGAATATATAATTGTATGGGATACATGATGTTGTTCCATGAGCTTGGTTTGGACTATACATGGAGCACATTCGCATCTGAAGGCGGTAACTTTGGATTTTTCACTTCCTTAGAAATGGCCAAGAGATTGCATTCAAAAATATATGAAGAAGCAAAAAGACTAAAAGTCAAATGGATTCTTGGTGGCGAATGTGGACATATGTGGAGAGTCTGGCATCAATATCATGATACTTGGTATGGACCTATTGATTTTCTTGAAGAACCGGTGTCTCCTATCACAGGAACCAAATTTGAACATGCCAAATCAACTAAAATCGTTCACATAAGCGAATTTACTGCAGACCTTATAAGACATGGTGTTCTTAAATTTGATAAACGCAGAAATGATAATTTAATTGTAACATTCCATGACTCTTGTAATGTTTCAAGAGGTATGGGAATGTTTGAGGAGCCAAGATATATAATAAGAAATGTTTGTAATCATTTCTATGACATGCCTGACGAAACAATAAGAGAACAAACTTTCTGCTGTGGTAGTGGTTCTGGATTAAATGCTGGTGAGATAATGGAGCAAAGAATGAGAGGCGGATTCCCGAGGGCAAATGCTGTAAGATATGTTCATGAAAAATTTGGTGTTAATATGCTTGCCAATATATGTGCAATAGATAGAGCAGCTCTTCCGCCATTAATGCAATACTGGGTACCAGCAGTGAGAGTTTCTGGAGTTACAGAGCTTGTGGCTAATGCTATGATAATGAAAGGTGAAAAAGAAAGAGAAATGAATTTAAGGATGGAGCCACTTCCAGGAAAGGAGGAATAGTAAAATGTATGATGGATGGAAAATAATTGTTGGATTGATTGTTTTTATAGCTTTTGTAACACTTCCCTTTACATGGAGTACAGGAAAAGAATATTTAAAAGTTGAACCTAAGATTGATACGCCTGAAATTCAGAAACTTCCCGAGGCTGAAAGAAAATGTGTTGAATCAAAGGAATTCATGAGAAAAGAGCACATGAAAATGCTTATTGATTGGAGAGACGCTGTTGTAAGAGATGGTAAAACTCTTTATGTAAATAGTCAGGGTAAAAGCTTTAATATGAGCCTGCAAAATACATGCATGCAGTGCCATACCAATAAATCAAAATTTTGCGATGAATGTCATAATTACGTAGGAGTTAAGCCATACTGCTGGGATTGCCATATTGAGCCTAAGGAGAATATCAAAAAGGAGGCAAGATTATGAGCAACATTGATAGAAGGCATTTTCTAAAATTATTAGGTATAGGCGCTTTCATAGGAATTGGTGGTAGTTCATTATTTGAAATAGTAGGTAAAGGGACAATAGAGGCATCTGTTGAACAATATAAAAAAGTTCCGGAAGCTTTTCAGGCTAAAAGATGGGCAATGGTTATAGACTTAAAAAAACTGGACCAAAAAATAATAAATGATTGCACAGAAGCATGCCATCGCATCCACAATGTACCAAAAATATTAGACCCGAAGGAAGAAATAAAATGGATATGGGAAGAAAAATTTAAAAATGCCTTTCCTGAAATGAAAGATGATTACATGGCACCTGAAATTAAAAACATGCGTGTTTTGGTATTATGCAATCACTGTGACAATCCTCCCTGTGTAAGAGTTTGCCCTACAAAGGCTACTTTCAAAAGAAAAGATGGAATTGTAATGATGGACATGCATAGATGTATTGGTTGTAGATTCTGTATGGCTGGATGTCCATATGGAGCAAGAAGCTTTAACTGGAAAGACCCCAGACAATACATAAAAGATGAGAATCCAGAATTTCCATTTAGAATGAGAGGTGTTGTTGAGAAATGTACCTTCTGCTATGAAAGACTTGACAGAGGGCTTCCTCCAGCATGTGTAGAAGCTTCAAAGGGTGCTATAATTTATGGCGACATCACAGATCCCAATTCGGAAATAAGAAAAATTCTCTCTTCAAATTTTGCTATTAGGCGTAAAGCTAAACTCGGAACAAAGCCGAGTGTATATTACCTACTATAGGAGGATGAAAAATGCTTGAACTTGCGTTAAAAGGAAGCCCAAGATACTGGGGCTGGTTATTCTTCTTAGCAATTCTAATAGGGGCTGGGTTTATTGCCTATTTATATCAATTCCAAATTGGTTTAGGAATCACCGGAATGAGCAGAGATGTATCCTGGGGTTTATATATTGGACAATTCACTTTTCTTGTTGGAGTTGCTGCCTCAGCTGTTACAGTTGTATTACCCTATTATCTACATAATTATAAAAAGTATGGAAGAATTGCGGTTATAGGGGAATTCCTTGCAATACCTTCTGTTTTGATGTGCATGCTTTTTATATTTGTTGATCTTGGACAGCCAATGAGAGTACTCAATGTTCTTCTACATCCTACGCCAAACTCTGTGATGTTTTATGATATGATTGTCCTGAGTGGCTATCTAATATGGAATATTCTCTGCGGATGGGTAATTCTTATGGCTGAAAGAAAGGGTGCTCCACCTCCAAAATGGATTAAACCATTTCTTTATATTGCTATCTGCTGGGCGCCCTCAATCCATATTGTTACAGCATTCCTATATCAAGGCTTACCAGGAAGAGATTATTGGATGACAGCAATCATGGCAGCAAAATTTCTATCCTCAGCATTTGCATCAGGTCCCTCACTTTTGGTAATTCTATGCATGATTGTTAGAAAATTTACTAATTTTGATCCCGGAAAAGAGGCAATTCAGACTCTTGCAAAAACAGCAGCTTATTTCCTCTTAGTCACAATTGCTTTTTATCTATTTGAAGTCTTCACAGCTTTTTACAGTGGCATCACAAGCCATCAGTACTCCATTATATATCTGTTTAAAGGTTTAGAGGGGTATTCCAAACTTGTTCCTGTAATGAGTATCTGCGTGCTTCTTGCAGCAATTGGTGCGCTTATTTTGGTTACACCTCCTTTAAGAAAATGGGAGGTTACACTTGCCATAGGAGCTGCGAGTACTTTTCTTTGTATGTGGCTTGAAAAAGGAATAACATTGGTGGTTGGTGGTTTTATTCCAAATCCGCTTGATAGAGTTTTTGAATATTGGCCCACATTACCAGAGACAATAATTACACTTGGTGTTTGGGCTTTTGGATTCTTTGTTCTCACAATACTCTATAAAATTGCATCCTCAGTTAAAGAAAGAGCCATTTTTGATAAATATGGAGAAAAACAGATAAAAGCATAATTAATATTGAAGCGGTCTTAAAGGGTGTCTTATAAGACACCCTTTTTTATTTAAATAATAATCTTTTCTCTTGCAATGATGCTTTGATAAAAGCCTTAAATAGAGGATGAGGTTTAAAGGGTTTTGATTTGAATTCTGGATGAAACTGACATCCTAAAAACCAAGGATGGCCTTTTAATTCCACTATTTCTACGAGTTGCCCATCAGGAGAAGTCCCACTAAAAACAATTCCCTTTTCTTCAAGAATAGGAATGTATTTATTGTTAAATTCATATCTGTGTCTGTGTCTTTCAGAAATATCTCTTGTTTTATAAGCATCAAAGGCTTTTGTGCCTTCCTTAATGATACAAGGATATGCTCCAAGTCTCATGGTGCCACCTTTCTGAGATTCTATTGAACGAATTTCGTATTTGCCTGTTCTTGGATTATACCACCTTTCCATAAGATAAATAACTGGATGCTCTGTATCGGGATCAAATTCTGTTGAATTGGCATTCAGTTTTGCAAGATTTCTACTCACTTCTATAACAGCACATTGCATTCCAAGACATATACCAAAAAAGGGGATTTTATTTTCTCTTGTATATCTAATAGCTTCAATTTTCCCTTCAATTCCGCGAGTACCAAAGCCTCCTGGAATTAAAATGCCGTGAGCATCGGCAAGATACTCCCTTGCTCCATCCTTTTCTATATCCTCTGAATTTATCCATAATATATTTACTTTTGCATTATTTGCTATTCCTCCGTGTATCAGAGCTTCTGTAAGACTTTTATAGGAATCCCTTAAGCCGACATATTTACCCACAACTGCGATATTAACATCTGTTCCCGGATTTTTAATTTTATTAACCACATCTTCCCAAAGTGATAAATCCTCTAATCTATGAGGCAAGGAAAGTTTCTTTTCAATAAGAAGGTCAAGCCCTTCATTTTTGAAATTAAGTGGAACCTCGTAAACAGTCTCTACATCATGCGCGGATATTACAGAGTCAAAATCAAGATTACAATGTAAGGCGATTTTTTTCTTAAGTCCGTGAGGAATGGGTCTGTCTGCTCTGCATATTAAAATATCAGGCTGGATTCCTATTGCCCTTAGACTGTTTACACTATGCTGTGTTGGTTTTGTCTTCAATTCTCCCGCACTCTTTACATAAGGCACAAGAGTTAGGTGAATGTAACAAACATTTTCCCTACCCACATCGTATCTAAATTGTCTTATTCCCTCAAGAAAAGGAAGTCCCTCAATATCACCTACTGTTCCGCCGACTTCAACAATTACAACATCATATTCATTTTCTCCTGCCGCAGATTTAATTGCCTCTTTTATCTCATCTGTAACATGAGGGACTACTTGAACAGTATGACCAAGATAGTCTCCCTTTCTTTCTTTTGATATAACATTGAAATAAATTTTACCTGATGTATAGTTATTAACATGAGAGGTAGTAAGATGTGTAAATCTTTCATAGTGCCCTAAGTCTAAATCTGTTTCACAACCATCGTCTGTCACATAAACCTCTCCATGTTCAAAGGGACTCAGTGTTCCAGGGTCAACATTTATATAGGGATCAAGTTTTTGAATTGTAACCTTGAATCCTTTGGCTTCAAGTAATGCACCAATTGCAGATGCTGCAATACCTTTGCCAAGGGCAGAAACAACTCCACCAGTTATGAATATATACTTTGGCATTTTTTGTAAATTTTAACATGATATTATCCCAAATTACCATAACTTAATATTTAATTAACAAAAATTATTATGAGCTAAATATTTTATAAATATGCAACATTTCATTGCATTTAATCTGATTTATATTTTTTAGAACTCTTTTGATATTGCAACCTTTTCAAAATCAGAGAAAACTGCAAGTTTAGGCAATGCATCATTATGAAACATTTTGATTCTTATTTTAATTTTATTAAGGATATTGCTAACACTTTCAATCAGGCATGGATATTGCATAATACTTAGTTTGTAGAATTGTAATTTATTTTTGTATAATTGTTTAAAACAAAATTGAAAGGAGGTGAAAAAAGAGAATTAAATTATTTTTAAGTGTGAAGTTAAAAAATCTCTTAAGGAGGGTGGTATGAAAATATTAGTGCCGACGGATGGTTCAGAGTATGCTATGAAAGCTGTAAACAAAGCAGCTGAAATGGCAGAAAAAGAAAAAGCAGAAGTAACTATTATATCAGTTGCCCTTTATGCTGGTTTAGCAGATATTGAATATCCAGGTGATATCAGAGAAAGACTTGATGCAGAAGCTCAAAAAGCGCTCAACAAAGCAAAAGAAGTTTTTGATAAAAAAGGAATTCCTGTTAAAACCGTTCTTGAAAGAGGTGTTTTCCCAGCAGATAACATTGTAAGAAAAGCAAAAGAAGAAAAGTTTGATTTAATAATTATGGGACACAGAGGTACAGGAGAATTCCCAGGTACAGGTATAGGAAGTACTGCTACAAAAATTGCATCTCTTACACCATGCAGTGTTTTAATAGTTAAATAAATGAAGGAGGGTTAAGTATGAAAAAATTATTTGTGATTATTTTATCAGTAATTGGCTTAGTCTCTATGCTACCGAATATTGCATTGGCAGCAGGCAAGAAGGCTGCTCCTCTTGTAGTTGTTGCTTATACTAAAGGGCTTTCCGGACTAAGCTTATGGTGGGCAAATCTTTACAATGACAACATGCTACTTTTTACAATTCTAACTGGTTGTGTTACTCCTGTTGCAGGAATCTTAATTGGATTTATTGCTGACTTTTTATTAAGTTTAACTGGTATTGATCTTACTAAGAGAGAACTTGCTGAACACTAATTCTCAAAAAATTAAAAAAGGAGGGTAAAGTATGGAATGGTTATATTTGCATATGCCAATTTCAGGAGTTGATCTTTTCTGGCCTGGATTAGTCATATTAGGCTTAGGAGTTGGAATCTTAGGTGGCTTTTACGGAATGGGTGGAGCATGGATGATAACACCAGGACTTAATATCTTAGGATTTCCAATGGCTTTCGCAATTGGTACTGATATTGCCCATATAGCTGGAAAATCTATTGTCTCTACAATAAGACATGCTAAATTTGGAAATGTTGACTATCCTCTTGGTGTTGCTATGATACTTGGAACAATGGCAGGATTTGAGGTTGGTGCGCAGATAGTTATGTTTCTTGAGAGAATAGGTAAGGTTGACCTATATCTTCGTATTATATATTTGATTCTTCTTGCTTTTATTTTTTCTACTGTTTTACTTGACTATGCGAAATTAAAGAAAAAAGAAAGACTTGCAAGAGAGAGGGGTGAGCAGTTAGACAAATTAGCAAGTGGTGTAACATGGTATAAAACCCTTCATAAGATTAAAATTCCCCCTGTAATGACCTTCAAAGAAGCTCAGATTAGAGTATCCATATGGTTACCAATGATTGTAGGTTTTGCCACAGGAGTTATCGCAGGTCTGCTTGGAATTGGTGGTGGATTAATAAGAATGCCTGCCTTAATATACCTTGTTGGCTGTCTGTCTCTTATACACATCTGACGCTGCCG
>JAOAGU010000017.1 GCA_026415595.1 Thermodesulfovibrio sp. | reverse complement strand
CTCCCTGAGAAGACCACTCAAGGTCTTTTTCAGGAGGGGCTGCAAAAAGTGTGAACACTCTAACTGTATCTGTTCCGTACTGTTCAATCATCTCATCAGGGTCAACTATGTTTTTCTTTGATTTAGACATCTTCTCAACTCTTCCAACTGTAACAACGCTTCCGCAATTGATACATTTTCCATCTTTTACCTCTTTTGGAAATAGCCAATCATGTTGTGGACAACGATAGCTTTCCATGCATACCATTCCCTGTGTAAGTAGTCTTTCAAAGGGTTCATCAAAGGGAACAATACCAAGGTCTCTTAGCACCTTTGTAAAAAATCTCGCATAGAGTAGATGAAGCACCGCATGTTCAATGCCACCAATGTATTGGTCAACAGGCATCCAGTATTTTATTTTTTCTCCATGAAATGCCTCTTCATTTTGAAGTGAGCAGTATCTTACAAAATACCATGAAGAATCAACAAAAGTATCCATTGTATCTGTTTCTCTTCTGGCAGAACCACTACATAGAGGGCATTTGGTTTTATAAAAGTCATCTACATATTTAAGGGGGGATTCTCCTTTACCTGTAAGATTTATATTTTCTGGAAGTATAACAGGAAGGTCTTTTTCTGGAACAGGTACAATGCCACATTTATCACAGTAAATTATTGGGATAGGTGTACCCCAATACCTCTGCCTTGAGATTCCCCAATCACGAAGTCTGTAGTTTATAGTTTTCTTGCCAAGTCCTTTTTTCTCTATATAGTCTGCCACTGCTTTTTTACCCTCAGTTGAGGGAAGTCCTGAAAACTCACCTGAATTGACCATTATTCCTTCATATTCATAGGCTTCTTTAAGTGGTTCATAGAATTCTCTGTCCTCTGGCTTTATGACAACTTTTATGGGGATACCATATTTCATAGCAAACTCGAAGTCTCTTTGGTCATGGGCTGGCACACTCATTATAGCACCGGTTCCGTATTCCATTAAAACAAAGTTTGCAATCCAGACAGGAATTTTCTCTTTATTTAGAGGGTTTATGGCATACTTTCCTGTAAAGACTCCTTCTTTAACCTCAGGTTCACGCTGTAGCCTTATTATTTTCTTTAAGGCATCCTTGTCATCACAAAGCTTTTCAGCTAAAGGATGTTCAGGGGATATGCACATGAAGGTTACACCGAATATTGTGTCAGGTCTTGTTGTGTAAATTCTCAATACTTCATCCATACCTTCTATGGGAAAGTCAACTTCAACGCCTTCACTTTTTCCAATCCAGTTACGTTGCATTGTAAGAACCTTTTCAGGCCAGCCAGTAAGTTTGTCACAGTCTTGTAAGAGTTCTTCAGCGTATGCTGTGATTTTCAAAAACCACTGTTCAAGTTCTTTTTGTTCTACCTGAGACTCACAACGCCAACAAGCTCCATCAATTACCTGCTCATTGGCAAGCACTGTTGCACAGGAAGGACACCAATTTACAAAGGATGATTTTCTATAGGCAAGCCCTTTTTCATAGAGTTTTAAAAATATCCATTGGTTCCATTTGTAGTATTCAGGAGAACAGGTTGTAACCTCCCTTCTCCAGTCATAGCTTAAGCCAAGTTTTATGAGCTGATGCTTCATGTACTCTATATTTTCATATGTCCATTTTGCAGGATGAACACCATGCTTTATAGCTGCATTTTCTGCAGGAAGACCAAAGGCATCCCATCCCATTGGATGCAGTACTTGAAAGCCTTTCATTCTTTTGTATCTTGCAATAACATCGCCAATTACATAGTTACGTACATGTCCCATATGAATTTTGCCACTTGGATATGGAAACATCTCAAGGCAGTAAAATTTTGGCTTTGATGGATCTTCATCCACTTCAAAAACTTTGTTTTTAAGCCATTCATCCTGCCATTTTTTCTCTATATTCTTGAAATCATAATTCTGATTCATCCTACCTCCATAAAAGTTTTTATTTGCAGTATTATATAGAGAAAAATGTCAAAAATTCAAACATTAAATATGTCGAAAATCATAACTAATCCAAAAATTATAAGAAAAAAACCAATGATATAGTTAGTCCATCTAAAAATCCTCATGAATCTTCTTAGATATCGCAAGAGTATATCAATTAATAAGGAAAAAATTAAAAAAGGAATAGCTATTCCAAGACAATATGCTCCAAGCATCTTTATCCCATCTGTAAAACTTCCACTGACACTTGAATAAATGAGAATACTACCAAGCACAGGACCAATACATGGAGACCATCCCGCAGCAAAGCCTATACCAATAAGAAAGGCTCCTAAGGGTGTACCAATTTTCTGAATTTTAATATTTAGCCTAAATTCTCTCATAAAAAAACCAGATTTTATTAATCCTATAAGCATTAGACCGAATAAAACAAGAAGCACCCCTCCTATTATTCTTAGATAATCTTGATAGTCAAAAAAAATTGTTCCAATCAGAGAACTTCCTACTCCAAGAGCAAGATAAACTGTAGAAAAGCCAGCGACAAATAATATTGTACATGAAAAAATACGCATACGTGATAGCCCCATTGACAAATAAGTAACTGAAACTCCTGAAAAAAGCGAAATATAAACAGGAAGCAAAGGAAGAATACAAGGAGAAAAAAAACTTAAAATGCCACCCAAGAAGGCAGCTCCCAGACTAAGTTCATTCATCTACCACACTCAGATGGGTCTCCCTTAAGCTTTTCAATTGCATGAGGAAGAGCATCCATTATTGCTTCAAGGGATTCCTTAACAGCCTTTGGACTGCCAGGAAGATTTATTATAAGAGTTTTTCCTCTAACTCCAGCTACTGCTCTTGAAAGCATAGCAGTTTTTGTCTTTGTAATACCCGCCCATCGCATAGCTTCAGCAATTCCAGGCACTTGCTTCTCAATAACTTCAAGTGTTGCATCAGGTGTTACATCTCTTGGAGCCAAACCTGTACCACCATTAGTTAATATAAGGTCTACCTTATCAACCTCTTCAATTAATGATTTCTTTATTATTTCCTTTTCATCAGGAATAATTTTATAAGAGACTATATCAGCCCAAGATGAAATCATCTCTTCAATAACCTTGCCACTTATGTCTTGTCTTTCTCCCTTTGAACCCTTATCAGATACTGTTATAATTGCTACTTTGTATTTCATAGTAATACTATTTCATCTCCTACTTTTATTTTTCCACCTTTTAAAACTCGGGCAAAAATTCCTTCTTTTGGCATTATGCAATCTCCTACAACTTTAAAAATCTCACATTTACTGTGACATTTTTTACCATGCTGAGTGACTTCCAAGATTACTTCACCGATTTTAAGCTTACTGCCCAAAGGAAGACTTAATAAATCAATACCTTCAGTGGTAATGTTTTCAGCAAAATCTCCATAATGAACATCAAGACCCATATCTTTCATTTTTTTAATACTTTCATTGGATAAGAGACTTATTTGCCTATGCCAGTGAGAACCTGCATGGGCATCTCCTAGTATTCCATAGTTTTCAATTACCGTTGCTTCCTCAATAGATGTCTTTGTTGTTCCTTTATTTTTGCTAATATTTATTGAGACAACTTTTGCAGGCATAAATTTAAACTAATGGACAAGCAAAACGGGTTTTTGTGAATGTTTTATAACTGCCTCAGCTACACTACCAATAATTACTGCTTCAGTATAGGATCTTCCTTTTGAACCTATTACGATAAGATCTACTTCCTTAGATTTTTTAATTATTTCCTCTGATGGAATACCAGCAACGACTTCGTATCTTAAGTTTTCATTTATTTTTTGAAGTTGTTCCTTAGCATTTTCTTTTAAATAATTGATATATTTTTCTCTTTCTTCTTGATCTTCAATAATGGATCTAACTTTTTGCTCAGGAACAACATGTAAGACCTCTAATTCACAGTTCCACTTATTAGCAATATTTTTCGCAAAATTCAATGCCTTTAAAGAATACTCAGAAAAATCAACAGGACACAAAATCTTTTTTATTTTAATAGCTGCGGGATTAAATTCTGTAAAATTCTCTTCTTTTACGATGAGAACAGGCATTTTTAATCCTTTTAATATTCTTTCAGAAGTAGAAGGTCTTGTAATATGTGTTTTAAATCCCATAACAGCAAAACCAATTTTATCTTTCATTACCTCTTTAATGCTTTCAATTAGTCTGCCAAAGACAACTTTAATCTCAACATTAGATACATATGAAATAGTTTGTTCTGCTAATTTCTTTAGTTTTTCTTCAATTTTTTTCTTTTCTTTATTAATATAAGGCGTCAGATAGGCTGGAGGAGTTAGTGTATACTCCATAATATGAAAAAGACAGAGATTTTTACACTCAAAGGTTTGTGAAAGCCATACTGCATAAGAAAGCACACTATTTGTAGATGATTTAAAATCTATAGCAATATAAATTTTTTCTGCATTCATTTCTTCAATTGCCTTCCAACCTTTTCTTCAACTGATTTAATTTTTCCCTCAATTCTTCCAGTAGCACCTTTTCTGTCATCAATCTTTATATCAATTATTATTCTCTCTACTTCTTCCATTAAAGAATCTCTACACTTTTTAATCAAACTCATTACTTCATCCCATTGTCCTTCAACAATTGTTCCCATTGCATGTAGCCTATAAGGAAGTCCACTTTCATCCACTATTTTTATGACTTTTGCTACGTATTCACTAACACTGACTCCTACTCCTAAAGGAACTATACTGAACTCTACAATCATTATTCTACCTCCTCAAAAACTTTAACATATTTCTAATAAACATCTCCAGCCACTTTTACTGTTAAATCTCCAAGCATATTTGTATAACTGCCAAGCTCATTGTCATACCAACCATATATCACTGCTTGAGTTATAGGAATTTGAAGTTTATCAGTAATAGGAGAACCAATATTACACATATTTGATATATCCAGAGTAATCATTGCAGTTCTCGTATGTGTCTCACTACCCTCAATTATTGCGGCAGGGCCGAAAAATCCAATTATGTCCGTAGATACTTTCTGATCATTCGTAAAGAGCAAGTATCCTCTTTTTTCTCTTTCAGCAGCCTCTTGATAGATCTTATTTATCAACTCTCCGTTGATAATGTTATTTTCTTCATCTCTAAAAGCTACAACAAGTATTATCAATGAACCTGTAACAACAGGAACCCTAACTGATTGAGCTATAAAACCAATATTTTTCATCTCAGGCAAAACAAGGGCAAGTGTTTTTGCTGCACCAGTGCTTGTAAGTATTATATTATTCATGGCAGAACGAATTTTTCTTAAATCTTTTGCATCAGTTTTAGGAACTCTATCAAGTACCTCTTGAGAGGCTGTTACTGCGTGAACTGTTGCCATTGAAACACTAAGTATTCTTTCAGGACCAAAATAATCAAGAAGTGGTTTCATCATGTGAGCAAGACAAGTTGTTGTACATGAAGCACCTGATATAATCAAATGTTTTTTACTGTCATACATTTCTTCATTTATTCCCATTATTACTGTTATTGAGTCTTCTGGAATCTCCTTTGATTTATCTTTTATCTTAAATGGTGCACTAACCAATACTTTATAGGCTCCTGACTCAAGATGACCTCTTACAGAGCCTTCCTTTGCATCCGCCGGCAATGTAGGATCAAGAAATTTTCCTGTTGTATCAACTACAAGTCTTACACCATATTTTTCCCAGCCTATATCCTTAGGATTTCTACTTTCTGTAAGAATTTTTACAGGGATTCCATCAATAACTATTGTAGAGTTTGCCTCATCAACCTTTTCTATAACAGATTTTGATTTATAACCATAAAGATAGTTATGTAATCTACCATATGTAGAATCATGTTCAATATAAAAAGCTAAATCATTTAATGATGTACCAACCTTTCTTCCAAGATTCACCACAATCTGAGGAAAGTACTTTCTTCCTATGTGATGCCATAGTGTAAGTTTACCGATCCTTCCCAAACCATTAATGCCAAGAATAGGCTCGCCCATTTTAAAACCTCCTTTTTAGTTTAAATTAAAAATATTCAGATGAAAGATAAATTGTCTGTGTTGAATGTTTACCCAGATAGACCATACCATTTCTACCATCAATACTTATAAAATCTCCCTTTTTAAGCATTTTCTTACCAATTCTACATTTTTTCTCTCCTTGATATACTATCATCTTTGAAAAACCTACAACACAAGTTTTTCCAAGTTTTGTAGCAATTATAGAAGCATGAGATGTAGATCCACCTCTTGCAGTGAGTATTCCATCAGCAGAGGCAATATGCACTATATCATCGGGCACAGTATCTGCTCTTACAAGAATAACCGAAACTTGAGGTTCTTGTTGTTTAAACTCCTTTATATCATCTATGTCGAAAACAATTCTTCCTGAGATTGCTCCTCCACATACACCTATTCCTGTTCCAAGTCTGCTTTCGTTTAACTGCTCTGTTGGAATAAATACCGTCATAAGCTCTCTCTTAGCATAACTCATCTCCCTTGTCTGAAGAATGTATAAATCATTTTTTCCCCTTCCTTCAAATGTAAACTCAATTTCTTGATGATCCCATCTTTCTTTATATATAAGCCTTTCAGCAATCTCAAGTAAGGATTCATATATTTCAGGAAAAGCCTCTTCAAGAGACTTTTCATTTATTCTTCCTTCAATTATTTTTTGTTCTACTGAAATTGGATAGGTTTTCACTAATCCTGAAACAATATCCTCACCTTGAGCTCCTGTAGTATAATCTCCCCATAATACCAGTTTATCAGTGGAGTCTTTTGGATTTCTTGTAAAAAGAACACCTGAGCCTGCATTTGTATCAAGATTACCAAATACCATCTTTTGAACAACAACAGCTGTTCCCCAGTCTTCAGAAATTCCAAGAATCTCCCTGTAAGCCTTAGCTTTCGCTGAATACCATGAGCTGAAGACTTGAGAAATAGCTATTTCAAGTTGTCTCCAAGGGTCTTCTTCTATAGGAATACCTTTCGACAAAATGAATTCTCTATATGCTAAAGCAACCTCTTTCATCTGTGAAGGTGTAAATTGAATTTTAAGTTCTACTTTATATTTTTTCTTAAACTCATTGATTATATTGTCAAATTCATCTCTGTCTAATCCAAATGACATACCCCAACACTGCAAAAATCTTCTATAACTGTCCCAGACAAACCATGGCTTGCCTGTTTGTTTTATAAGTCCTTCTATTATTTTCTCATTAACACCAACATTTAGAAAAGAATTCATCATTCCAGGCATTGAGACTGCTCCACCACTTCTTACAGAAACGAGCAATGGATTTGATGCTTCACCAAATGTTTTCTTTGTAAGTGACTCAAGTCTTTTCATTGCAGAATGAATTTCTTTATTAAGATGCTCTTTAACCGGTTCAAAGTTGTTTATAGCCTCCCTACATCTAAAAACTTCTGATGTTAGGACAAATCCTGGAGGAACAGATATTCCTTTAGATGCAAGTTTAACTAAGTTGTGTCCTTTATTGCCGAGATGAATTCTATCATTAATGTCTTCTTTGGGATGATAAATATCACAAAGAATTTTTTTAGGATCATAGGTCATTAAAAGATCAAGATGCTTGTAATCAAGCTTTTCTGCCTGATTGTATGAAGCTTTGATGACTCTGCCTATAAGTCTATCAAGTTGACTTAACCCAGGATACTGCACTACCATTTCTCTTAGGAACTTTTCTGAAAGAGCATTTATTAGCTCAAACTCATCAAGTTTGGTCTCTTTATTATCTTTTGAAATCTTCAACAGTATCTTTTTTAGCCACTTCTTATATGGTGCGGTACAGTATGTGTTAACTATGTCGCTTACTGATTCTGAAAAGCTTCTAAAAATATCCATGTATTGAGAAAATGTAAATCTTCTTATTTCTAAAGCAACAGAAAGCATGGAAAGAGTATTAATGTATTTTTGAGAGGAAATTCCACTAAGATCAAGGATTCTTCCAAAAAGTTTAAGATATTTTTCTATCCTAAAAAGTGTAGCTCTTGTAATAAAGCTAAGATCAATAGATTGTTCAACCTCATCAAGAAGACTGTTGAGTAAACTCTCAAGCCTTAAATAAACAGAAAGAGCATTAAACTTTCTTTCACTGTATCTTCCTGAAACAGATGGAATTCCTGCAGCAATATGTCTTTTATGAGTTATATCTTCAAAGGCTTCATACTTCTCAGGTGAAACTATAATTCTTTTTAAAGTTTCAAGATAAGTGACAATTGATTCTATCTTTTTCAATAAGGAGTGTTCAGATAAAACTTCAATTAAAAAACTTGCATCAGGCAAACCATGATAAAAAGCTTCTTTTAGAAAACTTTCAACTTCTTTGCAGTCTGTTCTATATTTTGCATAAAGAAGTTGATATAATCTTATTGTCAAAATTGCCTTTGTTTTAACCGTATCTGATACATTATAGGATTCTATTTTATTAGCTATTACATCTATTGGAGCAAAAAGAATTTTCTCTAAGAGATTAAAATCCTTTAGACTTAACAGTCTCTCAAACAAATACTGAAGCTCTTTAAGATGGTTTTCTATTGAATCAAGCTCCTTTAAAACCTCTTCAGGAACATACTCTTCTAAAATTTTTCTTTCACCGGTAATCCAGAACTCTATTATTCTTTCAAGTAGATCAATCAACAAAGGACTACTTTCTACATGAATCTGTTTTCTTATGAAGTGCATTAAGGGATCTTTTCTTTTAAAGACTTCATCAACCTGTGTAGAGACTGTTCTTAAGTGTCCCTCTGCATTTATCTCATTAAAGTAAACAGGAATCTTTTTTAAAAGGGGTTTAACTAAATAGAAAATCTGAGATATATCTGAATTAAGAATTTTGGTTATTTCTCTTTGAAAAAGATCTGTATCTTTAATATGAATACCGCCGAAGAACAGATAGATGGAGAGTGCTGATATAAGATCTTTTGACTCTAAAGGATTTTTTGAAATCAAATCAAACCATAGTCTTAAATTTATCAAATGATAACGATTAACATTTATACTGTAATTTTTATAAAAACCCTTAAACTGAGGAGCATGAAAGCCTAATAAAATTAGATGCTCTATATAGCATTTTAAAAGATCTTTATTATTTAGTTGATAAACGGCATTGCCTATGTCTTCCAATGAAAACATTACAGCATCGGGAAATACATAGAAAAATTTATCAAATTGGGTAAAAACAGCCTCAAAAAAAGATGAAAAACTTCTAACATCAAAATTTTTTGACTGAAGAAGAAAGCTTTTTATAAATCTTCCAATGTCTCTAAGAGCAAACTCATGAATTTCTTTTAACTGTTCATTTTCCATTATCCAGAATAGATAATAAACTTTAACTTTCAAATTAAGCCAAGAGTCACCAGAGTCTGAAATCTTCTTTGGTACTTCTCGAAATTTATCTAAAATTTCCTTTTCTGAAGGTATATTAAGAAAAGCGCTGATATCATTAATCTTTGAAATTTCATTGTCTATTTTTTTTATTTCTTCAAATATTGAGTCATAGACAGGTTTTATTAAATCTATACCTTCTATGCAGAATTTTTTAAAGTAATTATCAAGCGGAGGGATTGAAAGAATTAAGGAGTAAAATTTATGGAGATAGTTTTGATAAAACTTTAAAAAAGTGTCAACTAATTGAGTATCTGTAATTTTCTTTTTTACAATCTCTCTACCAATATTCTTTAAAACTCCCATTTGCCAAATATAATGATAAAACTCAGTTTTATTAAGATATTCTAAGATCTCTGAAACAAGTTGTCTATAAGTGGAACTCTGAATAGTCTGTTGTTCTTCAATTAGTTTTAGTATAATTTTTAAAATAGCCCTTAGAAATGCTTGTTTTTTCTCACTTTCTTGAAATCCTCTAATTAAATAATTAATCAATATACAAGTTGCCTCATATCCTTGGGAGTCTTTAAGGTAGAAGTTTATATATTTTATATAATGATTTTCTATGTCTTGTGCCACGTCAACATCATAAATTGAGTGCTTCAGCTTGTCAATTAAGTTTGTAGTAGCTTTCAAAATACCAGGATAGGAAGAAAAAATGTTGCTTATCTTTTCAAATTCTTTTTCAATGGTATGTTTCATTTTCATTATAATTATATCAAAAATTTATGGGAATCAAAAGCTTGGGTATGTTAAAATTAAGAAAAAAGGCTTAGACAAAATGAGAGAAAACTCTCTGCTTTTTCATAATATTCACGAAGAATGCGGTATATTTGGTATCTTTGGGCATCCAGAGGCTGCCAATCTCACTTATTTAGGGCTTTATGCTTTACAGCACAGAGGGCAAGAAGGTGCTGGAATATGTTCATCTGATGGAACAAAACTTTATCTTGAAAAATCCTTAGGACTTGTTGCAGAAATCTTTAATGAAAAAGTTCTTAAGAAGTTACCTGGATACATTGCTATAGGTCATAACAGATACTCAACAACAGGATCAAGTACCTTAGAGAATGTTCAACCACTTATGGCAACATATAGCCTTGGAAGTATTGCGATAGCTCATAATGGAAATCTGATAGATATTGACATAATGAGAGAAAAACTTGAGCGCGATGGTGCTATATTTCAGAGTACTTCAGACAGTGAAATAATTCTTCATCTTATTGCCCGAGCAAAAAGTGGGGAGCCAAAAGAAAGAATTGCTAATGCGGTAAGACAAATTTCTGGAGCTTTTTCTTTATTACTTATGACTGAAAAGGAGTTAATTGCAATAAGAGATCCCTATGGCATAAGACCTTTAGCTCTTGGAATTATTAAAGATGCCTATGTTGTTGCTTCAGAAACTTGTGCTTTTGACCTGATTGGTGCAACTTATATAAGGGATATAAATCCTGGAGAAATGTTAATAATTAATGAAAATGGCTTGACTTCAATAAAGATATTTAACTCTGTAAAGCCAGCTCACTGTGTTTTTGAGTTTATATATTTTGCAAGACCAGACAGCTACATTTTTGGACATACTTGCGTTAATACAGTAAGAAAAGAACTTGGCAGACAGCTTGCGAGAGAACATCCAGTTGATGCTGACATTGTTATTCCAGTTCCAGATTCAGGAGTTCCTGCAGCGTTAGGATATGCTGAAGAAAGTGGAATTCCTTTTGATTTTGGATTGATACGAAATCATTATGTTGGAAGAACTTTTATAGAGCCTAAGCAAAGCATAAGACATTTTGGAGTAAAAGTAAAACTTAATCCAGTAAGAGATGCTTTAAAAAACAAAAGAGTTATAGTCATAGATGACTCAATTGTAAGAGGAACTACGTCTAAAAAAATAGTAAAAATGATAAGAGAACTTGGAGGAGCAAAGGAGGTTCATATGAGAGTTAGCTCTCCTCCCACAATCGGACCTTGTTTTTATGGAATCGATACTCCTACAAGACAGGAGTTAATAGCTTCATCTCACAAAATAGAAGAAATAAGAAAATATATAACCGCAGACTCTCTTGGGTATCTAAGCCTTGAAGGTTTAAAAAAAGTTATCCCAAACTCTGACCTTTATTGTATGGCTTGTTTTAACTGTAAATATCCAATTGAGTTTAAATCTCAAAAACTTAGTCAACTGGAGCTTTTTGAGTGAATATTGAGCCTCTCTTAAATATTTATAAAGTTAATTTAAAAGTAAAATCCTCAGAGAGAGTTCTTTTATTTACAGATCTGATCAGAGAAGATGAAATACTTTCAGAGTCTGAAAAAAATAGAAGATTAAGTTTAAAAGAAATTGCAAAAGTTCTAAAAAACATTGGAAAGAATCTCTGCAAAGAACTGATCTATTTTGAATATCCCTCATTAGGTTCACACGGAATGGAACCACCAAAGAGTTTATGGGAACTTGCTTTTGGAAAAAAAGCCATATCAGAGTTAGAAAAAGAGAATGTTTTATCAAAATTGCTATCAAAAACAGTTTCAAAAAAAGAACTTAAAATTGCAAAAAAGATTATAAAAAAATACAAATCTGATGCTGTGAATGCTGTAGTGGCACTTTCAAACTTTTCAACAAGTCATACCAATTTCAGAGATCTACTTACAAAATGCTGTGGTACAAGATATGCAAGTATGCCTCTTTTTGATCCATCAATGCTTGATGGTGCAATGCTCGCTGATTGGAAAAAAGTAAAGAAAATATCTGAAAAAATAAAGAACATTCTTGAACAAGTAGAAAAAATAAAAATTGAAACTTCCAATGAAACAGAGATAATCTTACATAGGGGAAAGAGAAAAATCTATGTGGACTCAGGAGTTTTGACTCGCAAAGGATCTTTCGGAAACTTACCCGCAGGAGAAGTATTTTTTGCTCCATTAGAAAACTCTGCTCAAGGAAGACTAGTTATAGAATGGGCACCTACAAGAAAACTTAAAAATCCTTTGATTCTAAATGTAAAAAACGGTAAAGTTATCTCAATAGATGGAGATGAACCATTTAAGGAGGAGCTTGAAAAAAAACTATATGAAAGAGATGAAAATAGAAACATTGCTGAAGTTGGAATAGGTACAAATGATAAGGCATCTAGACCAGACAACATCCTTGAGTCAGAAAAAATTCTTGGCACAGTTCATATCGCTCTTGGAGACAACTCATCTTTTGGTGGAAAAGTAAGAACACCTTTTCATCAGGATTTTATCTTCTTTGAACCTACAGTTTATGGGATTACAAGCGATAATCATAAGATAAAAATTCTTGAAAAAGGCTCTCTTGTGATATAATATTTTTCTATGAAAGCTAAATTAGAGTTAGAACTTAAAGATATCCCATTAGAAAAAATTCAAAATACATTAATTGAAATTCTTTATACACTTAAAGCTATAGGCATAATTGAAGATGGAAATTTTGAGATTCACACTCCAAATGGTATTGTAACAGAAAAGTGTATCTTACAAAAAAGCAGAGTAATAGCCTGAAGACCAAAAACTCTGCTGTAAGCAGAGAAATAACCTATGTCCATAAAAGTCATAGCTCAAAACAAGAAAGCTTATGCTGATTATTTTATTGATGAGACCATTGAAGCTGGAATAGTTCTTACAGGTACTGAGGTAAAATCATTAAGAGAAGGTAAAGCAAATCTTAAAGACAGTTATGTAATAATAAAAGACAACGAAGCTTGGTTACTTAATTGCCATATAAGTCCCTACAGTCATGGAAATATCTTTAACCATGATCCTTTAAGGACAAGAAAGCTTTTACTTCATCGTAAGGAAATAGAAAGACTTAAGGGAAAGATTCAACAAAAAGGTTACACACTTATTCCACTTAAGCTTTATTTTAAGGGTCCCTATGTTAAAGTGGAGATAGCCCTTGCAAGGGGTAGAAAAAAATATGAAAAAAGAGATATAATTAAAAAAAGAGAAGCTCAAAGAGAAATTGAGCGTGCTCTCAAAAGTAAATGATCTTTAACATGGGGGCGAAAGGACTCGACGAAGGTAGTGAGGTCTAAGCTGCATGCCGTGGTTCCTGCCACCACGTAAAAAAGGTAGGGAAAACACAACTGCCAACTCAGAATTGGCACTCGCTGCTTAATAATTAAGCAGCCGTCTTCCCAAGCTCTGCTCTGAGGCTTGGGTAAGGCGTCATAAATCAGAGCTTTCCTAAGGTATTAACCCGATACCTTAGGGAGAATGTAGGGTTGTAGGAACTTAGAGAGCCAGTGGAAGGGCGAGCTAAGTTCCGAAACTTAAAACTTCCACTAAGCATGTAGAAGCTTAGAAGTAGCACCTTCGGACGCGGGTTCGATTCCCGCCGCCTCCACCAAAAAATTCTTAATAAATTTTGTATTAATTCAATTTTCTCTTAACACTTTTTTATTTTCATGACAAGAATTTTGAAATTAATATTTTCTCCACTCTAAATCAACCCTAATAAATCCTTCTTTTCTGCATTAATTTCAATACCCCTTTTTAATAAAAACTCAATATCAAAGACATCTCTAATTTCTCTACTACTTAAAAATGTCTCTATTTTTGATTTTATAACTTCTTCAAGCGATAGAGTTCTTACAAGAACCTGTATGTTTGAGTGTTTGGTATAGACAATGGAAAACTCAGTTTTTACTTTTTCTACCTTCTCTATTTCATTTTTTAGAGTTCTTGGATAATCGATTGATTTTTATCCCAGAAAGCAGGATGTAAAATTTATTTTTTGAATCACGAACAGCATAATGCTTAAAAAAATTTCTTTAATCTGCTGAAATATTTCTCATATCAATTTCCCTATAAAGTCAAAAATCAAGCCCAAAAGAAAACCTATTTAGTCCATAGCAAAGTCTTAGCATTGTTCCGCCAGTAAAAATAAGGCTATCAAGGAATTTTCCACTTTTAAGTCTATCTAAAACCTCTATCTCAAACTGCTTCTGTTTGACTAAATCTTGCATATTCTCTCAAGTAGTCTTTTTGTTTTTTCCGGGAACTTTTTAATAAAGCTTTTTATCCTTTTAATATCAAGTTTTCCCATATCAATTGAATTAATATCAAAGGCGTATTTGCCAAAAGAATATAAATATATTTCATCAATAAAAGCTTTCTCTTTAATACAGACTGATTCAAATTTCAACATATCTTGAACAAAAAACTTTTGCAGATTGCTATTTTATTTCAAGAAATTGAGCAACATCATTGTGGCTAAAATAGAGTCTACCTATCCAGAGTCTATCCGAAAAACATTGGAAGAAGGTGAAGATAAAAAGGAGATTTAGAGAATAAACTTAACCTAATTTGTTAGATTCAAAGCCTGACATAAAACAGTGAATAACTTTAGAAGATTAACCAAATGATTGATAGATTAATAGACCCTGCAACTATCAAGTAGACATTGAAATAATTGAATACTGAAAAAACAATACAATACATTTTAGAACTTCTATTCAAGAAAGAAAATCGTATAAAATTGAAAATGGGTTTTTCTTGACAATGTCTTTTCTGTCTTTCATAGTTTATACTCATTCAGGAATCTGGGCAACCATTCTGTAACTGAGACATAAAGGTTTAAAGAATGATTGCCCCTTTTGTCAATTCTTTGGAAACAATACCCTTTCAGATAGATTATTTTTGAGGAAAGGCGAGGTGTTGACAAAAAATTAAAAATTTGTAACAATTAATAAATTTCTAAATTATAAATTTGTGGTCATGAAGGCCACAGCATAGGGAAGAATCCCTAAGCTGTGGCTTTTTTATTTGATTATGATGGCAAATGAGATAAAAAAGACTTCCTACTGGGATGAGTATGCAAAGTGGTACAGGCTTTGGCGTGAACATAACAGTTATCATGAGCCAATAAAAGAAATTCTTCTAAATTTTGTATCCTCTGGAACTAAAGTTTTAGACATAGGTGCTGGTGATGGCGTACTCAGTTTTCCCCTCATAGAAAAAGGCTGCTATGTTACAGCTCTTGAACCATCATGGATGATGCAAAATTATCTTCATGAGAAAGCAAGAAAATACGGATTTCAAGTAAAAATAGATAGTAGAAGATTTGAAGACTTAAATGTATTTGAACTCGGACAATATGATATTGCATTAGCCTGTAATAGTCTTCATCTTACCGAAGTCGGAATTGAGTCTGCACTCTGCAAGATTTTTGATTCAGGGATAAAAAGTGTTTTTCTTGTCACAGAAAAAGTTTTTTCTTTTGATGAAATATCATTACTCTTTCCCAATTATAAATTATATTTTAACTACTCTTATCTCTGTGAAAGCTCCTTTGCCTACCACAGCCTTGATGAAGTCTTTGAACACTGGCAGTTTAAGTATAAGAGAGAACTTTTTAGCTGGGAAAGAGACAAACTTCTTAAATCCCTGTCCTACGAGAAAGAACATTTTTGGCTTAGAGATTTTACTTTTGTAAATATATTTTACTGGAGGAGGTTAAAATGATTTTGAAACTTTTTGTCACTTTAGTTATTCTTTCAGTCTCTTCTTTAGCTTTTGCTGAGGAATTATCAAAAATCTATCAACTTGATGAAATCACAGTATCCGAGGAAAAAATTAAAGAAGAGAGAGAAACTCCCAATGCTACTGTAGTTATTCCAGAATTACTTCTTCAAGGAATAAGCTCAAATCTTGATGGAGCACTTTTTAGACAAACTGGCGTTGATGTTCAGAGGATTCAGGAAATCGGTGGTGCCCTTGATGATGAATCTATAAAGATAAGGGGATTTGGTGCAAGAAGAATTACCCTTGCCTTTGATGGAAGAATTCTTAATACTCCAGGAACTGCTGGAGGATATTTTATTGATTGGACAACTATCCCACTTGCAAACATTGAAAAAATCTTCATTATAAAAGGAATAAGTGACCCAAGATATGGCAATACTCTTGGAGGTGTTATAAATCTGATACCCAAAAAACCAAAAGAGAAGGCGGAAATTGAGGCTCAGGTTATGAAAGCAAAATATGATACAGATAAACTCACTTTCTTTCATTCCTGGAAGCCTTCACGTTTTGAATATTCAATAGGCGGAAACTATGTAAAAAGTGATGGATATCTAAGAAACGGGCATTTTGAGGTTAAAAATTTAAATCTTTATGCAGGTTATAACTTTCCATGGGATGGAAAAATTAAGACAAACTTTGGTTATTCATGGGTTAAAAAAGGTTTTATTGTAAACAACAGAAGATCAAAAGACTATGATAATCCAGATTACAACAACCCTATTGATGAAAACTATCCAGCCTCTGATGGTGAGATAATGTATGGTGGAATGGGTGCTTATCCTGAAGATGGAAGTTGGTGGAAAAGAGAGAGATTTAACTTGGACATTGGTTATGAGCAAGCTTTATTAGGTGGTATTTTTGATATAAGAGTATGGAAAAACTATGCTGAAAGAGAGGCATATAATACAAGAAGAGCAGTTAATCGTGTATTTCACAAAAAATGGTTTGATGATAAATCCTATGGTGCAGATGGTTCATATAAAGTAACAATTGATAAACATGATATAACTTGTGGATTTAATTATGTAAGATTTAAAGATGGTGGAGACAAAAACTAT
>JAOAGU010000016.1 GCA_026415595.1 Thermodesulfovibrio sp. | reverse complement strand
GCCCTTGATATTAAAATTATCCTCAAAACAATCAAAGTAGTCCTTAAAGGAGAAGGAGCTTACTAAAAAGGCATTGGTTGGGAGATATTATCCATATTGTAAAGCTCTTCTGATAAGAGCAACTTATGAATCTCAGCCTCGTATTAATATCTATCGTTGTGAATTGATAAGATGAAATCTTAAAAATTTACGAAAAATCTGTGCATGAGTTTAAAATTTTCTGAGAATGCTATCTCTCAAACTAAAAAAGAATTTTGATTGACAAAATAAAAGTTTTTACATTATTATATAAAATTTGCAGGGGCTTTGTCTCTGCTTCATCTTTATGGGAGGAGGGCGAAAATTGTATGCTTTAGGGACCCATCTTTTAATTGAATTAAAAGACTGCAATCCTGAGATCCTCAAAGATCTCGAAAGTGTTCAAACCATTCTGGTTGATGCAGCAAAAAAAGCTCATGCAACAATAATCAACGTTAATTTCCATGAGTTTACTCCTTTCGGTATTAGTGGAGTTGTTGTTATTGCAGAATCCCATCTAACCATTCACACTTGGCCAGAGTATAGCTTTGCAGCAGTTGATGTTTTTACCTGTGGAGATACTATTAAACCTGAACTTGCAGCTCAGTATATTGTTGAAGCTTTTGAATGTAAAAATCCTTCAATTGTGGAAATGAAAAGGGGAATTATTTCTCACAAAAACGAAAAACTACCACATAAGGTTTGTTATGAAGAATACCAAATGGTATATTGAGGAGACAACAGAAAATGAGATTTTACTTCATTCTCTGAGGGAGATTATTTACTCGGGAAATTCTCCCTATCAGAGAATAGAAGTAATTAAAACAGGTAATTTGGGGAAATGTCTATATCTTGATGGTAAAATGCAGTCATCGGAGATGGACGAGTTCATATATCATGAAGCTTTGGTTCATCCAGCTATGTTCCTATGCAATTCCCCTAAGGTTATTCTCATTGCAGGCGGTGGAGAAGGAGCAACCGTAAGAGAGGTACTAAAACATCCTGTAAAGGAAGTAGTAATGGTAGATCTTGACGAAGAGGTGATTAATGTTTCAAAGAAATTTCTTCCAGAATGGAACTCGAGCGCTTTCAATGATCCGAGAGTGAAATTAGTCATAGATGATGCGAGGGCTTATATAGATAGGATGAAAGATTACTTTGACGTAATAATAATAGATTTACCTGAACCTACAGAAGGAGGTCCAGCATATTTACTTTATACAAAGGAATTTTACAGAAAAATATATGAAGCTCTTAAAAAAGATGGTATAATGGTAACTCAAGCTGCCTCAACTTCTATAAATAATCTTTTTGTCTTTGTATCAATAATCAGAACTATTAAGGAAATATTTCCCTATGTGAAGCCTTATATCGCCAATATACCGTCCTTTTTTGCTCCCTGGGGATTTGCACTTGCATCTAAATTAATAAATCCTGAACATGTTGATTTTAAAGAAAAACTATCCCATTTTGATGAGAAATTAAGATTTTTAGATTTTGATGCTTACACATCAATGTTTAGCCTGCCAAAACATATCAAAAAAGCTATTGAAGAAGGAGGGGTAGTCATTCGTGATGACTCCCCTCTTTCTTTTTATTAATCTCTTTTTCTATTTGGTAAAACAGCTAATCCAACTAACTCTTTTCCTTCAAGAAGCTGAAGTGCAGCGCCTCCTCCTGTTGATATGAAAGATATGGAATCACTCACTCCTGCCCTATGTACTGCATAGTCTGTATCTCCACCACCTACAATTGTGAAAGCATAAGAATCTGCTACTGCATGCGCAATAGCAAAGGTGCCTCTTGAAAAAGCGTCTATTTCAAAAACACCCATTGGTCCATTCCACAGAATGGTTTTAGCATCATGAAGAGCCTCTGTAAAAAGCTTCACTGAAGCAGGTCCTATATCTAATCCTCTCCAACCAGAGGGTATTTCCTGCACTGGTATGATTTTTGTCTCAGCACCTGGTTCAATACTTTGAGAAATAACAACATCTACAGGTAAGTAAAACTTGACTTTATTTTGACGAAGTTTCTCCATAATTTTACCTGCAAAATCAAGCATTTCCTGCTCAACAAGAGAGTCTCCTATTTCATAACCCAATGCCTTAATAAATGTAAAAGCCATGCCTCCACCTACAATTACTTTATCTGCTTTATTTGCAAGATTTTCAAGAACGCCAATTTTACCACCTACTTTAGCTCCACCAAGAATTACTACAAAAGGTCTTATAGGGGATTCAATTGCTCCCTTGAGATATTCTATTTCTTTTTTTAGTAAAAATCCTGCTGCAGAGGGAATAAATTTTGGAATTCCAACAATTGATGCATGTGCTCTATGAGAAGCTCCAAAAGCATCATTAACATAAAAATCAGCAAAGGAAGCAAGGGCTTTTGCAAATTTTTCATCATTTTTCTCTTCTTCAATATGAAATCTGAGATTTTCAAGTAATATTACATCGCCTTCCTTCATTCTTGAGACAAGGTTTTCTACCTGTGGACCAATACAGTCTGTAGCAAAAATTACCTCTTTATTAAGAAGTCTTTGCAGCCTTCTTGCAACAGGAGCTAATGAGAATTTAGGATCTATTTTACCTTTAGGTCTTCCTAAGTGTGATGCTAATATTACCTTAGCACCTTCGTCTATAGCATAGTTAATGGTTGGCAAGGTAGAGCGAATTCTCCTATCATCAGTTATCATTAAATTTGCATCAAGTGGCACATTAAAATCTGCTCGAATAAAAACTCTTTTACCCTTTATTGGCAGGTCTTCAATTGTAATCTTATCAAAAGAATTACTAAATGGCGCCATAACTTCCTCCTGATTATTATATTTTATTGATTAAATATAGTATAAGGTCTCTTACTCTGCAACTATATCCATATTCATTGTCATACCAGGAAATGACCTTTACAAGCTTTCCTTCAATCACCTTTGTCAGAAGAGAATCTACAATTGATGAATAAGAAGAGCCATTAAAATCTATTGATACAAGAGGTTCTTCAGTATAGCCAAGTATTCCTTTCAAATCTTCTTCTGATGCTTTTTTCAATACTTCATTAATATCTTTTTCTGTAACCTCTTTACTAACCTGTGCAACAAGGTCTACTAAAGAAACATTTGGTGTAGGTACTCTGATTGCAAGCCCGTCAAGCTTTCCTTTTAATTCCGGTAAAACTTTACCCACAGCCTTTGCAGCACCGGTTGTTGTTGGAATCATAGATAATGCTGCTGCTCTTGCCCTCCGCAAATCTTTATGGGGCAGGTCAAGAATCCTTTGATCATTTGTATAGGAGTGAACAGTGGTAGCAAAACCTCTTTCTATAACAAAGTTTTCATTTAATATCTTTGCTACAGGTGCAAGACAGTTGGTTGTGCAGGAAGCATTTGATATGATTTTATGAATTGAAGGGTCAAGTAGATGATTGTTTACTCCCATCACTACTGTAATATCTTCTTCCTTAGCCGGTGCAGTAATAATAACCCACTTTGCCCCTGCTTCAATATGCTTAGAAGCACCTGCTCTATCTGTAAATCTACCAGTTGCCTCAACTACTATATCTACATTTAAATCTCCCCACGGAATTCTCTCTGGAGATGTTTCAGAGAAAACCTGAATTTCTCTACCATCAATAACAAGATTATTACCCTTAACATTCACTCCAACATTAAATTTTCCATGAACTGAGTCATATTTTAATAGGTGGGCTAAAGTAGCTGCATCAGTAAGATCATTTATTGCTACTATTTCAATATCATTATAATTTTCACAAGAACGTAAAAAAAGTCTGCCTATTCTTCCAAAACCATTAATACCCACTTTTACTGTCATATTTACCTCCCACTCCTTTAGTGTTTTTTTATATTTTCAGGCTGTTTATGATCATGCCTGTAAGTAACTTAGGATAAAAATAAGTAGATTTTGGAGGCATTCTAATACCTTTAAAGGCAACTCTTTCTATATCTTCAACTTTAGTAGACCTTAAAACAAAAATGGCATCACATTTATTTTCATCAATTAATTTCATAGCCTTTTTTATATTAATATCATAACAAATTTCTCTTTGTGGAAAAAGTGCTTTTAAAACAGCTTCTTCTAAAACAGAAACATCAAGATTTCTGAGTTCTTCAGGCAGATAATCAAGAGATGGTCCAATATATTTTATTAAATACCACTTTTTATCATTTAAATAAACGCCAAAACTCAAAGGTTCTTCATTTTCAACTAATTCTTCAATATCTGTAAAATTTTCATCTAATTGTTTTATTGTGAAATTTTGGCTATTAATAATTACTTCTTTTACTGGATATGGTGTTGACAACAAACGATGAGTGGGTAAAATTAGATAACCATTATCTTCAATGTTTGATAAAAACATTAAAACATAATTCCATGGAGCATCCTCTGCTTCAGGATATAAGCTTTCCATTTCTCTTTTAAAATCCAAAGCTACTTCATATCTGTGATGACCATCTGCAATAAATAATGGTTTACCTTTAAATTCTTCAATTATATCTTTTATCTTTGTTTCATCTGAAATCTTATAAATACTATGAATATTACCATCTAAATCTTTTGCCTGAATGTATAGATTTTCAAGTTCTTCAAGTATCTTTGAAGTCAGTTTTTCTTTGGAACGATAAATGGTAAAAATAAGAGAAGTATTTGCCATACATGCTCTCATAAGATTTAATCTATCTGCCTTTGGTTTAGAGTAAGTCTGTTCATGTGGATATACAAAATCTCCTAATTCTTCAAGTTTTACTAAAGCTATTAAACCTCTGAGTATTTTATCTTTATTTTTATATCTATAATTTACTTCATATCCATAAAAACATTGCGTTTCATCCTGTATGAGAATTTCTTCTTTGAGCCATTTATGAAAGAAAAATTTTGCTAAAGCATATTTATCGGACGATTCATCATTTTTACCATAGTCAATCCTAACAATGTTAAAAGGACTTTTTCTGTAAAGTTCATCTCTTAACTCATCCGAAATAATATCATAGGGAGGGCATACTACATCATCGGCTTTTACCTTTTTTGAATTATATAAAATGCCTTTAAAAGGTTTTAAAATTGCCATAAGCTTTATGATAACATTTAATTTTATATGAGCTCAACTTTCGGATATTATTTAATCAGGGCTTCAAAATCTAAACTTTTTAATGCAGTTTCGCCAATATTGTCCTTATTAAGCTCAGTCAAATATGGGAATATCCCCAAAAGAGGAATGTCAAGTATTTCAGAGAGAATTTCTGGATTAGTAGTTGTTGCTATATCACCTTTGATTGCGGTAGAGTAGTTTATTATGAAGCCTTTTATAGGTATTTTTTTGATTTTCAATGCTTCTACAGTAAGAAATGTATGATTTATAGTGCCTAAGGTAGGTCTGCTTACAATTATAACCTCCATTGCCATATCTTTAATCAAATCTCTCACAAAATAGATAGCTTTTGCCTTCTTTTTTAGAATTTTAGTAATCGGGACCATTAATCCACCAATTCCCTCAACTACCATATAATCATATTTTTTCTTTAAATTTTCAAAAACCTTAAAAATTCTCTCCAAATCAATGTCCTTATCTTCAAGCTTTGACGCTACAAAGGGACTTAGAGGATTTTCAAATTTAATAGGTGTAACGAACTCTAATGGGTCATTCATTTCAGCCATATCTCTAAGGAACATCCCGTCAGAGGGAAGAAGAATGCCATCTTTATTTAGACAGCCCGTTTCTATCGGTTTCATTGCCCCTACTTTGAGACCTTTTTTAATAAAACCTCTTAAAATAGCAGCACTCACGATTGTTTTACCTACTCCTGTATCTGTTCCTGTTATAAAATAGCCGACTTTCATCCTCCTACCTCCTTTTAAAGATTTATATCGTTATATGGTATAATGTTGTATGGATTAAAGGCAACCTGAGGAGGAAAATGTGCTAAGATTTGAAGAATTACAAATGAAAATTATGGATGCTGCTAAAAATTATCTTGATGTTTTTGATATGGCTACTCTCATAGAGCAGTACTCTCTAAATAAAGAAAGCAGACTATCTATGACTTTACCTGAATTAAAAACACCCTATCCTCTTTCAGCAACCGTAACATTCTCTTATGATGCTCAGCAAACAAGTTATTCTCTCATGTTTAACGAAGACGAGGATGATGAGGAAGAGGAATTCGGAGACATGATAGACGTTGAGGTAGCCATAAGTCTTCCATATCTTGAGGGATATAATAATATCGCCGAACTTTTTGAAGAAATAGTAAATAATAATCCTGAACTTGACCCTGTTTTAGTTAAGAAAGAATTTTTCAGAAAAGATATGACTAACGGAGAAGAATATGAAATTTTATATTCATACATCATAGGTGGAGAGGAATTAAAAGATAATCAATTTTATGAAGATATGTTTTTTCAGTTGAGCAATATTTTAAGAAATATTTACGAAAAAACCAGATTTTATATTGAAATGTCTTGGTATAGAGAACATGAAGAAGATAGTTTTTAATGAAATTGAAACCATACTTTTAGATATGGACGGAACAATTCTTGATAAGTATTATGATGATTATTTCTGGGAGATATACGTACCCGAGAAATATTCATTGAAAAATGGTATATCCTTTCAAGAAGCACAAAAAATTCTTTTTTCCATGTATAAAGCTGAAGAAGGAACTCTGAACTGGACTGACATTGACTTTTGGTCAAAAAAAACAGGACTTGATATTTTCTCTTTAAAAAGGGAAGTAGAAGAATTAATTAGCCCCCATCCTGATTCTGAGGAATTTTTGAAAACAATAAGTTCAGATGGAAAAAAGATTTATCTCGTTACAAATGCCCATAATAAAGTTATGGAACTTAAGTTAAATAAAACAGGATTTTATAAATATTTCAACTCATGCATTACATCCTTTGATTTAGGTGTCCCTAAAGAGAATATTAAATTCTGGGAAAAATTAAGATATACCTATGAAATAAATCTTAATAACACTCTATTTATTGATGATACAGAGGAAGTTCTATATTCAGCTTGGCTGTCTGGAATTAAATATCCTATTTTAAGAGCAATATCAAGTTCAAAGGCAAAACCTAAAAAATCGGATAAATTCATTACAATTAAAAGTTTTTCAGAAATTATTTAAAACTAAATTTTATATCCATTATATTAATCCTAATTCCTTTTTTAACCATATCTTTATTTTTTCACTTATTGGGCATATACCAAACTTTATTTTATCTCTATTCTCTTCCAACGCTTCCTTAATTAAATCATCCGGAATTTCTTCTATTTTTGCAATGGTTTCGCCATAACAATTACTTTTATGCATCATAAGAAAAAGTTCAGGCTTTTTACCCGAAGTTTCAATATAAAAAACATATCCCTTTATAGGGTCTTTACATAAAATTTTTGCTCCTTCCTGCACTATTACAGGTTCCATTACTTTAGTAGGATCCATATCCCATAAAATATGTTGAATGTAGTAAGAATCTTTCTTAATATCTTCAAATGTCAAAAGTTCATCCCAAATCATGGTTTATTAATACCTCCTTAATTTTTTTGTCTTCTCTCTGGAACAAAAACTTGTGGAATTTTCCCTTCATTAAAATCCCTTGAAACATAAAGTCCACAATAGCATCTTCCATATTCCTTGATATCTTCTTTACTGTATACACATGGACAAATTATATCTTTATCCTTTTCTTTATCTCCTGAAGCAAGCCTACACGGACAAGCCCGATATCCATATCTCTCTTCGTTTCTTAACAGCCCTCTTATTAAATCTAAAACAAATTCTCTATCTTTATTGAGCTCAACTCCTCTCATATTGGCATATTTTTTCAGAGTTTCGTAAATCTTGTCTAAATCCATAATTATAGGTCTAAAACTTTCTTTAAATTTTCCTCATCAAATCCGACTATTGCTTTTTCTACAACCACAGTAGGAAAAGTTTCTTGAGGATTTATTTTTTTCAGTTCCTTAAGAGCGACCCACTGTTCTCCGCCGTCAAGAATATCTACCTCAATGGTCTCATATTGAACATCATTACTATTAAGAAACTCCTTAACCTTTTTACAAACAGGACAGGTACTCAAAGAATAAAGTTTTACTTTTCTAAGCATTGCCAGTCCTCTTACTGTTTTTATTAAAAGTATTATTTAAAGTGGCTTCAATGTCTTCCAACATCTCAAAATTAGCACTCCTTATGCGTTCTAATGGTAAGCCTATCATTTTTGCCAGTTCTTCAAAGGGTATTTTGGAAACATAACAGAGTTCTGCAATTAAAATTTTCAAGGCATCATCTTCTATTAAGGCTTTGAGATTACTGTCAGATACATTCACATTATCTATGGCATCCTGAAAGGTCATTCCATTTTTTATGTTTACCAAAATTTCATTCAGAGCCTTTTCATAAATAACACTTTCCTCATCAGAGTATTTACGATAAACGAAATCAAAGTCTGTCATGATTTTCTCCTTTTTATTATTTCATTCATATTTGCTAAATGTTTTCTCAGTAAATTTTTAAAAACTAATCTAATTTCTTCATCATTTATTTTTTCTAAAATATCATTAATCCATTGTTCCTGCTGTTCGGATATGTTTTTAGTTTTAACTTCTGTCTCAATTTTTTTTCTTGTATTATAAATCTTGCCAAATTTAAATTCTACATCTTTTATTCCGTAAGGAATAAGTCTATTAAGAAACTCTTCTTTCAATAATTTGAGTTCATTAAGCCATGCATGGGAAGCTACAGTAACATATAGAAAACCCTCTTTTATCTCTTTAGGATAAGTATAATCTCTTAATGGAGCAGAGAAAATTTCATTCCATTTTTTTCTAAGAAATTTTAATTTAACAGCATCCTCAATCCCTAAATTATTGAATAAAGAAGGTAAAACTAATCCTATTTTTTGCATAAAGTTTAAATAGCTTTACTAACCAAACCAGACCTAAGACATCTCGTACAAACATATACTCTTTTTGGGCCTGATTCAGTAATAATCTTCATTCTCTGAAGATTCGGGAAAAAATATCTCTTTGTTTTGTTATTTGCATGACTAACATTGTGACCAATTACCTTTTTCTTACCACAAACATAACAGCTTGCCATCTTCCCTCCTTTAATTTGCATATACTTATTTATTTATGATAACATTTTATTGATTTGCAGACAAGGAGGATAAATCCATTTATGTCAGATAAAGCAGTTAGAAGCATTGAATTGGCTAAACAATTAGGTGTTAAACCTGTTGAAGTAGTGAAGATCATTGAAAAAATTAGAAATGTTCAATTTAAAAAAGGAACAACTAACATAAAAATAGAGACAGAAGAAATTGAAAAAGTTAAAGCTGCTTTTAAAATTTCAGAAAAAACAACTGCTGTTGAACAACTACCCGAAGTAGAAAAAAAAGAGGAAAAAATAGAAGAAAAAAAGATAGAAAAAAAAGAACCCTCAAAGATTGAAATACCAGAAACTCCAGAGAAAATGCAAAAATTAGAAGAAGAGATAAAAATTGAAGAAGATGAAATTCATCTCCCTGGTAGATTTAAAAGAGAGATATCTTTTGAAAAAATAGAAAAAATTAAACCAAAACCTGTTTTAACAAAAGTACCACCAAAAAAATTTGAACCACAAAAGTGGTTAGATCTAAAGGAACAAAAAAAATATAAAGATAAAAATAAAAAAGAAGAGCTCCCACCTACACCAGTAACAGCGCCAAGGAAAAAATCCATTAAAATTCAGGAAGGAACAACTGTTAAAGAATTCGCCGAACTTATCGGTCAAAAAGTCGCAGATGTTATAAAAAAATTCATGGAACTTGGCTATATGCCAACTATTAATCAGCCTGTGGACCCTGACGCAGCAGTTCTTGTTGCGGAAAGTTTCGGTATAAAAGTTGAACTTGCTCAGGCACAGGAAATTGATATAATTGAAGAAGAAATTGAGGATGCTCCTGAATCACTCCAGCCAAGACCTCCCATAGTAACTGTGATGGGACATGTAGACCATGGTAAAACTTCTCTTCTTGATGCAATAAGAAAAACAAAAGTCATTGAACAGGAAGCAGGAGGAATTACTCAACACATAGGTGCCTATAAAGTAACATTACAAGGTAAAGACATAACATTTCTTGATACTCCAGGTCATGAAGCCTTTACAGCTTTAAGAGCAAGAGGAGCAAAAGTAACAGACATTGTGGTATTAGTTGTAGCTGCTGATGATGGCGTTATGCCTCAAACAATAGAAGCAGTAAATCATGCTAAAGCTGCTGGAGTGCCTATAATTATAGCAGTCAATAAAATAGATAAACCTGAAGCAAACCCTCAAAGAGTAAGAACTCAGCTAAGTGATTACGGAATAATTCCTGAAGAATGGGGTGGACAAAATATATTCGTTGATATATCAGCAAAAAAGAAGATTGGAATTGAAAATCTTCTTGAAATGATACTCCTTCAGGCAGAGATAATGGAACTTAAATCAAATCCAAATAAACCTGCAAGAGGAACAATAATTGAATCAAGACTTGATAAAGGTCGTGGTCCTGTTGCAACGGTAATAGTTCAAAGTGGAACTTTAAAAATTGGCGATGCTTTTGTAGCTGGCACAACTTATGGTAAAGTAAGAGCTTTAAATGACGATACAGGCAAAAGAATTAACGTAGCTACTCCTTCAACACCTGTTGAAGTAGTAGGATTTGAAGAAGTCCCACAAGCTGGAGACAGTTTTATTGTAGTAGAAGATGAAAAAATTGCAAGACAGATTGCCAATTTAAGAGCCCAAAAGAAAAGACTCGCCCAGATACAGCGGGCTCAAAAACTTACTCTTCAGGATATTTACGAAAAAATTAAAGAAGGAGAAGTAAAAGAGCTTAATTTAATAATCAAAGGTGATGTTCAGGGTTCAATTGAAGCCTTAAATAAGGCTGTAGAAGAAATTGTCCATCCAGAAGTTAAGGTAAAAGTAATCCATGCAGCAGTCGGCGGTATAACAGAAAGTGATGTAAACCTCGCAGCCACAGCTAATGCTATCATCATAGGTTTTAATGTAAGACCAGAGTCAAAAGCTCAAGAGCTGGCAGAACAACTCGGTGTTGATATAAAACTATATAGCATTATTTATGAAGTAATTGATGACGTTAAAAAAGCATTAGTAGGGATGTTGCAACCAGAAATAAAGGAAAAGGTAATTGGTAGGGCTGAAGTAAGAGCTGTATTTAAAATTTCAAAAATTGGTAATGTAGCAGGTTGCTATGTTTTAAATGGCATAATATCAAGAGCAAGCGATGGCATAAGGGTTATTAGAGACAATATTGTAGTTTATGAGGGAAAAATCAGTTCTTTAAAAAGATTTAAAGAAGATGTGAGAGAAGTTCAAGCTGGATATGAATGTGGTGTTACCATAGAAAATTTCAATGACATAAAAGAGGGAGACATTCTTGAAAACTATATTTTAGAGAAAATTCAAGCTAAAGGATTTTAAATGCATCCCTATAAAAGATCTCAAAGATTAAGCATACTTCTTAAGGAAGAAGTAGCTGATATAGTCCTGCATAAAATAAAAGACCCTCGATTAGGTTTTATTACTGTAACAGATGTGGAACTCTCTGAGGACTTACGAGTAGCTAAGGTATTTATCTCTGTATTAAAAGATAAAGACAGAGAGATATCCCTTCAAATTTTAAATGAAGCAAAGGGTTTTGTGAGAGGAGAAATTGCTAAAAGATTAAGAATTAAAATAATCCCCACATTTGAATTTTTATATGATGAATCAATAGAACGAGGCTTTAGGATTGATCAATTATTAAAAGACATCAAAAAAACTTCGGAGGGGAGTTGAATCCTCCAGAGGATTTAATTAATATATTAAAAAAAGAAGATAATTTCCTCATCCTAACACATTCAACTCCTGACGGAGATGCATTAGGTTCATGTTTAGCTTTAAAATTTTTCTTGGAAAAATTAAATAAAAAAGTAGAAATTTTCGCTGAAAAACCCATTCCTCTGCAGTATAGGTTTCTTCCAGGTATTGATTACATTAAAGATTTAAAAGAAATAACACTTAAAAATTTAAATGTTTTAATATTGGTTGACTGTAATAAAATAAAAAGAGTTAGTTATGAAAGAGAAATTTTAAAGAAAATAGAATCCTTTAATGGAAAAACCTTTGTTATTGACCATCATATTATAGATGATCAAGATGACAATAGAAGCATAAAATGGATAGACCCTCAAAAAGCAGCCACTGGAATATTAATATATAATTTGATTAAATCCATGAAAGGCAAAATAACTGAGGAAATTGCTGTTAATCTATATACTGCAATCATAGTAGATACAGGAAATTTTCAGTTTGATAATACAACAGAGGAAGTTTTCTCTATTGCCACAGAACTTGTAAAAGCTGGTGCTAAACCTTCTTACATATACCAGCAATGTTTTGAATCATGGAGGGAAAATAGATTCAAACTTTTCATCAGAATGTTAAATAATTTGGAGATTTTACCTCCCTTAGCGTTATCTTATATTTCAAAGTCTGATTTTCAGGATACAAACACCAAAGAATCTGATACAGAGAGGTTTGTTGAGTTCTTAAGAATTCTAAATGATATAAACTTAACAGTCCTATTTAGAGAGATAGAAACTGACCTTATAAAAGTTAGCCTCAGGTCAAAGGGAGATATTGATGTTAGCCTTATTGCAAGAGAATTCGGTGGTGGTGGGCATAAAAATGCGGCAGGTTATAGAACAAAAGGTTCTCTTAAATACTCTCGAAACCAATTGATAAAGAAACTTAAAAAATACAACTTGCTATGAAATTTTAGAATGGGAAAAATCATAGCAATAGCCAGTCAAAAAGGTGGCGTTGGGAAAACAACTACTGCCATTAATCTATCCTCGTCTTTAGCTTTGGAAGGCAAAAAAATTCTTGTAATAGACTCTGATCCTCAGGCAAGCTTAACAGTCGGATTAGGCATGAGAAAAAATGGTGACCGCATAAAAGGACTTTATGAAATTTATTCAGGTAAAGCAATACTTGATGAAGCTATGTATAAGGTAATGGATAATTTATATCTAATTCCTTCACGTATGGATTTATTCATGGCTGAAATTGATATATATAATACTGGAGAAAGGGAAAAATTTTTAAGAGTTCTCTTAGAAGAACATAAACAAGAATTTGACTATATATTCATAGACTGTCCGCCTTCCTTTTCTTTTTTAACCCTTTGCTCACTTGTAGCATCTGATTCTGTTATAATCCCCGTACAATGCGAACATTTTGCTTTAGAAGCTTTAAGAATTTTTATTAAACTCCTTTGGAGAATAAAAGCTAATTTCAATGAAGCACTTGAACTTGAAGGAATACTCCTCACTATGTTCAGCAAACACATAACTCTAAGCAGAATTATCGCAGAGGATGTAAAAAGAGTTTTTCGCTCAAAAACTTTTAATACCTCTATCCCGAGGAATATAGCTTTATCAGAAGCTGCTATGAATGGCAAACCAGCAATCATTTATGCTCCCACTGCAATAGGAAGTTTAGCATACATTGAATTAGCAAAGGAGTTTCTTAGCAAGCAAAATAAAAGTTAATTAATCTATCTAAAACTCTTTAACATGCTTTATTATTTAAGTTTTGAATCTGATTAACTTTACTAAATTCCTTAATTTATGTTAATTTTTAAAATTATATTGTTTATCAACGAAAGGTGGTGATATAATGGGTATATCTACAGAAAGAAAGAAAGAGATAATTGAAAGCTTCAAGCTTCACCCTACTGACACGGGTTCACCAGAAGTTCAAATTGCTTTAATGAGTGAAAGAATTACCTATCTTACAGAACATTTTAAAACCCATAAAAAAGATCATCATTCAAGAAGAGGGCTTTTAAAATTAGTTGCTCAGCGTAGAAAGCTTTTAAATTATCTAAAAAAAATTGATAAAGAAAGATACAACAAAGTTATTGAAAGACTAAGTCTCAGAAAATAATCTGAAAGTTAAGAGGTGAGGGTGGAAGTAGAAATTGAGTTAAAAGGGAAGAAACTTCTTTTAGAAACAGGTTTTTTGGCAAAACAGTCTGATGGTTCTGTAATAGTAAAATTTGGAGATACTCATGTACTTTGTACAGTAGTATCTGAAAAAAAACCAAATGAAAATTTAGATTTTGTTCCTTTAACTGTTGATTACCAAGAAAAAGCTTATGCAGCAGGCAAAATACCAGGAGGATTTTTCAAAAGAGAAGGTAAACCAACTGATAGAGAAGTTCTTATTTCAAGACTTATTGACCGACCTATAAGACCTCTATTCCCTGAAGGATTTAATTACGAAACACAAGGAATAGCCTCTGTTTTATCTTATGGAGATGAAAATATTGCCGATATTTTAAGCATAATAGGAATCTCTGCCGCTTTAACAATTTCTGATATACCTTTTGAAAAACCTGTTGGTGCAGTAAGGGTTGGAAGGATTGAAGGCTCATTTGTAATAAACCCAGATAATGAAGAAATTGATAAAAGTGATCTCAACTTAGTTGTAGCAGGTACTGAGCAGGCTGTAATAATGGTAGAAGGTGGTGGCAATGAAATTTCAGAGGAAACATTAACAGAAGCGCTAAAATTTGCCCATGAATACATAAAACAAATTGTGAATTTACAAAAAGAACTTCAAGAGAAAGCAGGAAAACCAAAAAGAATTTTAATTAAAACAGAAGAAAAATCAGAATTAAGAGAATTGGTTATCAAAATAGTCAATGAGAAAATTGAAAAAGCAATTTTTGTTAAAACCAAACAAGAAAGGCAACAAGCTCTCAATGAACTTCTAAATGAAGCAATTAATTCTTTAAACACCGATGAATTCAGAAATAAAATTTATAATGATCCAACAAAAGACTTAACATCGGAAATAACTAAAATATTTGAAAAAATATTGGAAGAAAAAATTCGTAAAAACATATTAGAAAAAGAATTAAGAGTAGATGGAAGAAAACCTGACGAAATTAGACCAATTATATGTAAAATAGGAATTCTTCCAAGAGTTCATGGTTCAGCAATTTTTACCAGAGGAGAAACACAGGCACTCGTAGCTACAACCCTTGGGACCTCAGAAGATGAACAAAAAATTGATTCCTTAGAAGGTGAAGCTTTTAAAACATTTATGCTTCATTATAATTTTCTGCCTTTTAGTGTAGGTGAAGTCAAACCTCTTAGAGGACCAGGCAGAAGAGAAATTGGGCATGGATATTTAGCTGAGAGAGCATTAAGTTATGTTATCCCTCCTAAAGAAGAATTCCCATATACAATAAGGGTGGTCTCTGACATTCTTGAATCTAATGGTTCATCCTCTATGGCAACTGTATGTGGAGCAACTTTATCACTGATGGATGCTGGAGTTCCCATAAAAGCTCCTGTTGCTGGAGTGGCGATGGGTTTAATTCAAGAAATGGATAAAACCGTAATTCTTACAGATATCCTTGGAATGGAAGATCATTATGGAGATATGGATTTCAAGGTAGCAGGAACTCTTAAAGGCATTACAGCCTTTCAGATGGATGTTAAAATATCAGGCATAAGTTATGAAATATTTGAAGATGCCTTGCAACAGGCAAAAAAAGCAAGGCTTTACATATTACAAAAGATGGCAGAAATCATATCAGAACCTAAAAAAGAACTTTCACCTTTTGCCCCAAGAATTTATACCTTGCAAGTAAGACCTGAAAAAATAAGAGATATCATAGGAGTTGGTGGAAAGGTCATTAAAGGTATAATTGAAGAAACAGGAGTTAAGATTGACATACAGGATAGAGAGGGTGTTGTAAAAGTAGCCGCTACAAACGAAACATCTGCTCTTAAAGCCATTGAAATCATTAAAGGTATAACGCAGGAAGCAGAAATAGGAAAAATTTACATGGGCAAAGTAACTAAAATTGTTGACTTCGGTGCTTTTGTAGAGATTCTTCCAGGAGTTGAGGGGCTTTTGCACATCTCCCAGATTGCTGAAAAACGAATTCAAAAGGTCTCTGATGTTCTTAAGTTAGGAGAACAAATACCAGTTAAAGTTATTGAAATTGACGAACTTGGAAGACCTCGTCTAAGTAGAAAACAAGCTTTGAAAGAAATAGAAAACGAATCTTAAACAAAAAATAATAATGTCCAAAAAAGTTATACTTTCCTCTGGTATTCCATTGATTATTCATAAAATGAATAATTTTCATTCCTTTGTTTTGGGTATATGGATTAAGCATGGCTCAAGACATGAACCTGAAGATAAAAATGGACTTTCCCATTTTATTGAACATCTTTTTTTTCAGGGAACCAAAAAAAGGACTGCTAAAGAAATATCTCTTGAAATAGACTCTATTGGTGGAGACTTAAATGCTTTTACAGCGAGAGAATTTACAGCTCTATACGTTAAAGGTTTACAAGAAAACCTGTCTAAATCTGTTGAATTAATAGCAGATATCTTTTCAAATCCTGTCTTCCCTAAAAAAGAAATTGAAAAAGAACGCTCTATTATTATGGATGAAATCAGAATGGTAAATGATAATCCTGAAGAACTTGTACATGACCTATTTATGGAGAAATCTTTCAATAATAGCTTAGGGCTTCCCATCTTGGGTAAAGAACATACAGTAAAAACTATTTCAAGAGAGGATATTATTCATTGTTTTAAAAATTATTATGGAACCAATAACTGCATTATAAGTTGTGCTGGAAATTTTGAGATAAATAAACTTATGGATGAACTGGAAAAAAATATTACTAAAAGAGAATCATCCTTTGTTCCTACTAAAAAAAATGTAGATTTTTCACCGGGTATTAACATTTTTCAAAAAGACCTTAGCGAGATTCATCTTTGTTTAGGCTTTCAAATAGTTCCATTTAAACACAAAGACAGGTATGCAATTACTCTACTTAACTGCATAATCGGGGGTAGTGTAAGTTCAAAGCTTTTCCAGGAGATACGAGAAAAAAAGGGGTTAGCTTACAATATTTATTCCTTTGTATCTTATTATTCAGATACAGGAGTTTTTGGAATATATACAGCCTGTGAACCATCTAAAGTTAATAAAATCATCAAATTAATAAATTCTATACTAAAGAGCCTGCCAAATAAGCTTAAAGAGGACGAAATGGACAGGGCAAAAACTCAAATAATCTCTCAAATTTTATATTCTACTGAATCGCCTTCTTCTATAATGCAAAACCTTGCTTATCATGATATTTATTTAGGAGGAGTTTATAGGGTAAGAGAACAAATATCACAAATTAATGCTGTCAATTTGAATGAGATAAAAAGAGTAGCAGATTACATTGTAAAAAATAAATTTTCCTTAACAATATTGGGCTCAATAGATAGAAATAATCTTGATATTTAATTTTCATGTTTCCTATCTCTTCCTCTTCCTCTCCATTTTGGTTTCATATGATGCTCTTCTCTGAAGGAATATATTTTGCCATTGGATAGATTATGAATTGACCTCGCAATTAAAAACAGTTCTCCTCTCCGAGAGAAATATTTTGAACCATGTACAACTATCTCATCACCAATAGTCAAACTTATTTTTTCCTGATCATAATACCACTTAGGTGCCGTTAAAATATAATAGACTTTGCCACCTTTTAAAACACCTAAAACCATTGGTCCATTAGGTCTCTGTAAAACTTCTACTATTTTCCCTTTGATTGCAGTTTCCGTATTAGGGTCATAATCTTCCCATTGCTGAGCTACTGCGATACTGCTTATGGTAAAAATAAGTGTCATTATTAGAATGCCCAATTTCATTGCTCAATTATCCCTGAAAGGGGGCAATTGCCCCCTTTTTCTTTTACCATCCACATATTCTTCTAATATGTAAACCTCTCTTGCCACCTGGAGCATAGGGAAGTCCCATTTCATAAGCTTTCTTATGCATATCCACTTTAATGGCGGCTCTTTCCTGTTCTTTTTGTTTAATAGCGTTCCAATCAGGATTTGGCTGTGCCCAAAGTGTTAAAAGTTCCCCTCTTAGCTGCAAATCTTTTTGCCACAATGGCTGAACCTCTTTACAATAC
>JAOAGU010000015.1 GCA_026415595.1 Thermodesulfovibrio sp. | reverse complement strand
GTCTTTGTCCAACATATTCATTCAGGTCTTGTGGAGCCAGTCTGAATGCAAGAGGTTGATTTTGTAGGATAATTTTATTGTCATCAAATAGACCATTCATCTTACATTACCTAACATTTTTATAAATTCTTTGAGAAGGTACTTATCATAATGTTTTTTTTCTCTGGTCAAAAGAGAAAGAGCGAAAAAAGGAGTTAAAGCTGATTTATATGGTCTTCTTGTGGTAAGTGCATCATAACAGTCAGCAATAGCGGTAATTTTGCCAAAATTTTCTATTTCACTATCTTTAAGTCCATAAGGATAACCTTGCCCTGTAAGCTTTTCATGATGCTGCAGTATGGCTGCGCAGGATTCTGAAGGAAACTCTTTATTATCCTTTACAAGTTCATATCCGAAAATTACATGCTGTTTAATAGTTTTGTATTCGGTATCTGTAAGTCTACCCTGTTTGTTAAGAATTTCGTGAGGTATCTTAGTTTTACCTAAATCATGTAAAATTGCGCCTATTCCGAGTTTTTGAATATTATCCTTCTCCATTTTTACATGTATTCCTAAACCTATTGCAAGTACTCCCACATTAATGCTGTGAGTATAGGTATAGTAATCGTAGCCTTTGAGTGTAATTAAACTATAGATAGATTGAGGCTCTTCTATGATTTGGTTGATAATATTGTCAACTAAATTACCCACCTTTTTAATTTTTTCGCCGCTACGAGGATTTTTTAGTAATTCTCTCATTAAAACTTTTGAGTTTTCCTTAAATATCAGGTTTTTGAGAATTTTATTATCCTCTTTAGTTAAGTTTAAATCTTTGAGAGCTTCTGGGAGTGATTTAATATACTCCTCGTAAAATGGTATATCTTTGTCTTCAATTAAAAAGTCCCCTTCTAAGGAAAGAATATTTTCATCAATATTTGAAGGAGTAACTATTGAAGCATCTACTATTTTTTTTAATTCTAATCCTTTTAAATTATAAATAGAAAAATTAACTTTTGTATTGGGAATAAGAAGTCTTCTATCAATTTGATAGTGTTTTTCTTTAAAAAATGAGTAATTACTGAATGCAATCTTAATATCTTGAGCTTTTGGTTTTATCTTTTTTTGAGCAAGATATAATTCCAAATTTTTTATTTCTGACTTGTTTATATAAACATTATCAAACCCCTTTTCTTGAAGAATTTCAAGAAAGATTTTGTTTAAAATATTTCCTCTATTAAATATTTTTTTTACTATATCATTTTCTTTAACATACACATTGAAAGGAAGAGCAATTCCTGTTTGAAGTCTTTCTGTAGGAACTTTAACTAAACCTTCTTGCGGAGGGATTTCAGTAATCAGGCATTTAAAATTAATAGCCATGAAATAATTATCTCAAAAAAGAGCATTTAATGTAAAATATTTAAAATGGCAAAATTAATATATCCAGAAAATCTGAAATATTTTGACATAATTTCTTTTTTTACAGAAAAAAATTTTGATATTTTGAAGCTTAGAGAAAAATATAAAATTTACATGCCAATTCAAAAACATACTGATAATGTTATAGTTTTATCTCAAAATACAACACCTCAGGTTGCTGATGGAGTAATCACTGATAAAAAGGGTATATTAATTGGTGTAAAAGTAGCTGATTGTTTACCTATACTTTTGTATGACCCAGTAATAAAGGTTATTGCTGCTGTTCATGCTGGATGGAGAAGTACAGCAAAGGGAATTTTAAAGAAAACTGTAATAAAAATGTCGGAGATATTTAATTGTAAAGTGTCAAATATTATAATTGCAATGGGTCCACATATAAAAGGTTGCTGTTATGAAGTTGGACAGGAGGTTATAGAAGCATTAAATAGGGAAACTCCTTCCTTAGAATATGTTATTAGTTTAAATGGGAAAAAACATGTTGATCTTGCCATAGCAAACCGAATTCAAGCATTGTCAATAGGAATAAACACAGAAAATATTTGGATTTCTTCTGATTGCACTTATTGTAATCATGTGCATTATGCATCATATAGGTTTCATGGTAAAAAGGCTGGAAGGCAGTATGGAATAATAGGAATATTATAGTTATAATATAATAAAATCGGGGTGTAGCGCAGTCTGGTAGCGCACACGGTTCGGGACCGTGTTGTCGGAGGTTCAAATCCTCTCACCCCGATAAGAAGTGAAAGGAGAGAGTTAATGTTAAGAAAAGCTTATTATTTCTGGTTTGGTTTTTACTTTAAATAATCTGCCTCTGGCAGTTTAGTCGGCTGAAAATATTAAGGCAGACAGGTCAGGGGCAGATATAGCCCCTGTCGTGTCTGCCTTTTTTTATTAAGTTGTAACTCTGAGCAATGGCAAAGGGCTTTGTATTTGTAAATGAAGAGATTCTTCGCTATGCTCAGAATGAAAAAAGATATGAATGGCAAAAATAAGATTTATAAAAATTTATAAAAAAATAAAAATATAGGAGGTTTTAAAATGGTAATTGTAATGAAACCAGAGGCAACAGAGGAACAACTTAAGGAGGTTATATCCAAAATTGAAGAGCTTGGCTATAAACCTCATGTAATTTATGGTGCTACAAGAAATGTGATTGGAGCAGTTGGTGATGAAAGAGGTAAATTTGTTCTTCAAAGTCTTGAAGTAATGGATGGAGTTGAGGCTGTTATTCCCATACTAAAGCCTTACAAATTAGCATCAAGGGAGGTAAAAAAGGATAAAACAATCATTAATGTAAAAAATGTTTCTATAGGTGGAACTGAAGTAATTGTAATAGCAGGACCTTGTGCTGTAGAGAATGAGGAGCAAATAATTAAAACAGCGATAGCAGTAAAATCTCTCGGAGCCCATATTTTAAGAGGTGGTGCATACAAACCACGAACTTCTCCGTATTCTTTCCAAGGGCTTGGAGAGGAAGGATTAAAATTACTTAAAAAGGCAAGTGAAATAGCCAATGTGCCTGTAGTAACAGAAGTTATAAATCCTGAACATGTTGATCTTGTCTGTGAATATGTTGATATTCTTCAGATAGGAACTCGTAATTCACAAAATTTTGAACTTTTAAAAAGGGTTGGGCAGATTGAAAAACCTGTTATCCTTAAAAGAGGAATGTCTATGACAATTAAAGAATGGCTTATGAGCGCCGAATATATACTTAGTGAGGGGAATATGAATGTTATTTTATGTGAAAGAGGAATTAGAACCTTTGAGACAGCTACAAGAAACACGCTTGATCTATCAGCAGTAGCTGTACTAAGGGAAGAAACGCATCTACCGGTTATAGTTGATCCTTCCCATGCAACTGGTTATGCTAAGTATGTTGGTGCAATGGCTTGCGCGGCTGTTGCTGTGGGTGCTGATGGGATAATGATAGAGGTGCATCCTCAACCTGAAAAAGCTTTTTCAGATGGACCACAATCTCTTAATTTTAAGGCTTTTGGTGAAATAATGAATAAAATACATCAGTTTGCAAAAGTAGCGAAAGAATTTAGTTATATTTAATTTTCATGAATATAATGGAGAATATGAGAATTAGGGAGAGAAAATTGGCAATTATTATAGGTATTTCATTTATTAATAATCCGTATAAAAACCATAATGTGATGCCTAAGGCAAGAAATATAAACATGGGAAGGGATATATCTCTTGCAGATTTAGTTTTATATATCTTTAGTGCTTGTGGAATCAGAGCAGAGGTTGTAATGATACCAGCGATAATTCCAATTATATCGGATAAGTTTCTGAAAAAATCCATTGCAATGTTCATAAGTTATATTTTATTATTAAATAAATTTTATATAAGATGAATCAAGTTGAAAAAATAAGAATTCAAATCCAGACCTTGAAAAAGCTACCAACACTTTCACATTCAGCAGAAAAAATATTACGTTTAACAAGTAGTGAACTTACTCATCTTGATGAATTGATAAATATTATCGAGAATGACCCACCGATTTTATCAAAAATTCTTAGCCTTGCAAATATAATTTGTCTTGGATACTCTGGTCCTATAACTAATCTTAAAGATGCCCTTTTCAAAATCGGCTTTAGCAATCTAAAAAACGTAGCTTTAAGTATTTCTATTTTTAGTCTTTTTAGAGTTTCAGGCCAGAGAGAAAAAACATATAAGAAGCTCTTTAAACATTCAATTGCAACAGGGATAATAAGTAAATATATAGCAGAAGAATTTCTTGATATTAATGATGAATCATCTTTTACTGCGGGTATATTACATGATTTAGGATTATTCGCACTCCATTATTTATATTATGAAGCTTTTTTAAAGATTGAGAATTTAGTTTTAACTGGTAAAAATATAACAGAGGCAGAAAACGAAGTAATAGATTTAGACCATTCAATAATAGGCAAATGGCTTTCGGAGTGGTGGGGTTTACCAGAGGAGATTGGGGAAGTAATTTTATACCATCATGAAGACCCTGGTAAATTAGATAATAAATATAGAAGAAATATAGCATTGATTCATTTGGCAAACTATATTGCTGAAAAAACAGGTTATAGCATATATAATGGAGTTAAAGAATGCGTTTTTTATGAATCAGGAGTTTATAGTTTATTGACATTGCCCGAAATAGGAGAGTTAATAAATCATATAAAATCTGAGATACCCTTAGAGGAGATAAATATCTTATGAAAGAGTTTTTAGAACAATTAGCTAAACTTTTAAACATTCAGAATTCTGAAAAACTCAAAGAAGAAGAATTAAAAAATGTGATTATTGAAAGTATTGAGAAAAACTTTAAATTGGGGAAAAGTTTATATGATCTTTTTGAAGAGACATCCTGTAATACTGAGTTTAGTATAAGAGTGACAGCATTAACAAATTTATTGATCACAAGAATATATGAAGAAAAAGATAAAAATTTAAATAGCTTTATTAAATTTGCTCTGGAAGAATTCGCTCGTCTATTACCTATTGAGAATATATCTTATATGGAAAAACATGCCAAATGGAATTATCTTTTATTGAAAGCAGCTTCTGGAAAAATAAAATTTGAAGATTTTGAGGTCAAAAAATTTCCATTAAAAAGCTCAATAGCTGGGCATGCATATAAAACAGGTAATTATATTTATGTGCCTAATACTCATTTAGATAGTAGATTTAATAAAAAATTGTCTCATTTGCCTATCAAGACCTTACTATCAGTTCCAATAAGAGATAGAGATAGAATTATTGGTATTTTGAATTTTTCTCATGCCTTTGAAGAAGCTTTTAATGACATTTCCATATATCTTTTAGTTTCTCTTACGAATCTTTTTTCCTCATTAATTGTTTTGTTCAATTTCTATCATGAAAAAACAAGCTTTAACTCTAAACTTTTGAAAGAAGTTGATAGAAAGACCTTAGAGATTCAGAGAATTAACCTAAAATTATATAAAACCTCCATAACAGATGCTTTAACTGGTCTTTACAATAGAAGATTCTTTTTCCAAAGATTAGAAGAAGAATTCTCAAGATTTCTGAGATATGGAAGTGGTTTCTGTCTTATTCTTTTTGATTTAGATAGGCTGAAATATATAAATGATAAATACGGTCACTTAGAGGGGGATAGATGTTTAAAATTGTTAGCTAAATATTTGAGAGATAGAAGTCGTAAGGAAGATGTTGTAGCGAGAATAGGAGGAGATGAATTTGCATGTATTCTTGTTGGCTCAACAGTAGAGGGTGGATTGACATTTAGTGAAAGAATTAAAGAGGATTTGTTGAGAAACTATAAAAAAGAGACTTTAACTGTAAGTGCAGGAGCAGGATGCCTTGGTAAAGGTGAATATTTTAAATTTTATAAAAACTATAAAGATTTTTTTAAACATGTAGATAAAGCCCTCCTTGAAGCAAAAAAAATAAGAAATCATATAAAAATCATTGAACATTGAAATTGATTAATAATATATGATAAATTTTAAATTTAGTGGAAAAGGGTCTTTGACCTTTTAAAACACATGCTCTATGTTTCTCCCGATGGTCCTCTTAGAGGTTAAGGGAAAAGAGCAGAGGAAAAGAACCATTTTAGGAGGTATCAATGGCGGTAGTAACAATGAAGGAACTTCTTGAAGCAGGAGCCCATTTCGGGCATCAAGTTAAACGTTGGAATCCCAAAATGAAAAAGTATATTTTTGCCGAACGTAATGGGATTCACATAATTGACCTTCAAAAAACAGTAAAAGGAATTGAAGAAGCTTACGAATTCATTAAAGAAGTTGCTTCTCGTGGAGAGGGAATTCTTTTCGTAGGAACAAAAAAACAGGCTCAGGAAGCTATAGCAGAAGAGGCAAAAAGAGCAGGTGTATATTATATTAATCATCGCTGGCTTGGAGGAATGCTTACAAATTTTTCAACTGTAAGAAAAAGTGTTGAAAAATTGCAGAGAATTGAGCAGATGAAAGAGGATGGAACATTGTATCTTCATACAAAAAAGGAGATTGCTAAATTAGAAAAGGAAAGGCAGAGACTGGAAGCCAATTTAATCGGTATTAAAGATATGATGGAACTTCCTAAGGCTATTTTTATAATTGACATAAAGAAGGAAAAGATAGCTGTGGCTGAAGCAATCAAACTTAATATCCCGATTGTAGCGATTGTGGATACAAACTGTGACCCTGATGTTGTGGATTATGTTATTCCGGGAAACGATGATGCGATAAGAGCTATAAAGCTTATAGCAGCGAAAATGGCAGATGCGGTGCTGGAAGGCAAAGAAATTTTTATAAAAAAACTTGAAGAAGAAGCTGAAAAAGCAGCAATAAAGGAAAAGATACTCCAAGAAGAGGAATATCAGAAACCAATGGAGGATTACATAGAACAGTAAAGGAGGAAAGTATATGGCAATAACTGCTCAAATGGTAAAAGAGTTAAGAGAAAAAACAGGTGCTGGTATGATGGAATGTAAAAAAGCACTTGAGCATTCAGGAGGAGATTTTAATAAAGCTATAGAATATTTAAGACAGAAAGGACTTGCAACAGCTCAGAAAAAAGCTGGTAGAAGCGCTTCTGAGGGAATAATAGCTTCCTATATTCATATGGACAAAATTGGAGTAATGCTTGAGCTTAACTGCGAAACAGACTTTGTGGCAAGAAACGAAGAATTCCGTCAGCTTGCAAAGGATATTGCGATGCACATAGTAGCCTCTAATCCACAGTACATAAGCAAAGATGATATTCCTCAGGAAGTAATAGAAAAGGAAAAAGAAATATACAAAGCTCAGATAAAAGGTAATAAACCACCTCAAGTAGTAGAAAAGATCATTGAAGGCAAACTCGAAAAATTCTTTGAAGATATGTGCTTGCTAAATCAGCCTTTTATCAGAGAACCAGAAAAGAAAATACAAGATTTGATTACAGAAAATATTGCTAAATTTGGAGAAAATATAGTAATAAGGAGATTTGTACGTTTTCAGGTAGGACAGAGTGAGTAAAACCTCTTATAAAAGAGTACTTTTGAAGTTGAGTGGTGAAGCCCTTATGGGTGATAAGGGCTATGGTATAGACCCTGACACAGTAAATTATATGGCAGAGGAAGTTAAAAAAGCCTATGATTTAGGTGTAGAAATAGCCATAGTTATAGGTGGTGGTAATATTTTTAGAGGTATGGAAGCTGCAGAACAGGGGATAGAAAGAGCTACTGCTGATTATATGGGTATGCTTGCTACAGTAATAAATGCCCTCGCTCTGCAGAATGCTCTTGAAAAGATAGGAGTTAATACACGTGTTCAGTCAGCAATTGATATGCGTGAACTGGCAGAACCATACATTAGAAGAAAAGCTATCAGGCATCTTGAAAAGGGAAGGGTAGTAATTTTTGCTGCTGGTACCGGTAACCCCTATTTTACAACTGATACTGCTGCAGCATTAAGGGCAATTGAAATTGGAGCAAATGTCATACTTAAAGGTACAAAGGTGGATGGTATATATTCATCAGACCCTGTTAAAGACTTTAAAGCAAAAAAGTTTGATACACTAACCTATATGGATGTAATAAGACATTCGCTGAAAGTAATGGATTCTACTGCAATTACACTTTGTATGGACAATAATCTTCCTATTGTTGTTTTCAATATTCGTCAAAAAAATAACTTGAAAAAAATAGTTTTAGGTGAGAAAATAGGAAGCATTGTTTTAAGAGAGGTGAAAGATGATGCAGGAGTTCAAGAAGAAAGCTAATGAAAAAATGAGTCAAGCAGTAGAAGTTTTTAAAAAAGACCTATCTACCTTTAGAACTGGAAGAGCTTCACTTTCCATTTTTGACAACATAAGAGTTGACTATTACGGTAGTATGGTTCCTCTTAACCAGGTAGCCACACTTGGAATCCCTGAGCCAAGAACAGTAACAATTCAACCCTGGGAACAAAAAATGGTGGGTGAAATAGAAAGGGCAATCATGAAATCTGACCTCGGACTTACACCAATAAATGATGGTAAAACTATAAAAATTAATATTCCTCCTCTTACAGAAGAGAGGAGAAAGCAACTTGTAAAGGTTGTAAGAAAAAGGGCAGAGGAAGCAAGGGTAGCAGTTAGGAACATAAGAAGAGACATTATAGAGGAAATAAAAAAGGCAGAAAAGGATAAAAAACTTAGTGAGGATGACTCCCGAAGAGCTCAGGAGGAGATACAGAAAATAACTAATTCTTTCATTGAAAAGATTGATCAAATTCTTGAACAAAAAGAGAAAGAGATAATGGAGGTATAAATCTCAATGAAAATTGACAGTGAAAGAAAGGACAGGCTAAAGAAAATGCTCAATAAAATGAAAGAGCAGATTCTTCAAGAAGCCCGTGAAGAGATGAAAAAGTTTCAAACAGGTGAAAGAAGGCAGATTGTAGAAGCGGTAATGGATGATGCAGATTTAAGTGTTATAGATTTATCGGAAGATATAAGCTTAAAACAATTAAGCACACACAGGGATATATTGAAAAAAATTGAAGAAGCTTTAAGAAAACTTGAAGAAGGCACTTATGGAATATGCGAAATGTGCGGGGATGAAGTCTCTGAAGAAAGACTAAAAATATTGCCATTTGCCATATACTGCCGAGACTGTCAGGAAAATATAGAGAGAATGGAAAAATTTGAATCTGAAGAGGGTTAATAGACTATTCTTTCAAGAAATAAACCTTGGGGAGGAGCTGTTCTAAGGGGGTGAGGTCTCTTCCCCTTTTTTATTGCCTCATTTATCTTTTCTTTTGATAAAGCTCCTCTGCCCAGTTCAACTAAGGAGCCTAAAATATTCCTTGCCATATATTTTAGAAAACCGTCTGCCTCAATTCTAAACTTGACAAAAGAGCCTTCCATTTTCATATCAAGGAAATAAATTCTATCAGATAATTCAACTTTCAAGTCATAAACTGTTCTTATTTTATTTTTAACTTCTGTGCTACCTGAAAAGGCTGTGAAATCATGTGTTCCTATGAAGAGTTCTTGTGCTTCCTGCATAATGGAAAGATTTAATGTCCTTCCATAATGCCAGACATATCTTTGCATAAAGGGAGAACAATATTCATCACAACACAGATAGTAAATATAAGATTTTCTCTTTGCAGAATATTGGGGATGAAAGCTTTTTTCAACATTTTCAACTTCCAGTATTTTTATATCAAAGGGTAGCAGTGAGTTTAATGCTTTTTTCAGTATATAAAGGTCAAAATTAAAATCAGCCTTAAATGTGGCTACTTGGGCAAGCGCATGTACTCCTGCATCAGTTCTACCAGCCCCGCGAATTTTAATTTCCCTTTTAAAAATTTTGCTGAGAGCTTCTTCTATTTTAGCTTGAATAGTCTGTGTTTTTTTTTGTCTTTGCCAGCCGAAATAATTACTTCCATCATACTGAATAGTCATTTTAACATGTGCCATAGTTTAAAATTATAACATCTCTGTTAAAATATTTTATGTACAAAACAGGCGTTGCAAATCTGCCTCTTCACAGTGGAAAAGCTCCGCAGTGGCTTTTTAAAAGAATGCTTAAACTCTCAAGAGCTATTATTGAATTAATGAGCATTGAGCTTGGCAGAGATGAGATAATAAGGAGACTTGCAGATCCCTATTGGTTTCAAGCTTTTGGATGTCTTTTAGGCTTTGACTGGCATAGTAGTGGAGTTACTACCACTGTAACAGCAGCCTTAAAAGAAGGATTATGTGGCTTAGAAAAAGAATTGGGTTTATTCATAGCTGGAGGAAAAGCAAAAAGGGCTATTCAGACACCTCAGGATATAATTCAATATGCTGAAAAATTTGGTTTTAATCCTGATTTTTTTATTCGTGTAAGTAGGCTTTCTGCAAAGGTTGACAGTGCTGCCATTCAAGATGGATTCAATCTATATCATCATACGATCTTCTTTACTAATGAAGGGCACTGGTGTGTTATTCAACAGGGTATGAATGAAAATTTAGGAATGGCAAGGCGATATCACTGGCTTAGTTTTACCCTAAAAAGCTTTGTAGAAGAACCACACAGTGCAGTATGTTGTGATATAAAAACAAAACCTCTTAATTTTACAGCTAAGGAAGCATCTGAATTAAGAAAAGTTTCATTAGAACTCTCTCATGAAAAGCCTGAAAAAATAGTCAAGGAAATTTTAAAAATTAGAACACTTAATCTACCTTTGAGACATGCAGTTAGTCTTTCTGATATAAAGCCTGAAAATCTTTATAAAGTGTTAGTTCAAACCTATGAAAAACATCCCTCTGATTTTGAATCCCTTCTTTTAACTAAGGGATTAGGAGCGAAAACCTTACGTGCACTTGCACTCGCAGCAGAGTTGATTTATGGAACTCCTTTGAGTTTCAAAGACCCTGCAAGATATAGCTTTGCTCACGGAGGTAAAGATGGCACCCCCTATCCAGTTAATAGAAAAGTCTATGATAGAACTATTGAAATCATGAAGAAAGCCATTGAAAATGCTAAGATTGACAGAGAAAGCAAAACTTATGCATTAAAAAGACTTTTTATGTTGAATAGAAAACAAATGATTAGACAAGAATAACAAGATTATCTCTATGTATTACTTCATCGGCATATTTATAACCAAGAACCTTTTCAATCTCTCCTGATTTTTTACCCTTGATGAGTTTTATTTCGCAAGAAGAGTAGTTAACTAATCCCTTAGCTATTCTTTCTCCTTTTTCATCAATACAGTAAACTGCGTCACCCACATCAAACTCTCCTTCCACTTTTTTAATGCCAGAAGGCAGTAAACTTTTTCCACTCTTTATTAGGGCTTTTACAGCTCCTTCATCAACATAAATGTTTCCTTTTGCTTTTGTTGCATAGGCAATCCATCCTTTACGGGAAGTCACTCTTTCTTTAACAGGTTCAAAAAAAGTTCCTATTTCTTTCCCTTCTAAAACAGCTTTAATATTACCGTATTTCCTACCACTGACAATATGAACAGGAATTCCAAATGAGGTTGCCTTTTTTGCAGCAATAACCTTTGAATACATTCCACCTGTTCCATATCCTGTAGAGGCAGGTTTTGCAATAGCTTCAAGTTCCTTTGAAAATTCTTCAACATGTTTTATGATTTTTGCATTTGGGTCTCTTTTAGGGTCAGATGTATAAAGTCCCTGTACATCTGAAAGAATGATGAGATGATTTGCTTCAATTAGCCCTGAAACAAGAGCAGCAAGCTGGTCATTATCACCAAATTTTATTTCATCTGTTGCAACTGTGTCATTTTCATTGATTATTGGAATAACTTGCATTTCAAGAAGCGTCAGTATGGTATTTTTTGCATTGATATATCTCACTCTGTCACTTAAATCATCTCTTGTAAGAAGTATTTGTGCTACATGTTTTTTGTATTTGAGAAAGTATTGTTCATACATCCACATTAAAAGGGGTTGCCCTACTGCTGCAGTTGCCTGTTTTTTTCTGATTTCCTTTGGTTTACTTTTTAATCCTAATTTTCTTAGACCAGAAGCAATTGCACCAGAAGAAACCATAACAATTTCAAAATTTTTATTGCTGAGTTCAGAGATTTCTTTTGCAAAGGAATGAATTCTTTTCTGATTAATCCGCCCTGAAATGTCTGTTAAAAGATTACTTCCTATTTTTACCACTACCCTCATTTTTTCTCCACTCTTTTTACCAGATATTCTATAAGAATATTAATTCCTTCTTTTTTTACTGCACTTATAGGGAAAAAATCAATACCTTTTTCTTGGCAATAGCTTTTTAATTTTATGAGTCTTTTTCCTTCAAAGGCTAAATCAGTTTTTGTGCCTACTACTGCAAGAGGTTTTTTTATAAGCTCAGGATTATAAAGGATAAGTTCTTTTTGAATTTTTTCAAAATCTTGGATAGGGTCAGACTGAAGATAATCAGACACATCAACGAGATGAAGCAATAAAGAAGTCCTTTCCACATGTCTTAAAAATTGATGCCCTAATCCTGCTCCTTTATGTGCATTTTCAATTAGACCCGGGATATCAGCTACAACAAAGCTTTTGTAGTCTCCATATTTAACAACTCCAAGCACAGGTGTAAGAGTTGTAAATGGATAGTCGGCAATTTTAGGCCGGGCAGAGCTTATTACAGATATTAACGTAGATTTCCCTGCATTAGGCAGTCCTATAAGTCCCACATCAGCAAGCAGTTTTAGTTCAAGAATTATCCATTTTTCCTCACCAGGCCCACCAGGTTGAGCAAATCTGGGAGATTGATTTGTTGGTGTTGCAAAATGGGCATTTCCAAGTCCTCCTTTCCCACCTTTTGCAACAATAAATTCTTTACCTTCTACATCAAGGTCAGCAAGTATTTCTTCAGTTTCTGCATCCTTTATAACAGTTCCCACAGGTACGTTTATAATAAGGTCATCTCCATCTTTACCTTTCATATTACTTCCTTTTCCATGCTGACCCCTTTTGGCTTTATAGGTTTTTTGGTATTTATGATCAAGAAGAGTATGAAGTTCTCCAGAGGCTTTAATTATTACATCTCCACCTTTCCCGCCATCTCCGCCATCAGGACCGCCTTTTGGAACATATTTTTCTCTACGGAAGCTTACACAGCCTTTGCCACCATCACCTGCTTTTACATATATCTTTACATAATCAACAAATTTCATAGGAAGGTAAAGCGGGTGAAAAAAACCACCCGCTATAATTTTACTGGGCGGGTTGAGTAACTGGATAAACGCTTACTTTAAGTCTCTGTTTGTCCTTTCTTTCAAATTTAACAATTCCGTCAATTAAAGCATAGAGTGTATAATCTGAACCCACACCTACATTTGCTCCAGGATGGAATTTTGTTCCACGCTGTCTTATGAGGATGTTACCAGCTTTGACTATCTGTCCTCCAAATCTTTTTACACCAAGCCTTTTGGCTTTACTATCCCTTCCATTTCTGGAACTTCCAACTCCCTTTTTATGTGCCATTTTATCCTCCTAAAATTTCCTTTATTTTTATTTTAGTATACCATTGTCTGTGTCCTTTAAGTTTTTTTATGGCTTTTTTTGATGGAGGTCTGTATACCATTACTTTATCATTCTTTGCTTCTTCGATAACTTCAGCCTTTACTTTTAGACCGTCAATATAGGGGTTACCTATCTTTATTCCCTTATTAGAATGTAAAAATAAGACCCTCTCAAATATGATTTCTTTACCAGCTTCAAGATTAAGTCTATCTATCTTAACTATATCTCCTTCTTTAACCTTAAACTGTTTTCCATTTGTTTCTATGATTGCATACATAAAATTCACCTCCTTTAGGGAATTACTTTATTCAATGGATATTCCACAAAACCTGATGCGCCAGCATCCTTTAGTTTTGGTAAAAGCTCTTTCACTTTTTTCTCATTTATTATAACTTCTAAGGCATACCAATTTTCATCATATAGCTGAGAAATAGTCGGAGAATGTAATGAGTTAAGCAAACTTAAAACTCTTTTCAATGACTCTTTTGGGACATTCATTTTAAGTCCAACCTTCTCTTCAGCTAAAAGAGCACCTTGTAGAAGCATTGCAATATTCTGCATTTTTTTCTTTTTCCAAGCATCTCGCCAAGAATTTTTATTTGAAATAAAACGAGTTGTGGACTCTAAGATAGTTTCAATTACACGAAGTTTGTTTGCCCTGAGAGAACTACCTGTTTCAGTTAGGTCTACAATAGCATCGGCGAGATAGGGGGGCTTTACTTCTGTAGCTCCCCATGAAAAATAAACATCTGCTTTAATCCCTTTGGATTTCAAATATCTCTTTGTATATCCCATAAGTTCTGTAGCTATTCTTTTGCCCTGTAAGTCTTCCAGAGTTTTGATTGGAGAATCCTCAGGAACAGCTATAACCCATTTAACAGGTCTAAATCCTTCCTTCGCATACTTTAATTCTGTAACTTCAATTACGTCAACATTTTGTTCTAATAGCCAGTCATATCCGGTTAAACCGCAGTCAAGATAACCTTCTTCAACGTATATAGGAATTTCTTGTGCCCTAAGAAGCATACAGGTTATTTCATCATCGTCAATAACGGGATAGTATGACCTATGTGATACATGTATATTAAACCCAGCTTTTTTAAAGAGTTTTAGGGTTGATTCTTGTAAGCTTCCCTTTGGTAAACCAAGTTTTAAAACTTTGTTCTCCATTTCTTTATAGAATCCTCCAGTAATAAATTCAGAAATTATAGTTTAAAATTTTTTAAAATATTCAGTCAACTTATTGGGAACCGATTTTGCACATAATAAAAAGTAATTTGATTGAGCTTTTCATAGAGAGTTTAAACTGTTTGCTGGATAATTTGGTTACATACATTAAACTGCTTGAAAAAACTAAAAAAATATTGAAAACTATAAAATTATGATTTACCCTTTAATAATCGGAGTTGGCTCTGCTAAAAGCGGTTCAGGAAAAACTACTTTTATAGAACGCTTTATTAGATTTATTAAGAGATTAAATAGTAAAATTTTAATTATATCCATAAAATACACAAAAACATCACAATTCGCAAATATTATTACAAACGCTGCTCTAATACAAGATTCTGGTAAAGATACAGATAGGATGAAAAAGGCAGGCGCTGATCATGTCTATTGGGTAAGAGCTTCCGAAGAAAAATTGGCTACAGTTGCAGAGAAATTAAGGAAAGAAATTCTCTCGATATTTCAAGCGACTTATGATAAAAAGGGAATTATAGTTATTTTAGAAGGTAACTCTCTGGTAAGAGTCATGCGCCCTGATGTTATAATATTTATCAATGGCAGAATTGGTGAACAAATAAAACCTTCTGGCAAAGCTATTCTTGATATAGCTGATGTCTTAATAGAAGATGAGTACGCGATGGAGAAGATAATGTCAGAGATTGAGAAAATTCAGCAAAAAAAACTTATTGAAAAATTGCTAAAAGAAAGAAGTAATGATGGGAAAATTACATGTTCAGAGGCAAGAAAAATTGCTGAGGAACTCAAAGTTCCTTATATTGAAGTAGGGAAAATGGCAAACGAACTTAAAATAAAAATTAGAAAATGTGAACTTGGTTGTTTCTAATGGGAACTATTTTTTTTGAATTAGCGCTTACCCTTTATTTTGCAGGATTTCTTCTTAGTCTTGCTGGTATTATTAGGAAAAAACAAGATTTAGACAAAGCTGTTTTAGTTTGCAGTCTTTTAGGTTTTATTCTTCATTCTATTTATTTAGCACTAAGATATTTAAAATCGGGTCAAGCACCTGTTTTTTCTATGCATGAAGCAAATTCTTTCTTTGCCTGGAGCATTCTATTTGCATCCTTTTTTATCTATCGAGCATATAAAGCAAAGATTCTAAATTTTATCGTAATTCTTAGTTTTTCCTTTATGTTTGTAAGTGCCTTTTTCCCACGAAATATTCCGTCTATAAAACCGGAACTAAAAAGTCTATGGATTGATATTCATGCTACTATGGCAGTGTTTGGTATCGCATTATTCAGTTTAGCTTTTATTTTCAGTATACTTTATTTGATTCAGGAGAGAGCTATAAAATCTAAAAAATTCGGAGGAATTGAAAGTATTATTCCAAGTCTTGAGATTCTTGATAAAATTAACTATCTTTTAATATTCTGGGGATTTCCTATATTTACTATTGCTATAATTGTTGGTCTTGTTAAGTATCTAACCTTGTGGGGATTTCTCTTTGATCCAAAAGAAATATGGAGCTATCTTACGTGGACAGTTTATTTGTCAATTTTTTATTTAAGGGTTAAGGGAGATTGGAGAAAGAAAAAAGCTGCTTATCTAACAATATTTGCTTTTCTTCTGGTATTGTTTGGTTTTTTTGGCATCAATTTACTAACAGAGAGTTTTCATAAACCATTATGAGCCTGATTGTTGTTGGAGTTAATCATAAAACAGCACCAGTTGATATAAGAGAAAGATTAGCTTTCAATAGTAATGAATTAATTAAAGAAGGTTTGAGATATTTAATAAATAAACCTGCAATTAACGAAGCTTTAATATTTTCAACATGTAATAGAGTAGAAATATATGCATATCATTCAGTTTCAGGTAATGCTGAAAAAACAATTGAAGGGGAAAAGAATATTGAAGAGATTATTATTGATTTTCTCTCAGATTTTCATAGAATTGATCGTAGAGAATTTGAAAATTATTTATATATTTATAGAGACAAAGAGGCAGTGGAACACCTTTTTAAAGTTACCTCCAGCCTTGATTCAATGATAGTAGGAGAACCTCAGATCACGGGACAGGTAAAGGAAGCATATGAAATTGCTCTTTCTGAGAGAGCAACATCTCTTATACTTAATCATCTTATGAATAGAGCCTTTTTTACAGCTAAGAGAGTGCGAAATGAAACCAGAATTGGAGAAAATCCTGTATCTGTAAGTTATGCAGCCGTTGGACTTATCAAGAAAGTGTTTGATGAACTCTCAAAAAAATCAGTACTTCTTGTTGGGGCTGGAGAGATGGCTGAGCTTGCAATAAGGCATCTAATTGGAAGCGGAGTTAACAATATCTATGTGACAAATAGAACCTATGAGAGAGCAAAGGAACTGTCTAAGGAGTTTAATGGAAAAGCAGTTTCCTTTGAAAACTTAAAGGAACAACTTACAAAGGTAGATATTGTGATATGTTCAACGGGTGCTCCTCATTATGTAATAAATGAAAAGATGATAAGGGAGGTAATGTTATCAAGAAAGCATAAACCTATATTTTTAATTGACATATCTGTACCAAGAAATATTGATCCAGCCTGTAATAATCTTGACAATGTCTATCTGTATAACATAGATGACCTTCAAGATGTGGTTGATTCAAATATTCTTGAACGCAGAAAGGAAGCTGAGAAAGCTCTTGGGATTGTGTGTGAAGAAACGGAAAAATTTTTTCAGTGGTTAAACTCCCTTGATAGCGTCCCTGTAATTGTTTCTATTAGAAATAAAGCAGAAATGATAAGACAAGAGGAATTAGAAAAGTTTAAATCTAAGTTTAAAGATTTACCCCCTGAAATATTAAATTCAATTGATTATCTTACCCATAGCATAATAAATAAGATAATGCATGAGCCGACAGTTGCTCTTAAAAATAATAGTGATATTAAGGAAGTTTTAATTTTTGCTGTGAGGAGGTTATTCGGACTTGATAGTGAAGAGGAATAGGATTATTATAGGGACAAGAGGTAGCAAACTGGCTTTATGGCAGGCAAACTGGATTAAAGAAAAACTCCTTTCAATGTATCCTAAATTAGAAATTAAAATAGAGAAAATAAAAACAACAGGAGATAAAATTCTTGATGCACCTTTAGCGAAAATAGGTGGTAAAGGATTATTTGTCAAGGAAATAGAGGAAGCTTTACTTTCAAAAAGAGTAGATTTAGCTGTCCATAGCATGAAAGATGTTCCTACAGAAATGCCAAAAGGCTTGCACATTTCTGCTATATGTGAAAGAGAAGACCCAAGAGATGCACTTATAAGTAAAGATGGTAAGCTATTGGAAGAACTTCCAGAAAATTCAACCTTAGGGACAAGTAGCTTAAGAAGAACTGTTCAGTTAAAAGCATTGAGAAAAGATTTAATAATAAAACCTTTAAGAGGTAACGTGGACACTCGTATTAGAAAATTAAAAGAAGGAGAATTTGATGCTATTGTTCTTGCCATGGCAGGAGTTAAAAGAATGGGCTATGAAAATATTATGACAGAAATCTTCTCCCATGATAAGATGATTCCTGCAATAGGTCAAGGAGCAATAGGAATTGAAACAAGAATTGATGATGAATTTGTTAATGACTTAGTAAAGCCATTGAATCATCTAAATACGTATATTTGTGTTATTGCAGAGAGAGCTTTTTTATCTGTCCTGGGAGGAGGTTGTCAAGTTCCTCTTGCCTGTCATGCAAGTTTAGAAAATAATCGTTTAAAGATAATAGCAATGATTGGAGATCCTGAGGCAAAAATTGAACCAATAAAAGGTAAGAGACAATACAGTTTTGGCGCTAAAACTCATCTTCTTAAAGAAGCAGAAAAACTTGGTAAAGAACTTGCAGAGGATTTACTAAAAAGAGGAGGGAAAGAAATACTATCAAAGATTTATTCAGCTATTTAAGCAATTCTTTCTTTTTATTCTATGTTGTATTCTTTAATTTTATAATAGAGAGTTCTCAATGATATTC
>JAOAGU010000014.1 GCA_026415595.1 Thermodesulfovibrio sp. | reverse complement strand
GTTGAGGGATGTTTAAATCGCGAAATGAGAAATTCATAAATCTCCCCTTTTTTATCAAGCCAGCTTTGTAAATACTCCCATAGTCTAAACTTAATATCTGTTATCCTTATAAATACAGTCTTTCCTATGCTCATACCAGGAGAGGAAAAAAGATCTCTTACAAATTCCTTTTCAATGAAATAAACATCGTATCCATCTATTTTTTCATAATTTTTTATTTTCCCTACAAAAAAACTTGGTTTCATAAATAAAGCATATCCTGCTCCATATACAAAGCCGTCATTGACAATAATAGTATTTATTTCATCAGTATTAAAAGGCGAAAAAGATTTTCCGTTTAATTGGATAGGCATTAAATTAGCTTCTTCAAGTTCTTTCCATGTTTTTTCTTTTTTATCAATCCATGGAATTATCTCTTCGTTATCTATTCTGTCCCAAGGCTCCAGATTTTTCCCAACTTTGAAAAGCTCTCTAAGCCTTAATAGAAGTGTGCATATTGAAAAATATCCCCAATACTTGGCATCAGATACATCACAATTATAACTTACAGTTTCAATAAATTCAGAATTTATCACAATTTTATAATATCAAATCACTCAAAGAAAGGCAATTTTATTAGCGAATTCCTTTGTAATCAAACCTTTCTTCAAATACAGGAGCAATTAGATTGTCAACTGGTGCATAATCATCCGTTAGAACAACAACGTATTTTTTATTTATGAATTCATTGAATAAATTCTCAGGTATAATTGAAGATGTAATATCTTTATTTTTTTCTATGAAACTTTTTAAGTTTTCTATTTCAATATTTCCAGCAACAACTATGAATGTGCTTATACCAATTTTTTCAAAATTTGGAGATATGGATAATAGAAACACTTTGTCTCCAAAGACCTCTCGTAAAGTTTTTACATAAGAAGGAAGAAATGCTCCCTTTTGAAAATTATCAACTATATTTGTAAGAAGAATACCGGTGGGTTTCATTATGTTTTTAAGCTCTTTTGCAAATTCCTTAGTTGTTAGGTGATAGGGAACTGAAAGGTCATTAAAAGCATCAATGAATATTACATCATACTTTTCTTTACAGTTCATTACATACCATCGACCATCTGTGTTGTATGATTTAATTCTTGTATTTGGTGAAAGCCCAAGATATTCATAAGCTACCTGTGTTACCTCAGGGTCTATCTCAACAACATCTATCTCAGCGTTGGGATAATAGACTTCCATATATCTGGGAAAAGTGTAGCCACCCCCTCCAATTGAGAGAGTTTTAAAAGTGTTGTTTTTGTCAAATCGCCATTTCAAAATATCTGCATAGACTCTTAAATATTCATATTCAAGGTATAATGGATTATCAAGACTTACATAAGATTGTATAAGATTGTCAAGAACTAAGGCATCCAATTCAGTTTTTTTATCAGAGCTTAGGGTTGTATATAATTTTATTGTATAGTAATTACTCTCTTTGTAATAGTAGTTATCTTCCTTAACAATTGGTTTAAATGCTCTATCATATATGCCAATTAATGGAACAAAAATAAGCAATAAGAATCCCGCAGTAGCTTTTTTAGTTTTAAATACGGGATTAATAAGTAGTCCTGAGAGTATTAAAATCACTCCCATAAGCAAGATAATATTTCTTGTTCCCATGAAAGAGATCAGAAAAAATCCTGCCATGAATGTTCCTATAATTGCACCTAAGGTTGAGAAGGCATATATCTTCCCTACAATTCCTCCAGCCTTCTCTAATCCTTGAAGTGCAAGTTTCACTACAACAGGAGAAATCATACCAAGAAGACAACTGGGTATGAAAAATATTATTGTGGTTACAATAAGTATACGCCACATTAGAGGAACTGCAAAGGAGTATCCTGCAATAAGGTTTGTTAGAGGGGGAATTGTTAAAGCTGACAGCCCTGAAAAAACCATTAGCAGTGCAAGAGTCTTTTTAGAAGGAAATCTGTCTGCTACTTTACCTCCAAGATAAGCTCCTATGCTTATACCAGCTAAGATTACACCAATAATAGATGTCCATGTATAAAGTGATACTCCTACAAAAGGTGCAAGTATACGTCCTGCTACAATCTCTATTACAAGAGTACAAAAACTTGCAATAAATGTAATAATATAGGCACTTATAAGATTTATCATTTTTCTATTTTCTAAATATGATATCACAGTATTTATAGATATTGTAAAGTATCAAGTTAATTTGATAAAGTTATTTTTCTTGAATAAACCATACTTGGTGGTTTAACATACAAATATGGTCAAGATTCTTGAGAAAATTTTCGGCACAAAAAATGAAAGAGAACTTAAGAGATATTTCAAGATAGTTGATGAAATTAATTCCATTGAGGCAGAAATTTCACAACTCTCAAATGAAAGACTAAAGGCTAAAACAGAACAATTCAGAGAAAGACTTGCCAAGGGTGAAAAGGTTGATGACCTTTTAAAAGAAGCCTTTGCAGTAGTAAGGGAAGTTGCAAAAAGAACTCTTGGGATGAGGCATTTTGATGTTCAACTTGTGGGTGGAATAGTGCTTCATGAAGGAAAAATAGCTGAAATGAAGACAGGTGAGGGGAAAACCCTTGTAGCTACTCTTTCAGCTTATTTAAATGCCCTTGAAGGCAAGGGTGTTCATGTAGTGACTGTAAATGATTATCTTGCCCGTAGGGATGTTCAATGGATGGGACCTATTTATCACTTTCTCGGGCTTAGTGTTGGAGTAATTCAACATGATGCTTCATTTTTATATGACCCAAATTACAGGGTTGCAGATAAACGTTTTGACAGACTTCGTCCATGTAGCAAAAAGGAAGCCTATCTTGCAGATATAACCTATGGCACAAATAATGAGTTTGGTTTTGATTATCTGAGAGATAATATGCGATACGGCCTTGAGGAATTATGTCAGCGAGAACTTAATTATGCCATTGTTGACGAGGTTGACAGTATTCTTATTGATGAAGCAAGAACACCTCTAATAATCTCAGGTCCATCTGAGGAATCTACAGAAATTTATTATGCAGTAAATAGAATAGTTAAATATCTCAAACCAGAAGAGGACTTTAAGCTGGATGAAAAACTTAAAAGTGTTGTTCTTACAGAGCAAGGTTCTCAGAAGGCTGAAAGACTTCTCGGGATGAATAATCTATATGATCCTTCAAAAATTCAGATTGTTCATCACATAAATCAGGCAATAAGGGCTCATTATTTCTTTAAAAAAGATGTGGATTATGTTGTAAAAGATGGAAAAATTGTTATAGTTGATGAATTTACCGGAAGGCTCTTGCCGGGAAGAAGATGGTCTGACGGGCTTCATCAGGCAGTTGAAGCAAAGGAGGGTTTAAAGATAGAGGCTGAAAACCAGACTCTTGCTACTATTACTTTCCAGAACTATTTTAGAATGTATGAAAAACTATCTGGTATGACAGGAACTGCTGACACTGAGGCTTCAGAGTTTGCAGAGATATACAATCTGGAAGTTGTGGTAATTCCCACTCACAAGCCAATGATTAGAGAGGATTATCCTGATGCAGTATATAAGACAGAAAAGGCAAAATATGAGGCTGTGATAAGAGAAATAGAGGAATGCTACAGAGCTGGTAGACCTGTACTTGTAGGTACAACATCAATAGAAAAGTCAGAACTTATAAGTAAAATGCTCAAGAAAAAGGGAATACCGCATAATGTATTAAATGCTAAATATCATGATAAAGAGGCTGAAATTGTAGCTCAGGCTGGCAGAATCGGTGCAGTAACAATTGCTACAAATATGGCTGGAAGAGGAACAGACATACTTCTTGGAGGTAATCCTGAATTTCTCGCAAGAGAAATGCTTGCTGGTAAGGAATACACTGAAGAAGAATATGAAAGGACATTGGAGAAGGCTAAGGAAGTTTGTAAACAGGAACATGAAAAGGTTGTATCTCTTGGAGGATTGCATATTATTGGAACAGAAAGACATGAATCCCGTAGAATTGACAATCAGCTAAGGGGTAGGGCAGGAAGACAGGGAGACCCAGGTTCATCAAGATTTTATCTTTCCCTTGAAGATGAACTGCTTCGTATCTTTGGTGGAGAAAGGCTTCAGAGTCTGATGCATTTTCTAAAGATTGATGAAGACACACCTATTGAAAACAAAATGGTGTCAAAAGCCATAGAAAATGCTCAGAAAAGAGTAGAGGCTCACAATTTTGATATAAGAAAGCATTTACTTAAATATGATGATGTAATGAACAGTCAGAGAAGGGAGATTTATTCTTTTAGAAAAGAGGTTCTTGAAAGTGAATCTTTGAAAGACAAAGTTTTTGAACTTCTTGGTATAGAAATTGATGAAATGGTTGATTTTTATACCTCTCAGGAAGAGGAAGGAATTGAAAAGCTAAAAGAACAAATTAGTGTAAGATTTGATATAGAAGTTAACTTAAACGGTCAATCAAAGGATGAGATAAAGATTTATTTGCTTGAAAAGCTTAGAGAAGCCTACGAAATTAAAGAGCAAAAAGTAGGTACAAATTTAATGAGAGATATAGAAAAGATGGTCTTTCTACATGTAATAGACACAAAATGGAAGGACCATCTTTTAGGAATAGACCATATAAAAGAAGGAATTGGCTTGAGAGGTTATGCCCAGAAAGATCCTCTTGTAGAGTATAAAAAAGAAGCCTTTGAACTTTTTGAAGATATGTCAAGAAATATAGTATCGGAAATTTTAACAAGGCTATTTAAAATTCAGGTGAGAGAAGAAAGTGAGGTCAAAGTAGCACGCAGACAACAAATAAGTAGAAGTGATGGGGATTCACCTACGGAGCCTGTTAAAAAACCACATAAAATTGGAAGAAATGATCCTTGCCCATGTGGAAGTGGTAGAAAATACAAAAAATGCTGTGGGAAAAATTATTAATTTTTTATTTCAACAGGTTTATCTCTCTCAGAATCAACAATACATAAAAAACCAAAAGGTTCTTTATATGGATTTAAAAGTTGATGAATCTCGTTAGGAGCGATGTATGCTATATCAAGATATTTTAAAATTTTGTATTTTTTGCCTAATCTTAGTTTACCTTTACCTTTTAGGCAGATGACAACATGTGCATGATTATGATATTCAAGAGAGGAAAATCCTCCTGATGCTATTTCAAAATATCTTAGTTCAAATTTAATGGTGTTACTTGATACAAGAGGAAACCTATCTATTGCAGTCCAATTGGTTGAGTTTTCTTTATAAACAATATTTTTTATTCCCTTCCACTTATTATTCTTGAATCTGATTATTTTACTTTTTGATAGATTTATACCTTTTCTTATTTCACAAAAGTAATTGTTCTCTATTACTTTATTTTTGGTCTTTTTACGCATTTTATAATTATAATATATTCCGAAAAAATTTTTAGTAAGATAAGTTTTTGTTCAAATTAGCAAGGAATTTTTGTAGATTAAAGTTTTTAAAAGAAAGCATTTATGCAGGATTTTTCAAGTTAGTGGTGAAGGGATAAAAAAATGATGGCTTGAAGATACCAGATTTTCAAACATCTGTAAGTTTTTGAACAGTCTTGTATAAATTAAAGGGATGGTATAGGAGATTTTTTTCAATTGAAAAATTTTTTAATTTTATGTTTTTATATTTAAATTAAAGATATTAAAGAACTTTTGTGATGAATTTAAAAGCAGAAGACCTTAAAGACCTTATTCCATCAATAATAGTAGATAATTACTATAATGTGGTAGCATTAAATTCTACTGCTCAAAAGATGTTTGGGGAAGTAAAAGGTGAAAAATGTTATAAAATTTTTTATGGTTTCAATTCGCCATGTTATCAGAAAAATATAATCTGCCCTATTTATCATAAACTTTCTCAGATAGATATAATTACTCTTGATTTTGAGGTATATATTCGGAGTTATGGAGGAATTCCTCTCGGAGGCTTATATTATGAAAGTTTAATAAATATAACAAATGTTGAGTTCATAAGATCTGCTATTATTGATTCATTAACTGGTATTTACAACAGAAGATTTATAGAAGACTTTTTGGAGAAATTATTTAATCAATGGAAAAGATACAATCAAATTTTTTCTTTGATATATATTGATATAGATCAGCTAAAAGAGATAAATGATAGATTCGGGCATTCAAATGGTGATGAGGCAATCATAAAAATTTCAGATTGTTTAAAAATGAACTTACGCGATTCAGACATAGCAGGAAGAATGGGCGGAGATGAGTTTATGATAGTTTTACCAAATACTGCTTTACAGGATGCTCAAAATGTAGCTTTAAGAATTTTGAAATGTGTAAAAGAAGTCAAATTTATTACTAAAATTTCCATATCCTTAGGAGTAACAGAAGTTTTTAAAAGTGATGAAAACTACAGACAAATACTTGACAGAGCAGATGAGGCACTTTATAGAGTGAAAAATACTCAAAGAGGAACAATTGGTATAAGTAAATCTGAAAAGGATATCTATTGTATTAGTCAAGAGTTGATTTGAAATTACTGTTAAGGTTTATCGCTTTTTTCTTATTTTTCTGTTTACTAGGCCCCTCTTTATCATAATCTCAGACTTAATCATGAATATTAAGCTTGACTATTACAATTTAAAAAATCAAAAACTTCTTTTACTTTATCAGGCAATTCAATATTTTCGTTATTTTCTAAAATTTTTGACCATTTCCATAGTCCAATTGGGCATACTGTAGCAAAGCTTAATTTAAAAGTTTTACATTGTTTTGGTCTACTTTTATAGATTTTGCAAGAGGCTTCTTGCCATTTGCCATTCTCTATTTTTATATCATTTAAATAAGGGCATTTTTCATTTTCCTTTTTTTTATAACCTTTTTTAAAAGTGACAGCCCATCGGTAGCAACATTCTCCACATCTAAGGCAAAGGAAAAGCTTTTCTGCGTTATTCAATATTTCCATTAATAATTTACTGTTTAAGCTCATAGCCTGCCTCAAGGATTTTTATGACTTTCTCCATATCCTCAGGTAGAGGGGCCTCAATTAATAATGTGTTGTTCTTTATAGGATGTGTAAATTCTAATTTATGGGCATGTAACATTTGCCTTGATATATTTATTTTCCCAGTTTTTAATTCTAAATGAGTTTTCTTACCGTATACTTTGTCACCTAATATGGGATGACCAATTGAAGAGAAGTGAACTCTTATTTGGTGGGTTCTTCCTGTAATGATATTTGCTTTGACAAGAGAATAACTGTTAAATCTCTTTAAAACAGTCCACTCTGTTATTGCTTCTTTTGAGGCTTTAGCTTTTGTTGACATTTTTTTTCTATCATGAATAGACCTGCCTATGGCAGAAGTGATCTTACCAGAATCCTTTATTTTTCCATAGACAACGGCAAGGTATTCCTTTTTTATCTGTCTTTTTTTAAACATTTCAATAAGTTTATAATATGTTTCATCATCTAATGCAATAATCATTGCTCCAGAGGTATCTTTATCAAGTCTATGTACTATGCCCGGCCTTAGAGGACCACCAACACTGGCAAGTTTTTTAAAATGATATGCAACAGCATTCATAACAGTATCTTTAGGATGACCTAAACAAGGATAAACTACCATACCTGGAGGTTTTGATATCACAGTTAGAAATTCATCTTTATATAAGATTTGGATTGGAAGATTCTGAGGTATTAACTTATTAATAGAAGAATTGTTAAAAGTAGAATATTCAAGAACTTCAACTATATCTTCTTTTTTTAATTTATAACTCTTATTTTTGAATGCATCGTTAATTTTTACAAAATGTTTTTCAATTAATTCTTGTGCTTTTGCTCTGCTTATATTTAATTTTTCAGATATAAATATATCAAGTCTTTTATCTTGTTCTTCAAAAGATATCTGAAACTTTTCGTTCATAGTTTCAATTTCTTTCTTAAAAATTGCCCTGTATATGATTCACGGTTCATTGCAATTTGTTCAGGTGTTCCCTCTGCGATTAAATATCCTCCTAAATTACCACCTTCTGGTCCTAAATCTATAATGTAATCTGCACATTTTATTATATCTAAATCATGTTCAATTACTATCACTGTATTACCTAAATCTACAAGTTTTTGAATTATAGAAAGTAGTTTTTCTATTTCAACCATGTGTAGACCTGTTGTAGGTTCATCAAGAATATAAATTGTTTTGCCAGTTGGTTTTTTGCTTAATTCCCTTGCTAACTTTACTCTTTGTGCTTCGCCTCCAGAAAGAGTTGTAGCAGACTGTCCAAGACTGATGTATCCTAAACCGATGTCCTCCATTATTTGTAATTTGCTTCTCAATTTTGGTATTGATGAGAAAAAATCTAATGCTTCAGTAACTGTCATGTTAAGGATATCTGATATAGATTTGCCCTTAAATTTAATTTTTAAAGTTTCTTCGTTGTATCTTTTACCCTTACAGATGTCACATAGCACGTAAACATCTGGTAATAGATGCATTTTTATTTTCTTTAAACCATCTCCCTGGCAGGACTCACATCTTCCTTCGGATAAATTAAAACTAAATCTTGATTTAGTAAAACCTCTTACCTTAGCTTCAGGTAAAAGGGAAAAAACTGTTCTTATTTCTGTCATAACTCCTGTATATGTTGCAGGTGTTGAGCGAGATGTTTTGCCTAAAGGATGTTGGTCTATGCATACAACTTTATCAATTTTTTCAACTCCCTCAATTGAATCAAATTCCCCTGGAACTATACTCGCTTTATAGAGTATTTTAAGTAAAGCTTTATATAAAATTTCGAATACTAAGGTACTTTTTCCTGAACCTGCTACACCAGTTATGCACGTGAAAACTCCAAGAGGAATTTTCACATCTATATTTTTTAAGTTAAATGCACTGGCACCTTTTATTTTTATATAATCTTTCGGTTTTCTTCTAATTTTAGGGATTTCTATTATATTTGAGCTTGAAAGATATTTTCCAGTAATTGATTTTGGATTATTTGAGAGTTCTTCGGGAGAGGAAATATTAAGTAGATATCCACCATTTTTACCTCCACCAGGTCCCAATTCTAACACAATATCAGCATGTTTTATTGTAAATTCATCGTGTTCTACTACAATAATAGTGTTATTCATTTTTCTTAATTCTTTTAAACTTTCTATAATTTTGTTACAATCTCTTGGATGAAGTCCTATACTTGGCTCATCAAGAATATAAATTACTCCACTTAAATGAGAACCAAGTTGAGTAGCAAGTCTTATCCTTTGTGCTTCACCTCCAGATAGACTAAAGGAAGGTCTGTTTAAAGTTACATATGATATCCCAATTTTTTGAAGGAAGCCAAGCTTAACAAATATCTCATTTAAAATTCTTTCTGAAATTTTTGTTTCATAAGTAGATAAATCGAGTTTTTTTAAAAATAAATCAAGTTCATCTAAAGTAAGATTAGCTATCTCTGATATATTTTTACCATTAATCCTTATAGCTAAAGCTTCTTTTCTTAATCTATTTCCATTACATAGAGAGCAGACTTTAAGTTCAAGCTCTTCTAAATCAACTTCATTCTCCTCAAGATTTTCATATCCCAGTCCTCGACATTTTGGACAGGCACCGTATTTACTATTAAAGGAAAAGAGTCTTGGGTCAATATTTGGCAGACTGATTCCGCAGTTGGCACAGGCTAATAAAGAGCTAAAGATAATATCCTTATTTTTATCAACAATATTGACAATTAGTGTATTTGAATATTTAAGAGACAATTCAAGTGCTCTTTTTATTTGTTTCTTGTATTTTTCTTTTATAATTATGCGATCTACAACAAGTTCAATAGTATGCCTTTTATTTTTTTCAAGTGAAATCTCTCCAGTTAAATCTAATATTTCTCCGTCTATTCTTGCTCGTATAAATCCTTCGGCTTTTGCTTTTTCAATTTCTGCTTTATGTTCACCTTTTCTCTCAATTACTATAGGTGCAAGAATTTGAATTTTAGTTCCAACTGGTAAATTTAATAAAGTTTCTGTCATCTGGTTAATGTCTTGAGCATTTAATTCTTTATTACATTTCGGACAATAGGGTTTTCCTATTTTGGAATATAGTAGTCTCAAATAGTCATAAATTTCAGTTATTGTTCCTACTGTAGAGCGGGGACTTTTTGATATAGTTTTCTGGTCAACAGAGACAGCTGGTGAGAGTCCTTCTATATAGTCTACATCAGGTTTTTGAAATTGCTCGAAAATAATTCTTGATTCTACAGGTAAACTTTGCAAATATCTTCTATGAGCTTCAGCAAAGATTGTATCAATAGCCAAGGATGACTTGCCAGAACCAGAAGGTCCTGTAATTACAACAATTTTATTTCTTGGAATATTTAAATCAATATTTTTTAAGTTATGCTGTCTTACTCCCTTTAGTAAAATATGGGTATGAGGCATTTTACTCTTTTTTGTATTCCTTTAATTCTGCGGTGATCTTACCTACGCTCACTTTTGTTTCAATTTTTAAAGGAATTTTCCTATCGTCATTACTAATCCAAATAAAGATATCGCCTTTTCTTTTAAATAAGCCTTCTGTTGTTAGTTCTGGTTTTATTAATAAAGCTTTAATCTCTTTTCCTTCCGATGTTTCTATTACTTCTTCCCTCAAAACTTTTATTTCTACTGTTGCAAATTTATCACTGTCAAAAATATCAATGAATATTGGTTTATCTTTATCTATCTGAGTTGTTCTGAAGTAAAAAAAACCAGATAGTACATCCATAAAAACCTTATTTATTCCTTTATGAACTGACATTTTATTTTTGATATGGTTAATAAATATTATCTCACCTGAATCATAATCAAATTTAACTTCCTTATCTCCCCGATGTTTACCTTCAATCTGAATGAGACGGAAATATTTAGGCTTTCCCTTTTCCACTATACTTTCTGCTTTATCATGAACATAATAAAAGTTTGATATAAAAGATGCTGAGTTAACTTCAGAAGATATTTTAATGTTTTCTGAGTTTCCTTTAACCAAGACTATTGCAGAACCTGCATATATACCCATCCAGTATATATTAAACTTCATTCTTTCATTAATAAATTTTGAAAATCTATCATGATAATCAGCTACATTGGAATTATTTTCTGATTTTTCTGTTAATTTTGCCACTGATTCATTTGGTTGTTCTGTAGACTCCTTATTATTTTCTTCAGCTTTTTTATCAAATTCCTTATTATTTGTCTTTTCTTCAATTTTTTGTTCCTGAACTTTATTATTTTCTGATAATACACCCTTTGGTGGATGTTGGGTCTTTGTAGAAATTTCTTTTTTAATTATGTATGCTTCAATGAAATCCAGATAGGATAAATCAACCTGTACTTTACCAAACAAAATGATTACTCCCAAATGGAAAAGCACTGAAATAATTATGGCAAATATTATTAATTTATATTGCATTGTTTTTAAGTTTTTCTTTCAAGAATAGCCTTAAAACAAGGATGATTTCTTATTGGCTCATAAGTTTTTGAGGTTTTAAGGTAATTCCAATTATTATAACCCTTCTCAATGGCTTTTAAAAGCCATTGACAGGCTTCTTCAGGCATTCCTTTAGCAGCAAAAAGTTCAGCCATACTGTTAAGGGCATAAATATTATTAGGATTAAGTTCTACTGATTTTTTTATATCTCTTTCAGCTTCTTCAATTTTTCCCATTAAAAGAAAAGTAAATCCCCTATTGTTATAGGGCATTCCGTTATTGGGTTTTAGTTCAATGGCTTTATTATAATCTGCTATGGCAAGTTCATATAAGCCAAGAACAGAATAAACAATACCGCGATTGTTGTAAGCAAGGAAAAAATCAGGTTTAAGCTCAATAGCTTTGGTATAATCTGCTATTGCTAAATGATAGAGTTTTTTCCTATAATAGGCATTTCCTCTTTCTTTATATGCTTGGTAATTTTGAGGTTGTTCTTCTATAATTTTAGTATATTTAGCAATAGCAATATCATGTTTATTTCTTCTGATAATTTTAATTTTTCTAAGTTTTTGTTGTCCCATAAATTAAATTTTAGTTTTTTGTGTCTCTTTTAATCAATCTTTCTTTTTTAGTAAACATCTGTTGAAACTTTAACTGTTAAATCACCAAGCATGTTTGTGTAACTGCCAAGTTCATTGTCATACCAGCCATATATTACAGCTTGTGTTACAGGAATTTGAAGTTTGTCAACTGCGGGAGCCCCCATTACACACATATTTGATATATCAAGAGTTATCATGGCTGTTCTTGTATGTGTTTCACTTCCTTCAATAATTGCAGCGGGTCCGAAAAAGCCTATTATATCAGTGGATACTTTTTGATCATCTGTAAAAAGAAGATATCCTCTTGTTTCTCTTTCAGCTGCATCCCTATAAATTTTATTGATTAATTCACCATTTATTAGATTTCCCTCTTCGTCTCTGAAAGCAACGACAAGAATTATAAGTGAACCTGTTATAATTGGGACTCTTACAGACTGAGCTATAAAACCAATATTTTTCATCTCCGGAAGTACAAGGGCAAGAGTTTTAGCTGCTCCTGTGCTTGTTAATATTATGTTGTTCATGGCAGATCGTATTTTCCTAAAATCTTTTGCATCAGTTTTTGGAACTCTATCCAGTACTTGTTGAGAGGAAGTAATTGCATGGACAGTTGCCATTGATACACTGAGAATTTTTTCAGCACCAAAATAATCAAGAAGGGGTTTCATCATATGTGCGAGACATGTGGTTGTACAGGATGCACCTGATATAATCAAATGTTTTTTGCTATCATACATTTCTTCATTTATTCCCATTATTACTGTTATAGCATCCTCAGGAATATCTTTTGTTTTATCTTTTATTTTAAAAGGAGCGCTAACAATTACTTTGTAAGCACCTGAATCAAGATGCCCTCTTACTGAACCTTCTTTTGAGTCTGAAGGCAGTGTGGGGTCAAGAAATTTACCGGTCGTATCAACAACAAGTTTTACTCCAAATTTTTCCCATCCTATATCTTTTGGGTTTCTATTTTCTGTAAGTATTTTAACAGGTATTCCATCTATGACCATTGTAGATTTTGTTTCATCTATTTTTTCTATAACTGTTTTTGATCTGTATCCGTAAAGATAATTATGAAGTCTACCATAAGTTGAGTCATGTTCAATATAGAAAGCTACATCTTTTAGAGAATTACCCACTTTTCTGCCAAGATTAACAACTATCTGAGAAAAGTGTTTTCTTCCAACATGATGCCAAAGTGTAAGTTTTCCTATTCTACCCAAGCCATTAATACCTAATATTGATTCCTTCATTTAAAAAAACCTCCTTTATCAATTAAAAATAATCCATTGAGAGATAGATTTTCTGAGTTTGATGTTTTCCAGAATAAACTAATCCGCTTCTTCCATCAATACTTATATAATCACCCTTTTTTAATAGTCTTTTTCCTATTTTACACTTTTTTTCATTCTGATGCACAATCATTTTAGAGAATCCTACAACACAAGTTTTCCCTAATTTTGTTGCGACTATTGAAGCATGAGAGGTTGAACCACCTCTTGCAGTCAGTATTCCATCTGCCTTTGCTATATGTACAATATCATCTGGAACTGTATCAGCTCTGACAAGTATCACAGGAGTTTCAGGGTCAGTAGATTTCAAAGATTTAATATCATCAATGTCAAAAACTAATCTGCCTGATAGAGCTCCTCCACTTACACCTATTCCAGTGCCTAACTTGCTTTCATTCAATGATGGAGAAGGAAGAAACACGTTAATTATTTCACCCTTAGAATAACTCATCTCTCTTGTCTGAAGAATATAAAGGTCTCTTTTACCTCTTCCTTCAAATGTGAATTCAATTTCCTGATGGTCCCATTTCTCTCCATATATTAGCTGTTCAGATATTTCAAAAAGTGCTTTATATATTTCAGGAAAAGCCTCTTCTAATGATTTTTCATTTGTTCTGCCTTCATAATTTTTTTGCTCTATTGATATAGGAAAGGTATTAACAAGTCCTGATACTATATCTTCTCCCTGAGTGCCAGGAGTGTAATCACCCCATAATACAAGCCTGTCATATGTTTCCTTAGGATTTCTTGTGAATAAAACCCCAGAGCCTGAGTTAATATCAAGATTGCCAAAAACCATCTTTTGAACAACTACTGCAGTTCCCCAGTCTTCTGAAATTCCAAGAATCTCTCTGTAAGCACTTGCCTTAATAGAATACCAAGAGTTAAAAACTTGATTTATTGCAACAAGAAGTTGTCTCCATGGGTCTTCCTCTATTTTTATGCCCATAGATATAATAAATTCTCTATAAGCAAGGGCGACCTCTTTCATCTGAGAAGGTGAAAACTGAATTTTAAATTCAACTTTATGTTTCTTCTTGTAAAAATTCATTATGTTGTCAAATTCATCTCTGTCAAGACCAAAGGACATTCCCCAGCATTGCAAAAACCTTCTATAGCTGTCCCATACAAACCATGGTTTACCTGTTTGATTACTTAATCCCTCTGCAATTTCATCATTTATACCAACATTCAAGAATGAATTCATCATTCCTGGCATGGAAATAGCACCTCCGCTTCTAACAGAAACCAGTAAAGGATTGGAGGAGCTGGCAAATTGTTTTTTTGATATATGCTCAAGTCTTGTTATTGCATGTTTTAGTTCTTTTTCTAAGTGTTCCCGAGCAGGTTCAAAATTATTTATTACTTCTCTACAACGGAAAACCTCTGTAGTAATTATGAATCCAGGAGGAACAGATATTCCTTTGGTGGCTAATTTAATTAAATTATGACCCTTATTGCCCAGATGAATTCTGTCATTTATTTCTTTTTTGGGGTTATAAATATCGCATAGGATTTTCTTAGGGTCATAGGTCATAAGTAGGTCAAGTTCTCTAAATTGAAGTTTTTCAGCTTGATTATAAGCGGTTTTAACTATTCTCCCAACAATCCTGTCAAGTTGGTTTAGTCCAGGATACTGCATTACTATATCTCTTAAGAACTTTTCAGATGAAGCATTGATAAATTCAAAGTCTTCAAATTCAGATTTTTCTGAGAGATTATAGATTATTGTTATTATTTTTCTTAACCATTTTGAGTATGGTGCTGTGCAATAAGTGTTTACCATATCACTAACTGATTCAGATAGATTTCTGAAAATATCCATATATTGAGAAAAGGTAAACCTTCTTATTTCAAGGGCTACTGTTAGCATATCAAGAGTATTTGTAAATTTCTGTGAGGAAATTCCATTAAGTTCAAGAATTCGTAAGAAGAGTTTGAGATATTTTTCAATCCTGAAAAGAGTTGCTCTTGTTATAAGGTCAAGTGTAAGGGACTGTTCTATTTCATCAAGAAGACTGTTAAGTATATTTTCCAGTCTTAGGAATACAGATAAAGCATTAAACTTCCTTTCACTATATCTTCCGTAAACTGATGGAATTCCAGCAGCAATATGTCTTTTATGGGCTATGTCTTCAAAGGCTTCATATTTTTGAGATGACATTATTACACTCTTTAATTCCTCAAGATATATCAAAAGGGCTTCAACCTTCTTGTATAAAGAGCCATTTTTAAGGGTTTCAATTAGATAAGACCCGTCTGGTAGTCCTAAATAAAGAGTTTCTCTGAGAAAATGTTCTAATTCACAGTAGTCAATTTTATATTTGTTATAAAGAAGTTGATATAGTCTGATTGTGAGTATAGCCTTAGTTTTATAATCTTTGGAGAAATTGTATGAATTTAATTTCGTTGTAATTAAATCAACTGGACTCATCAATAAATTTTCAAGAGAGATAAAATCTTTTATGAGATTTTTGAATAAAATTCCTATTTCATTGAAGTGTTCCTTTTCAAATCTTAAAGATTCTAAAATTTCCGGAGGAGCATATTTTTTAAGATCAAAACTCTCACCATTTATCCAGAATTTGATGGTTTCTTTAAGCAAGTCCAGAATTAAGGGGCTACTCTCCACATGCACCAGCTTTCTTATAAAATGAATTAATGGGTCTTTTCGTTTAAAAATCTCGTCTACCTCAGTTGAAACTGTTCTTAATTGTCCTTCTGCATTGATTTCATTAAAATAAACAGGTAACTTTCTCAGTATAGGCTTAATTAAATAAAAAACTGGCATTATATCAGAATTGAGAAGTTTTGTTATATCTCTCTGAAAAAAATCAGTATCTTTTATATGAACTCCACTAAAAAATAGATATATGCTGAGTGAAGTGATTAAATCTCTTGAAAGTAAAGGATGCTTTGATATTAGGTTAATCCATAATCTAAGATTTCTAATATGTTTTCTATTGTCTGCAGCTATATATTCCTCAGAAAATCCTTTTATTTGTGGGGAATGAAATCCTATAGAAATTAAAGACTCTATATAAAAATTAATGACTTCTTTATTGCCTGAATTATAAGCTGCTTCTCCAATTTCCTCAAGACAGTACAAAACAGCATCAGCATAGGTATGAAAGAAAATATTAAATTTGATAAAAATTTTCTCTAATAACTCTAAGGTTTTATTCACCGAGTTTGATATTAATAAGAAGAGGTTATTTTTAATATTCTTGCCTATCTCTCTCAGTGAAAAATCATATAAATCTGAAAGAACCTCATTCTCTGTAATCCAGAAGAAGTAATAAATCTTATTTTGTAGGTCAATCCATATATTACCTGATTTAATAAACTGTTTATGAAGGTCACGAAAAATATTATATATTTCAATTCCAGAGGGAATATTTATTATTAACTCATTTAATTCATCTGTTCTTTTGATTTTTTTTGTATTTTCATCAATTTCCTTATAAAATGAATTGTAAGCCTTTTCAACAAAGGGAAAACCCTGATTAAATATCTCTTTATGGTATAACAACGGATTTTTAATTGAGCTAATAGAATCATATAGACTGATTAGATAACGTTTATACAGCTCTTTAAAATTATATAGCAATTCTATATCTTTGAGTTGTAATTTTAGTATTGTTTTCCCAATTATTCTTAGACTATCAAGCTTTGGCAAATAGCCGTATATATCTATGGAAATAAGGTGTTTGAAAATCTCTGAAGCTATAGCTAAAAATTTTTGGTTTTCCTCAGAATTGCATTCTTCAATAAGTTTTAGAGTCATTCTAAGAAGCGATTTTATACAACTTTCCTGAATCTCTTTTTTATCAAGGCATTTTGTTAAATAACCAAATAAAACTTTTGTGGCTTCAAAACCCTGATAGTCCTTTAAATAATAATTAAAATACTTTATAAAATGAGTTTCTATCTCATAGGAAAGATGGAGACTTTGAGGAGTTTTTTCCAACTTATTTAATAAATCTTCTACACCACTTAAAATACCAGGATAGGAAGAGAAAATTTTTAAAATTTTTTCTTTTTCTTCTAAATCAATTTTTTTGTCTAAAGTTTTGAACATCGTTTGTTACATTTACATTATATCAAAAAATTATAGTATACTAAACACTCTATATGTTAAAATTTATTAGACTTCCTAAAAATGATGAATAAGGATATTCTTTTGCACGAAATTCATGAAGAGTGCGGGATATTTGGCATCTTTGGCCATCCTGAAGCTGCTAATTTAACCTATCTTGGTCTTTATGCTCTTCAGCACAGAGGACAAGAAGGTGCTGGCATATGCTCATCTGATGGAACAAAACTTTATCTTGAAAAATCCTTAGGACTTGTTGCAGAGATATTTAATGAAAAAGTTTTAAAAAAGCTTCCAGGGCATATTGCTATTGGTCATAATAGATACTCAACAACTGGGTCAAGCACTATAGAAAATGTGCAACCTCTGATGGCAACATATAGTTTAGGAAGTATTGCCATAGCCCACAATGGAAATCTTATAGATATTGATACTTTAAAAAATAAACTTGAAAAGGATGGTGCAATATTCCAGAGCACCTCAGACAGTGAGATAATACTCCATCTAATAGCAAGAGCAAAAAGTGGAGAACCACGAGAGAGAATTGCTAATGCAGTCACGCAAATATCCGGAGCTTTTTCACTATTATTAATGACAGAAAAAGAATTAATTGCTATTAGAGACCCCTACGGGATACGACCTTTAGCCCTTGGACAGATTCAAAATGCCTATGTAGTTGCTTCTGAAACATGTGCCTTTGACCTAATTGGTGCTACATACATAAGAGATATAAACCCTGGTGAGATGTTGATAATTGATGAAAATGGTCTCACTTCAATTAAAATTTTTAATTCTGTTAAGTCAGCCCATTGTGTTTTTGAGTTTATTTACTTTGCAAGACCAGACAGCTATATTTTTGATCATATATCTGTAAACACAGTAAGAAAAGAGCTTGGAAGACAGCTGGCAAGAGAGCATTCAGTTGATGCTGACCTTGTCATTCCAGTTCCCGATTCAGGTGTGCCGGCAGCGTTGGGATATTCTGAAGAGAGCAGAATTCCCTTTGAATTTGGATTAATAAGAAATCACTATGTGGGGAGAACTTTTATTGAACCAAAACAAAGTATTAGGCATTTTGGGGTAAAGGTTAAACTTAATCCAGTAAGAGATATGCTAAAAGATAAAAGAGTAGTGGTAGTAGATGATTCTATTGTTAGAGGCACAACTTCTAAAAAAATCGTGAAAATGATTAGAGAATTAGGAGGTGCGAAGGAAGTCCATATGAGGATAAGTTCTCCTCCAACCATAGGTCCATGTTTTTACGGAATAGACACTCCCACAAGACAGGAGCTAATTGCCTCATCTCATAAAATTGAAGAAATAAGAAAATATATCACTGCAGACTCTCTCGGCTATTTAAGCATTGAGGGACTAAAAAAAATAATTCCCAACTCAGACCTTTACTGCATGGCTTGTTTCAACTGTAAATATCCAATAGAGTTTCAATCCAAAAAAATGAATCAGCTTGAACTTTTTGAATGAACACCGAGCCTCTTGAAAATATATTCAGGATAAATTTAAAGGTAAAGCCTGATGAGAAAGTTCTGATATTTACAGATCTTATAAGAAAGGACGAATCACTCTCTGAAAAAGAAAAAGAAAGAAGAAAAACCCTTCTTGATATTGCTATAAAGTTAAAAGATATAGGTAAAGATTTATGTAAAAAAATAATTTATTTTGAATATTCAGCTACAGGTTCTCATGGAATTGAACCTCCAGAAGAGCTATGGAGACTTGCTTTTGGCAATAAAGCCATAGAAACCCTTAAAAAACAAGGATTTTTAAGGAAACTTCTATCTAAGAATACATCTAAGAAAGAATTATTGGAGATTAAGGGTATCATAAAAGAAAATAAACCCGATGCTGTAAATGCTGTTATAGCACTCTCAAACTTTTCAACCAGCCATACAAACTTCAGAGACCTTCTTACAAAATGTTGTGGTACAAGATATGCGAGCATGCCTCTTTTTGACCCAACAATGCTTGATGGTGCAATGCTTGCTAACTGGAAGGAAGTAAAGACAAGGTCTGAAAGAATCAAAAAAATTCTTGAAGGAGTAGAAAAAATAAAAATTGAAACTTCCAACGGAACAGAGATTACTCTGTATAAAGGAAAAAGAAAAGTCCATGTGGACTCAGGAATTTTAACCCGCCAAGCTTCTTTTGGAAATCTACCTGCAGGAGAGGTATTTCT
>JAOAGU010000013.1:341-19637 GCA_026415595.1 Thermodesulfovibrio sp. | reverse complement strand
TGTAGGAACAGGTTTTGCTTCCTCCTTTTTAGCGACTGGAATTTCCTCTTTAATTCCCTTTTCCTTTGGTTCAAGAAACTCAAGATATATCTTTGGGAAAAGGCAGTAGCTAAGTACATCTTCATCAGAATAGGCTTTGTCTTTTAATTCTGCTTTAGCTTTTTCAAACTCTGGTTGAAGCAAATCAGCCGGTCTTACAGTTATGAATTCTTCCTCTCCAAGAATTTTCCCTCTAATTTCCTCATTCACTGAAGCAGGGGGCTTACCATAGAGTCCTTTAAAGTAGTTTTTTGTCTCTGTAGTTACCATTTTGTATCTTTCACCTGTAAGAACATTCAGAGTTGCCTGGGTTCCAACAATCTGACTGGATGGTGTAACAAGTGGAGGATACCCGAAATCTTCTCTAACAAGGGGAATTTCCTCCATAACCTCTCTTATTCTATGTAGTGCATTTTGCTCTCTTAATTGATTAACAAGATTACTCAACATTCCACCAGGAACTTGATATACGATTACCTTAGGATCTGGTCCAATATATTCGCTTTCAAGGGATTTATATTTTTTTCTTACCTCATAGAAATAGTCAGCAATTTCGTCAAGAAGTTCCATATTAAACTGAGGGTCTCTTTCAGTGCCTTTTAGAATATGACATATTGTCTCAAGTGGAGGCTGAGAAGTTCCTCCAGCCATTGTAGATATTGCAGTATCAACAATATCTACACCAGCTTCAATTGCTTTGATTGTTGTTGCAACAGCCATGCCTGCTGTATCATGGGTATGAAGATGAATGGGTAATGTTATCTCTTCCTTCAGTCTTTTTATCAATTCATAGGCAGTATAAGGGTCAAGAAGTCCTGCCATGTCTTTTATGCAGATTATATGGGCACCCATGTCACGAATTCTCTTGGCAAGCTCAACAAAGTAATCAATTGTATATATAGGACCTACTGTATAGCAAAATGCAACCTCTGCAGTTCCACCATATTTAAGGGTTGATTCAACGGATTTTTCAAGATTTCGCAGATCGTTTAGTGCATCAAAAATTCTTAAAATGTCTATACCATTTTCAATTGTTTTTTCCACAAATTTCTCTACCACATCATCAGGATAATGTCTGTATCCCACAAGATTTTGTCCTCTTAAAAGCATCTGAAGCTTAGTATTTTTTACAAGTGTTCTAATTGTTCTAAGCCTTTCCCAGGGGTCCTCTCTAAGAAATCTGAGGCAACTGTCAAAGGTGGCTCCACCCCACACCTCAAGAGAATGAAAACCTACCTGGTCCATTTTTTCAGCAATAGGGACAATATCTTCAAGTTTCATTCTTGTAGCGTGAAGACTCTGATGGGCATCTCTAAATGTTGTATCCATTATTTTTACTGGTAATTTAGACATCTTAACACCTCTTTAATTTATTTAAAAAACTTAAAAAGGCTTTTCAGAAACTTAAGAGAAAATAACTTAAACATCTATTTATCAATAAACAACCCTATACTCAAACCCTGCTATGGGCTACTATTGCAGCGGATAAAATTACTGCTAAATCAAAGGGTTCTTTTTCTTCAGTATAAATTAGGTTGTTGAGTTTTTCCTCTATAAATTTTGTACTGAAATTGCCTTTTCGGAAATCTTCATCTTCCAAAATTTTTATATAAAGAGGTATTGTTGTCTTAACACCTCTTATTATGTATTCACTAAGTGCACGGTGCATTCTACGGACTACTTCATCCCAGTTTCTACCCCATGCGACAAGTTTGGCAAGGAGGGAATCATAATAGGGAGGAACGAAATATCCAACTGATACGTGTCCATCAATTCGTATGCCGAATCCGCCTGGTGAGTAATAGGCTGTTACAGTTCCAGTTGAAGGGAGAAAATCATTCAAGGGGTCTTCAGCATTTATTCTACATTGAATTGCATATCCGTTAAGTTTGACTTCCTCTTGTTTTATAGAGAGCGGCTCTCCGGCAGATATATTAATCATTGTCTGAACAAGGTCTACTCCTGTAATTTCTTCAGTTATTGTATGTTCTACCTGGATACGTGTGTTCATCTCTAAAAAGTAGAAATTAAGATTTTCATCTACGAGAAATTCTACTGTTCCCACATTGTCATATCCAACAGCTCGGGCTAATTTTTTAGCTGCTTCCCCCATTTTTTGTCTAATTTCTTCTGTAAGTAACAAAGACGGTGCTATTTCAATTAGTTTCTGATGTCTTCTCTGAATTGAGCAGTCTCTTTCACCAAGATGAATTATATTACCATGTTTGTCTGCAACTATCTGAAATTCAATATGATGTGGTTTTTCAAGGAACTTTTCTATAAAAACTCTCTCGTCACCAAAGGCTTTCTTTGCTTCAGACATGGCAATAGGAATCTGCCTTTGGAGGGCTTCTTCATCATAGCATATTCTTAGTCCTCTTCCTCCACCTCCAGCTATTGCTTTTATCATGACTGGATAACCTATTTCCTTTGCAGCCTTTATTGCTTCATCAAGACTGCTTAAAGGAGATGTTCCTGGAAGCAGAGGAATTTCTAATTCTTGTGCAATTTTACGGGCTTCGTTTTTAAGTCCCATTTTTTTGATGGCGTTAGAGTTAGGACCTATAAAAGTTATCCCTGCCTGAGTACAGGCTTCTGCAAATTGAGGATTTTCTGCTAAAAATCCATATCCTGGATGTATGGCATCGCATCCTACATTTTTAGCAAGTGCAACTATTCCATAAATATTAAGATAACCTTTTAGAGGTCCTGGAGTTATTAAATAAGCTTCGTCAGCTTTTTTTACATATCTTGCTGTTGCATCTGGTTCGCAGTATATTGCAACAGTGCGGATTCCGAGTTCTTTACAGGCACGTATAATTCTTAATGCTATTTCGCCTCTGTTTGCAATTAAAATTTTTTTAAACATGTTTCCCCTCTTAATGGTAAATATAAAAATTTTAAATGAAAACTTAAAATAAATCAATGAGCAATGCTATAATAAGCTAATGTTTGCTGAAATTAAAAGAAAAATCAGGGATGGAGAGAGAATTAGTGAACAGGATGCTTTATATCTTTTCAATTCAGATGAACTTCATCAGATTGGTGAACTTGCTGATGAAGTTTCAAGAAAGATAAATTTAAACAGAGCATATTTTATTATAAATAGACATATTAACCCTACGAATATATGCGTAAATCGTTGTCGTTTTTGTGCTTTTTCGCGATCAAAAGGCGAGGAAGGCGCCTATGAGATGACCCAGGAGGAGGTCTTAGCAAGTATAAGGGAGGCTTGGCAAAGCATGGGCTATCTTACTGAAGTACATATTGTATCTGCCTTGCATCCTGAATGGCAATTTGAGCATTATCTTGAAATGATAAAAGCCATAAAGGAAGAATTTCCAAATATTGGAATAAAGGCTTTTACTGCTGTGGAGATAGATTATTTTGCTAAAAAATCGGGCATGGATATTGATGATATATTAATTGAATTAAAGGAAGCCGGGCTTGATATAATGCCTGGAGGCGGAGCTGAAATTTTTAAACCTGATGTGCGTAATATTATATGTCCAGAGAAAATCTCAGGTGAAAGATGGCTTGAGATTGTAAAAGTAGCTCATAGCCTTGGTATTAAAACAAATGCTACTATGCTTTATGGTCATGTGGAATCCTATGAGGATAGGGTTGATCATCTCCTTAGACTAAGAAAACTTCAAGATGAGACAGGCGGTTTTTTGGCATTTATTCCCCTGAGTTATCAGTCTGAAAATACTCAGATAAAAGTTGCATATCCGTCAGGAATAGATGACCTGAAAACAATAGCAATTTCAAGGCTTGTGCTGGACAACATTCCTCACATAAAATCTTACTGGATAATGCTTGGAGAAAAGCTTGCTCAACTTGCTCTGCTTTTTGGTGCTGATTGCCTTGAGGGAACCATTATTGAAGAGAAGATTGCCCACTCTGCGGGTGCTCGTTCAAAGAAAGGAAACACGGTAGAGGAACTCGTTCATCTAATTAGAGAAGCGGGGAAGATTCCGGTTGAGAGAGATAGTTTTTACAATGTTTTGAGAATATTTTGATTTAATTTATGATAAGCTGGATTTCTATTTTGAGATATTTTTATATTTCTAAACTCGCTCTATCCAGCTAATTTATTTAAGTATAATTAAAAAAATGACAAGAGTTGACAAAAAACAAGCCCTTCAAATGCTTAAAGAGAGTTCTATCTATGAAATTGGAAAAGAGGCAGACCAAATAAGGCAAAGCCTTCATCCTGAAGGTGTTGTTACTTTTGTTGTTGATAGAAACATAAACTACACAAATATTTGCATAAATAGATGCAAATTCTGTGCTTTCTGGAGGCCACAGGGACATTCTGAAGCTTATGTGCTTTCCTATGAGGAGCTTTCAAAGAAGATAGAGGAAACAATAGAAAAGGGGGGGACACAGATACTTTTGCAAGGAGGAGTGCATCCTGAATTGGGAATTGATTTTTACATAGACATGCTAAGGTTTATAAAGAACAATTTTAAAATTCATTTGCATGGATTTTCACCACCTGAGATAAGTTTTCTATCTAAAAAGGAAGGGTTAACAGTAAAAGAGATTTTGTTGAAGTTAATGGAAGCAGGTCTTGACTCAATTCCCGGAGGAGGTGCAGAGATTTTGTCTGATAGAGTAAGAGAGATACAATCTCCAAACAAGATAAGATCAGCTGAATGGCTAAGTATAATGAGAGAAGCTCATTTGCTCGGCATGAAAACATCAGCAACAATGATGTTTGGAAGCATTGAAAGCGAAGAAGACATTGTTGAGCATCTTGATGCAATAAGAACTCTTCAGGATGAAACTGCTGGGTTTATAGCTTTTATCCCGTGGAGCTTTCAGCCAGGTAATACGGAACTTAAAAGGGAATATACTGAAATTATGCCTGCAGGAGCTGTAAAATATTTAAGAGTTCTTGCATTAAGTAGAATTTATCTTGATAATTTTAAAAACATTCAGGTTTCATGGGTAACACAGGGGATTAAGATTGCACAGGTAGGGCTTCGTTTTGGTGCAAATGATTTTGGCTCAACAATGCTTGAAGAAAACGTTGTCCGTGCAGCTGGAGTAATGTATAGAGTTACAATGGATGAGATAATTGATGCAATCAAAAGTGCCAGATTCAAACCTGCCCAGAGAGACACATATTATAAAGTTTTGAGATATTTCAATGAGAATTAAGTGGGATTATTTTGAAAAGTTTAGAATTATTGGAATTTTATAATTGGAGGCTAATATGAATGCCTTTTTTGATGTAATAATAATCGGAGGAGGACCTGCAGGATTGACTGCAGGAATATACTCTGCAAGAGCTAACTTAAAAACACTTATAGTTGATAAATCTAAGACAGCAGGAGCATTAGCTTACGCATCTTTAATAGAAAACTATCCTGGATTGGAAAAGCCTCTTAGTGGCAAGGAACTTCTTGAAATAATTAGAAATCAAGCACTCTCTTTCGGGGTTGAATATAAAGAAGAGCAGGTTGTAGGTGTAGATTTAATCTCTGAGACAAAGGAAGTCATAACTATGAGTAGTAGTTACAAGGGTAAGTCAGTTATTATAGCAACAGGTTCTATGGGAAGAAAGCCTACAGTAAAGGGAGAAGGAGAATTAATTGGCAGAGGTGTAAGTTACTGTGCTGTATGTGATGCTCCCTTTTTTAGAGGGAAAAAAGTAGCTGTCTTAGGAGACAGTGAAGAGGCAGCTAAAGAAGCAGTTTACTTGACAGAGTTCGTTAATGAGTGCTTTTTAATCACCTCATCTTCAAAGCTTCGGGTAGAGCCAGACCATCCTGTCTATTCAAACAAAAAGATTAAAATTTTTACTGGTTACTCAATAAAAGAGATTCAAGGAACAGATTTTGTTACAGGCATCCTTTTAAGAAAAGAGGATAAAGAGGAAATCTTGGAACTATCAGGTGTATTTGTATACATTCATGGTTCTCAACCTATAACTGATTTTCTGGGAGAATCCATAAAGCTGGATGAAAGAGGTTTTATTGTGGTAAATGAATTTATGGAGACCTCTGTCAAGGGAGTTTTTGCAGCAGGAGACGTGGCAAGTCCTCATATGAGACAAATTGTTATAGCCTGTGCGCAAGGAGCAATAGCTGCTCTTAGTGCAGAAAAATATATAAGAGGAAGAAACAGAATAAAATCTGATTGGCATGGGTGAGAGCATGAATGGAAATAGTAAAAGTTTTAGTAATTGGGAGGGCGAAGCTTTTGAAAAGATGTTATTTGATTATATTGACAATGGCTATCTTGAAAGCATTGTAACTTTTTTTGAACATGAACCTGAGCAACTTAGTTTAATCCCAAAAATGCTTTCTGATGAAAGGCTTAGACTAAAAATAGGTGCATTTGCCATAATAGAAGAATTAAAAGAAAAAAATAATGAAGCACTTAAATTTATCATTCCTTATTTAATTGAGCTTCTTAATTCTTCTGAGAAAAATATTCGTGGTGATGCTGCGTATGCCCTTGAGATTATTGCTGATGTGACTGCAAAACCAGCTTTGATCGAAGCATTAAACAAAGAGCAAGACCCGCAGGTAAAAGAACTTATTGAAGATGCTCTAAAAAAACTAAAATGAAATACAGGATTATTGATGTATCTGGAGATGTAGGAATAAGAGCAGAAGGTTCAAGCCTTGAGGAATGTTTTATTAATTCTGCCTTAGGTCTTTACAGTTTGATAACCGATATAGATAGTGTAGAACCTGCGGAAGAAAAAGAAATTAATCTTAGGGAAGATAATCTTGAAACTCTGCTTGTAAGTTTTCTTAATGAGCTTATATTTCAGTTTGATACTTATGGATTTATCGGGAAGTTGCTGTCCTTAGATATTCAGGAAGGGGTTATTTTTGCTAAGATTAAGGGAGAAAAGTTTAATCCTGAAAAGCATGAGAGGAAACTTCTTATTAAGGCAGCCACCTATCACAATCTTGTTTTAAAGAAGGAAGACTCTCTTTGGATAGCAGAGATTATTTTTGATATCTAAGGATATAATAAAATTATAGTTTACTTTAAGGAGGTGCTTATGTCTAAAATTGAGGGAACAGTAAGAATAGACCCTTACAGAATAAAAGTACCAAAAGGATTTGTTCAGGGCATGAAAACAGAAGGGATTATTTTTTTAGATGAAACCCTTGAGGAAGAACTTGAACTTGAATCTGTTAGGCAGGTTGCCAATGTGGCAACTCTTCCGGGAATTGTCGGTAATTCTCTTGCAATGCCCGATATTCACACAGGATATGGCTTTCCAATCGGTGGTGTAGCAGCCTTTGATGTAGAAGAAGGAATTATCTCACCTGGAGGTGTTGGATACGATATTAACTGTGGAGTTAGGCTTTTAAAGAGTAATCTTACAAAAGAGGAAGTAGAATCAAAAATTCGTGAACTAATAGACCTTCTTTATACTCACATTCCCTCTGGAGTTGGTTCAACAGGGAAAATAAAGCTTTCAGCAAAGGATGAAAGGGAGGTTGTCAAAAAGGGAGCAATATGGGCTATTGAGCAGGGCTTTGGTGAAGCAGAAGACCTTCAAAGAATTGAGTCAAATGGATGCCTTGAAGGTGCAGACCCTGATGCTATAAGCCAGAAGGCATATGAGAGGGGAAGGGCTCAACAGGGGACACTTGGTTCAGGCAATCATTTTCTTGAGGTTCAGTATGTAGCTGAGGTTTATGAGCCTGAGATTGCTTCGGCAATGGGATTGAGGAAAGGTCAGGTTACTGTAATGATCCATACTGGCTCACGAGGATTTGGACATCAGATATGCGATGATTATGTAAGAGTGATGCTTCAGTCTGCAAAAAAATATGGAATTGAGCTTCCCGACAAAGAACTTGCTTGTGTTCCTTTCCGAAGTAAAGAAGGACAGCAGTACTTTTCAGCAATGAAAGGTGCTGCAAACTATGCATGGGCTAACAGACAGTGTCTTATGCACTGGACAAGGGAGTTATTCTTAAAGTTTTTCAGACTTTCACCAAAAGAATTAGGCATGCAAGTTGTTTTCGATGTTGCTCATAATATTGCAAAGGAAGAATTCCATATTATAGATGGGAAACGGAAGAAGCTTGTTGTTCACAGAAAAGGTGCTACAAGGGCTTTTCCTAAGGATCATCCAGAGTTACCAGATTGTTATAAAGAAATTGGCCAGCCAGTATTAATTCCAGGGGATATGGGAAGAGTTTCCTTTGTTCTTGTTGGACTTCCAAAGGCAATGGAGGAGACTTTTGGTTCAACGTGTCATGGTGCAGGGAGACTCTTAAGCAGAAACCAAGCAATAAAGCAGGCAAGGGGTAGATCAATAAAGCAGGAATTGGCTGAAAGAGGAATAATAGTAAGGTCTGCTGGTAAAGAAACGCTTGCAGAGGAAATGCCTGATGCTTATAAAGATGTGTCAAATGTTGTTGATGTTGTTCATAATGCAGGTATCGCCAAAAAGGTTGTAAAATTGAAACCGATGGGAGTAATAAAAGGGTGAGACTTAAAGTAGGATGGATTCAGTATGCCAATGTATATCCTATATTTTATGTTCTCCAAAAGGAGGGTTTACTTACAGAAGATATTCATCTTGTAAGGGGAGTACCTTCTCAGCTAAACTGGGCTTTGAGAAATGATTTAATTGATATAAGTCCATCATCCTCAGTGGAGTATTTGCTTAATAAAGAACTTTATGATTATGTTGATGGAATTTGTATAAGTTCAAAGGAATATGTTGGGAGCGTGCTTTTTTTCAGTGATCATGATTTAGAAAGGATTGATGGAGAGAAAATTTTACTTACTGAGCAGTCTGCTGTTTCCCACCTTCTGTTAAGGATAATTCTTGAGAAATTTAGGGGATTAAGACCCCTTTATGATATTTCTGCTGCTCCGCATACTGGAGAGAGTTTTTTACTTATTGGTGATGATGCATTGAGATACAGAAAGTTGAATTATGGTAAAAAAGTATATGACCTTGCAAATCTATGGTATCAGTACACAGGACTTCCTTTTGTCTTTGCTTTGTGGATTGTGAGAAAGGAGATTACAAACCCGGAAAATGAGCTTTACTCCATATATATTCGGCTTAAAGACAGACTTCTTTATGCCCGTAATAAATGTAGAACATATTTCCAAGAGATGATCGGGGATTTTTATTTAAGGGATTTCATGACAGAGGAGGAAATTCTTTATTACTGGAGAGAAAACATGGAGTATGAGTTAACAGAAAAGCATAAAGAAAGTCTTAATTTGTTTGAAAAATATTTGAGGGAAATTTTATAACGTCAAATCAAGCATTCTATACCTTCAAGGCATATTCTTTTTGTTAGATTTTTTGTTCCTTCAATTAGCAATTCTTTTTCTTCTTTATTTTTAGTTTCTATGTATATCCGGATTTTAGGTTCTGTGCCTGAAGGTCTTATCATAAGCCAAGAGAGGTCCTCAAAGATAATTTTTACTCCGTCAATATCAATTATTGAGGCTATTTTTTTCTGAAGCTTGCCTATCTTGAAAAAGTCACCAGTTTTAAATTGTTTTGCTAATGCCATTACGTTTTCTTTAATATGTGGACCAAAGTTTTCTCGAGGAATTTCTATCCCTGTCCTATCAGGATAATATTTACCATAAAGCCTTTCTATTTCCTCAAGATAATCGCTAAGATTTTTCTCAAAATGGGCCATCATCTCAAGGGCAAGTAGAACTCCTAAGATAGCGTCCTTTTCAAGAGTATGATTTTGAATTGATATCCCATCAGACTCTTCAAAGGCAACGATTGCTTTTTTTAGAGCATTTGGTAAAAGATAGGGCCTGAAATTTTTAAAACCAACTTTTGTTTCAATAACTTCAATGCCTAAGGCTTCTGCAATAGCATTGACAAAATTGCTTGTACCAACACTTTTTACTACAACTCCCCTTAATCCTTTGTAATTATAAAGATAATAGAATGCCATTGCACCGAAGTAATTCATAGGTATCTGTCTATTTAAATCGGCAAATCTTATTCTATCTCCATCAGGGTCTATTATTGCAGAGAACCCCATAGAGTCTTTTTTAAGCATAGAAAGGGCGAGTTTGAGATTTTCCTCGCTTGGTTCAGGTGAGCGGCCCTCAAAGAGCGGATCATCCTCTCGCCTTAAACATATAAAAGTACCGGGCTTAAGAGATAGTATTCTTGCCAGCTTACCTCGAGTAGAACCATGCATGTGGTCAACTGAGATAGTTGTAGGGTTATTGGTTATGAAGTTTTTTATTTTATTAAGGTCTATCATGTTTCTTTTCTTTATAAAATTTATATATAGTTCAGTAATGTCTATTTTATTGATTTTATCTGGAGTGTAAGATTTGATAGAGCTTGCCTTTTCCATAAGTTCATTTGCAATAATTTCAATTGGTTTTGTTAATTCCTCAGGGGCAGGTCCTCCATCAGAGGGATTAAGTTTGAATCCACCATAATTGGGAGGATTATGGCTTGGAGTTAAATTTATTGATGCTGCTGCAGATAGCTCTACAACAGCAGCAGAAAATTCTGGGGTTGATGCTTCTCCAGCGTAGTAACACCTTATCCCTTCAGATTGAAGGATTCCTATTACTTCATAGGCGAATTCTTTTCCCAGGATTCTATTGTCATGCCCGACAATTACTCCTCTTTCTTTAAACTCATTGAAAGATTTTACACCGAAAGAATCAAGAATATGTCTATCTTCACTTTTGACTGCTTCAGTTATCGCTTTTGTAAGAATCCTTACATTTTGCATGGTAAAATCTGAACCAATCTCGCCACGCCAGCCTGAGGTTCCAAAATGAATAACAGTCTTATCTGTATTTTCTATTGCAAGTTTTTCAATTTCCTTTAGTAAATGTTTTTTTTGTTCTTTAAGTATCTCATGCCAAATTGAAGATGCTTTCATAATATGCTCCTAATAGAAATTCTTTAATGATATAATATCATTTTTGTTTAATCCAGATATAGCTAATCTCAATCTGAGTAAGAGATATATGATTTTGATGAATTAAGTTTTCCCCATTTGATATAATAATTAAGGTTTGGAGGGGTGGCCGAGTGGCTTAAGGCGGCGGTCTTGAAAACCGCTGTAGGGTTACACCTACCGGGGGTTCAAATCCCTCCCCCTCCGTATTAATAAGAAGTTTAAGGTTCAGTTTTAATTCTTTTTAAGTCCTTTAATTATAGAAAAACCTAAAATAAATAATATTGTTACAGTTAGTATGGCTGGTCTTTGGCTTCCTGTAAGTTTGGATATTTCACCAAAAAGTATAGGTCCTAATATGGCTGATGTTTTACCAATCATAGAATACACTCCAAAATATTCTGATTCATTTCCTGTAGGTATAAATCTTGAAAAATAAGCTCTTGATGATGCCTGAATAGTTCCTAATCCAATGCCAGCAACAGAGGCAAGTATGAAAAACATTAATTTTGAGCTTATGAAGAATGCAGTTATGCAGACAGTTATCCATAATATTAGAGATGTTAGAATAATATTTTTTGCTCCCCATGAATCAGAAGCTTTTGCAAAGACAAAAGCTCCTGCAAAGGCAGTAAACTGAACTACTATAAAAAGCAATACAAGCTCTGCTGGTTTGAATCCAATAGTAACAGATGCGTATATGCCTGAGAAAACTATTACTGTATTCACTCCATCCATGTATAAAAAGTAAGCAAGAAAAAATTTCCTCAAACTCTTTTCCTTCCATAGATGCAAAAAAGTGTTGATAACAAATTTCATTCCATTATAAGCAGAATAAAAGAAACTGCTCCTTTTGTCATCTTTTGGCATGCTTAAAAAAATCGGTATAGAAAAGACAACGAGAAAAACTGATACATAAATCCATATCAATTCATATTGACTTTTCTCAATAAAATAAAGACCTATTAAAAGAGATAAGATAGAGCCGATATATCCTACTGCAAATCCCCAAGAGGAAACTCTTCCAAAATACTCTTTTGGAGCAATTATAGGAAGGAAGGAGTTATAAAATACTGTAGATGCCTCTATTGATACATTTGCTATCACAATAAGTATAAAACCTTCAATTATATCTCCCTTTTTTAGTCCTGACAAAGATGCAATGGAAAAAGCTGAGAGTATTACAAAGAAAAATAACATTCTCTTTCTAATACCTGCATAATCAGCTATGCCACCAAGATAAGGAGAAAAAACTGCTACAATTACCATACTAAGAGATATAGCTCTGCCCCACCATAAATCTCCAATTCCTGAAGAGTCTCCAGCAATATGGGTTACATAATAGACAGGAAAGATTATGGATGCAATAACAGCAGAATAGCTTGAAACGGCAAAGTCAAAAAAACACCAACTTAATATCTGTTTCTTATTTAGAGTCATTTGGTTAATATGTTTGATAGTTTAATTTAAACTGCATTAATTATCAAATAGATTTGTAACTTCAGGATTTAAACAAATAATTGATATAATTATCTAAATGAGTTTGACATCTATTTTTTTAAAATCCTTTCAAACTTACAAAGACAAGATAGCCTTTAACTATCCATTAAAAACAGAGGGTTATTATAAGTGGCAAAGCTTTACTTATGAAGATATTAAAAATTACTCTATAAAAATTTGCTCATTTATTCAAAATCAAGTATCTCCAGAGGATAAAGTTATTCTCTATGCAGAAAACTCTCCTTGGTGGTGTATCTCCTATATAGGGATTATTTTAAGCGGAGCTATAGCAGTTCCTGTAGATGTGGAAATAGACAGACAGACACTTGAGACAATTATTAGTGATTCAGAGGCAAAATTAATTCTTTATTCAGAAAAAACAGCTGATAAAATTGTCAATTATAAGGGATTTAACATAGAAAAAATTGGGGATTTACAATCTCCTGATCATAAAGATTTTGCACAAACTCAAGATGAAACAATAGCATCTATTATTTATACTTCAGGCACAACTGGTAGTCCAAAAGCAGTCATACTTACTCATGCAAACTTTATGTTTGAGATTGAAGCGATAAAAAAGACTGATATTATAGGAAGTGACGAAAATGTACTTTGTATTCTTCCGCTTCATCATACATATCCTTTTGTTTGCGGTTTTCTTGTTCCCTTTTCATTGGGAGCAACAGTGACGTTTTTATTACAAATAAAAGGAGATGAACTGCTAAAGACAATAAAGACGCTTAATATTACTGCAATGGTAGCGGTTCCTAAGTTGCTTGAATTATTCAGAAATAGAATATTGGAAAAATTTAAAAAGTTTCCTTTAAGCTTGGTTTTTATAAGGCTGAAGGCAATAAGTTCTTACTTAAGAAGAAAATTTGATATAAATATTGGTAAATATTTATTTTTTCCCCTTCACTTAAAGACAGGATTTCAATTTAAATTTTTTACCTCTGGTGGTGCAAGGCTTGACCCAGAAGTAATGAAAGACTTAGAAGCACTGGGATTTACTATTGTAGAAGGTTATGGACTCACTGAAACTTCTCCTGTAGTAAGTTTCAATCCAAAAGACAGACGTAAACCAGGTTCAGCCGGAAAACCGCTTCAAGGCGTAGAATTAAAAATATTAGATCCTGATGAAAATGGAGTAGGTGAAATAGCAATAAAAGGACCGCTTGTAATGAGGGGATATTATAAGAATGAAGAACTTACAAGAGAATCTATCCAGAATGGATGGTTCCTTACAGGAGACCTTGGCTATATAGACAAAGACGGATATTTGTTTATAACAGGTAGAAAAAAGGATATTATCGTCCTTTCCTCTGGAAAAACCGTATATCCTGAAGATGTGGAGGAAAGTTACAAAAAAATGATTCCTCTTATAAAGGAAATCTGTCTTCTTGATACAATGGAGGCAATTATTGTTCCTGATATTAATTATGCAAAACAAAAAGGCATACTAAATATAAAATCAAATCTTAAATGGCAATTAGATTCTGTTTCCAGAAATTTTCCTCCTTATATGAGAATTAAAGGATTTCAGCTACATAATGAAGATTTACCAAAGACAAGACTCGGAAAGTTCAAAAGATTTTTAATAAAGGAGACAATTCATCAAAAAATAAAGGAAAAAGAACAAAAAGTTGACTCTAAAATGCTTGATAAAACAGGTAAGGCTATTGAGAATATAATTAAATCTATCATTCCTTCAATCAAAGCTATCCAGCCATCCGATCATCTTGAATTAGACATTGGCATGGACTCTATTAACAGGATAGAATTTGTCTTAGCTCTTGAAAAAGATTTCTCTATAACTTTGACAGACAATATTGTTAATAAATGGATCACTGTCGCTGATGTTATAGAAGATATAGAGAGACTGAAACATACCGTGCCTGTTGAAAAAACACCCTATAAGAAGTCAAGGGGTAGTTTTTTTAGGTTGGCAAGTTTATTTATTTTGATGAATGCTCATTTTTTATTAAAACTTTTCTTTAAAATATTCTTCAGACTTAAAGTTTATGGTTTAGAAAATCTTCCTCCTCCACCTTTTATTATCACTCCAAATCATACAAGTTATTTTGATGGTTTTGTTGTCTTTGCCTCACTGCCATTAAAGATATCAAGAAATTTACATTTTCAGGGTCTAAAAAAATTCTTTCCAAATAGATTTATTGCTGAGCTAATTAATGTTATTCCTGTAAGTTCTGACAAAGACCTTATTATAGCAATGGAAAGTTCTAAATGGATTTTAAAAAAAGGGCTGTCTCTATGTATATTTCCTGAAGGTGGAAGGTCTTTTGATGGAAAGATAAGAGAATTTAAAAAAGGTTTTGCTAATCTTAGCATTGAAACAGGTGTTCCTGTCGTTCCAGTAATAATAAATGGAACATTTGAAGTATTACCAAGAGGAAAGATTATCCCTAAACTGGGTAGAATATCTGTTTTTATTGACAAGGCAGTCAATCCACCATTTAGTTTATCTGAAATAGAAGCATTTATGGAAGAAATAAGAAAAAGAATGATTTTTTTGCAAAAGAAAGAGTCTTGAATTTTTTAATAGAAGCAAATTAATGCTTCAAATTTATTCGTCATTTACCCTTTTTAGCATAATACCTTTGCAGAATTTCTATACCAATTCTCTATTAGGTTAAAAGACGATTTATTGACAAAGGGTATATTAAATGATAAAATTTGACTAAAAACGGGGGTAAAAATGTTATATCTTATTCCTGCAGCAATTATTTTATTTATAGTTATATGGTTAATTTTAATTTATAACCGATTGGTTAGGTTGAGAATAATGACAGAACAGGCATGGTCTGATGTGGATGTTCAGCTAAAGCGAAGACATGACCTTATTCCAAATCTTGTGGAGACTGTTAAAGGTTATGCTTCTCATGAAAGAAGCACTCTTGAAGAAATTGTAAGATTAAGAAACAGTGCAATTGGTGCAACTACTCCTGAGGAAAAAATTGAAGCAGAAAATATGCTTACAAAAGCATTACGTCAGTTATTTGCCTTAGCAGAAAATTATCCCGACCTTAAAGCAAGTGTCAATTTTCAGAATCTTCAAAATGAGCTTTCAAGGATAGAGGAAACCATAAGTCAAGCAAGAAGGTATTTTAATGCAGTTGTGAGAGACTACAATACAGCAATTTCTATATTCCCAAATAATTTAGTTGCAGGTCCTTTAGGTTTTTCCACTAAGGTATTTTTTGAGACAGAGGAAGAGCAAAAGGCTGTTCCTCAGGTAAAGTTTTAGGAGGATGAATTGATAAAAAATACAATTTTATCTATTTTTTTCTTATTAATTTTTATCTCAAATGCCTATTGCTGGGTAATAAATAACTATGATGTTGATATAGATATTGAAACAAATGGAGATTTGAAGATTACAGAGAGATTAACAGTTGATTTTCAGCTTGAAAATAAACACGGAATATATCGCGATATACCATTAGAGTTTACTAATCCGACTGGTAAAAAACATAAACTTGAGATTAGAGAAATTTTTGTCACTGATGACAAAGTCAATCCTTATCAAATAAAAATGTCCAAATGGGTTAACAATCTTAGAATTCGGATAGGTGATCCGAATAAATATGTAAGTGGTATTCAGCATTATGTTATTAGATATAGAGTAAAATATGCTCTTTATAACTTAGGCAACATTGATGAGCTTTACTGGAATACTATAGGAACAGGCTGGGCAGTTCCAATTAAGGGAGGTATTACAAGAGTTTCTCTTCCCTTTGATACTCCTTCACTTCAGTTTGCATGCTATACAGGTGTCTTTGGAAGTAGAGGTAAAGACTGTAAAATTAGCAGAGATGGAAGACAAGTAATTTTTACATTAACAAGACCTTTGTCTCCCCATGAAGGAATGACAGTAGCAGTAGGTTGGTCTGCTGGATTGATAAATATACAGACAGGACCTCCTTGGTGGAAAAATTCATGGCTTCATGTGACAATTTATATTTCATCTTTATTTGGTTTTTTATATTGGTTATGGTGGAACAAAGGGAGAGATATAGGAGTAAGAGGAGTAATACAAGTTCAATATGAGCCACCTCAGGATATGACTCCTATTGAGGCAGGAGCTTTAATTGATGAAAGAGCAGATACAAGAGATATTGTTGCTGAGATAATAGATTTGGCAAGAAGGGGATATGTCAGGATTATAGAAATTGAAGAGGAAAGCCTTATTTTAGGTAAAAAAAGAGATTATATCTTTGAAAAAATAAAAGAGTTTGATAATGAATTACAATCAAAGGATTATGACTTAAAGATTTTAAATGCTATTTTTGAAGGTGGCAAAAGGCGTAAACTTTCTGACTTGAAAAAGAAATTTTATAGCTCCATACCCGGAATAACGAAATCAGTATTTTCCAGTCTGACTAAAAAAGGTTTCTTTACAGAAAATCCTGTAAGCATAAGGAGTAAATATTTAATATTAGGATTAATTATATTATTTGGTTCTATTTTCAGCAGCATCGTCTTAGGAGCATATTTAATTAATCCTTTTCCTCTTTTAGTTTCAGGGATAGTAACAGCAATATCCTTAATTATTTTTGGACAGTTTATGCCAAGAAAAACTCATAGAGGCTCTAATATGAAAGAGTACTTAAAAGGTTACGAAGAATTTATAAGTAGAGTTGAAAAGAATGTTATAGAAAAGCTATTTCCACCAGACAAGATCCCTGCGGTTTTTGAAAAAACTTTGCCCTTTGCAATTGCCTTTGGAGAGGCTGAAAAATGGGCAACTGCTTTTGAAGGATTATTTATAGAACCCCCAAACTGGTATCAAGGGAGAGGAAGTTTTTCTCCAACATCTTTTGCTTACTCCATGAATACTTTTACTACAGAAGCATCTCAGATACTTTCATCTGCACCTCGTTCATCAGGCAGTGGGAGCGGAGGAGGAGGATTTTCTGGAGGCGGAGGTGGTGGAGGCGGAGGCGGTTCCTGGTAAAGTATTATAAGTATTGCTATTGGCTTTTTTATTTATCGTTTATAAACTTACTGACATAGTCTTCTAAATAGAGTAAATGCTTTACTCTAAATTTCAAGGGATAACAATTGAAAGTGCTTGATCAAAGTTAAAGAGGTGATTTGTTGACAGTTGAAAATTATTTTTATTATTATAGGGCTAAAATAAAAGAGGGGATGGAGAAAGGCTTAGTAAAAAAAAGGAGGCTTAGCCTCTGATAAATATTTTTAATTAGAATCAGGAGGGATAAAAGATGAAAAAAATAGCTATTTTATCATGTCAGATGATTAGAGGACAGAATTTATGCCCCGCAGATACAAGGTGTTTTATTGGTCTTACTCGAAAGGAAGGGGAATTTGAAAGATATAAAAATGAAGAGGTATCTCTACTTGGGATAATAAATTGCGGAGGATGCGAAGGCAATAGAAATAGAGCAATATGTAGTCTTGTTTTGCTAAAAAGAGAACTGTCAGCCTTTAAGGAAAATATTGATGCACTTCATATTGGCACATGTATAATGAAATTCTGCCCGAGAAAAGATGATATTATTACAGCAGTAAAAGAAAAGGCAGGGATAGAAGTAATTGAAGGTACTCATAAATATGCACCACCAACAATTTTTGGTAATAGCAACTGATTTATATAAAATTCATAATACAAAGCACAACAGAAAGAAGCAGTTTTCATTTCAGGAGCAATCAGAATATAGAGTGTGTTATAGCGTATGGTAAGGGATACGATACTTTAATTGATTTCCCTGCGTCTATATTTAGGAAATTTTAAGTTCTACCATATGAACTGAGCAGGAAATGCAGGGGTCATAGGCTCTGACAAGCATCTCAAGGGCAAGCCTTATTTCTTCAGGGGATTGATTAATTATTGAGGGAACAAGTTTGAGCATATCAAGTTCTATATTATGTGTATTCTGGTTTGTGGGAATAACACAGTTTGCATTTCTGAAAATGCCTCTTTCATCGCATTCATAATGATGAATTAACAAACCTCTCGGTACTTCCACTGCACCAACTCCTTCTCCAGCCCTTTGAGGTAGGATTCCTCTTTCATTTATGTCTGGAATTACCACTTCATCGTAATTGATGCCTTTCTGCCAGAGAAGTTCAATAATTCTTATGGCATCTTCAACACAATGGACGGACTCAACAATTTGGGCAACAGGTGTTTAAATAGGGATTTATACATTTTGGTTTTAAATTTAGTGTTAGGGCTGCTTGCTTTGCCTTTGGAACAAGTTTTTCATAATTAAGGTTAAATCTTGCTAAAGCACCAACAGCATAAGAGTCTCTATGCCACTTTGTCCTTTTTGCAGAGGCATAGGGAACGATGAATTCATTTACCACATTTTTATATTCATGTTTGTCTACTCTATATCCATCTGTTGAACCTATATCTCCATAAAGAAGTGGATACTCATCTTCATCGTTTACAAGGGCAACATATTCTGTGTCTCTTTCAAATTCTGGGAATGTAAGTTGCGTGAAAAGTTCGACGGTTACCTCCATATCTTTCTGTAACTCCACAAGTCTTTTGTGCATCTCTTCAAGGTCACTGACTTTGGGAAGTTTTGTAAAGCCCCCTACGACTGCTGAGATGGGATGAACATGTCTTCCTACAAGTATGTCACAAAGTTCGTTACAGAGTCTTTTCATTTTTAATGCACGCTTTACCACATCAGGATGAGATTTTATAAGAGGTACAAAACTTGGTACACCCACTAAATCTGGTGCGACAAGTAGATATATATGAAGAATGTGACTGTCAAGTTCTTCATAGTGAAGCAATAATTTTCTTAGAAGAACTGTTTGCTCAGTTGGTTTTATTCCTAAGGCATCCTCAGCAGCC
>JAOAGU010000013.1:0-331 GCA_026415595.1 Thermodesulfovibrio sp. | reverse complement strand
ATGAGGTGCTTCATAAATTGAACGGCCTCTTAAGAAAGCCTCAAAAAACCTTGGTGACTCAACAATTTCAAGTCTACATATTTCAAGTTTACCATCTTTAACCTCAACTACAATATTTCCATGCCCTTCTACTCTGGTTAGATAGTTAACATTGATGTTAATATTTTGGCTCACTATTTATCCAACTCCTTGCATTTGTTATACATTTCTATCTTTTTGATTAAGTAATTTTCTGGAATATTATATTTTTTAAGAACTTCCTTAAAGCCTTCTGTATTAGGATTTATTGTAAGCCCTCTGCATCCATAACATATATTTCCGTTGTTTATAC
>JAOAGU010000012.1 GCA_026415595.1 Thermodesulfovibrio sp. | reverse complement strand
CTCTTACACATGGCGGATTATCACAATGCATACATCTTCTCGGTATATTAACCTCTTGACCATCAATATTTATCTTCTGAACAAATATCCAATTGTATGGAGTTAAAGTATCAATTTTATCCCTTTTATCTGACCAATCTTCATAGTTTTTTCTGGGCCAATATGGCAAAATAGGCTTTTTTGGTTCAGGGAATCTCTCTCTGTTATATTCTCTGCAGGCTTTTACACATCTTGGCATTATTTCGCCTTTACATCCATCACATTTAGTAAGATCAATTATTGTTGCATATTTGCCTTCAATAGCCTCTGCTTTATTGCCCAATAAAAATGAACCAAAAAGAGTTGACGAAAAAGCGAGAAATCCTCTTCTTGAAAGTTTCATTATATGACTCCTTCGGCAAACTGCCGATTATTTTATCCTTCAAATACCAGAATTGAAAGAAGGATTACAACTAACAACATTACTGGAAAATTGAGAAATCAACCTCTTTGTTTCATCATTTCCACAAAGAGGACATTTTTCTTTATCATCCCTTCTACTTACTGACTTAAACACTTCAAAAGTATTTAAGCATTTTTCACATTTATACTCATACACAGGCATGGTCATACCTCCTATACTGCTGAAATATATGTTTTAATAACTTTCTCTATGTCTTTTTCAATTTTATCCATAGAGCCTTCATTTTTATTTAAACACTCTTTCAGGTAGAACTTTACTATTAAAAAACCTGCACCCTTAAGAGCTCCATTTATAGAAGCAAACTGTGTCATTATTTCTTCACACGCCCTCTCTGATTCAATCATCCTCTGTAACCCCCTTATCTGACCTTCTATTCTTTTGAGTCTTTGTATGAGTTTAATTTTGCTTTCCATTTTGATACCTTACCCCCTTATATTGTTTTTTTATAATATAAAATAAGCTTTAAATTGATGTCAAGAATAAGGGTATTATTTTGCTTGATTATTAAAAAATTTTATGCTAAAATTAATTTGTTTATGGAAGACCATAAGTTAAAAGTATTTTGTACTGTAGCTGAAACTAAGAGTTTTTCTAAAACTTCAGAAATTATTCATCTAACTCAGCCAGCTGTAAGCCTCCAGATTCAAGCTCTTGAAGAACTTTATGAAACAAAATTATTTGACAGGTCAGCAGGCTCAATTACTCTTACACCTTCAGGTGAAATTCTATATAAATATGCAAAACAAATATTAACATTATATGCAGAAGCTGCAAAAGAAATAAGCAAAATAACCGGCCTGATTAAGGGCTGCGTAAAAGTAGGAGCAGGCACAACAGTTGGAAGCTATATACTTCCAGCAGTAGCGGTTGATTTTAAAAAGAAACATCCTAAAATTAGACTCAGTATATCAATTGGCAATGCTAAAAAAATTTTAGAAATGCTAAATACAAATTTAATAGATTTTGGGGTAATATCTGAAATGCCGGGAAAAAGTAAGTTTAACGTTGAATCAATTATTTCAGATGAACTGTGTGTTATATGCCCTTCAGACCATCCGTTATACAAACAAAAAACTGTATCCATATATGATGTAGTAAAGGAACCCTTTGTGATAAGAGAGGAAGGTTCAAGTACAAGAGTCATAATCGAAAAATTTCTTAGTGATAATGGACTTAGTATATCAGATTTACATATTGCACTTATTTTAGGTTCAACAGATTCAATCAAAGAAGCTGTTGAAAAAGGAATGGGACTTTCAATCGTTTCTAAATGGGCAATTAGAAAAGAAGTATCCTGTGGAAGCTTGAAAGTCTTAAAACTCAAAGAAGGGAAAATAACAAGAGATTTTTATGTTTTGTTACCAAAAAATTCAATACTTGCACCTGCTGTTGAAGAGTTTATACATTATGTAAAAAACTATTCCTATAGCAATCTTCTTCTATAGGGGATCACCAATTTTGTGAAGTCTGATAACATTTTTATTGCCCATAAACGGAGAACTCGCAACAAAAACAACTGCATCACCTTTACTTGCAAGATTTAGACTTTTAAGCTGGTTTTCCGTTTCCTTGAGAAAAATATTATCAATTACATCTATCTTAGCGGGTATGTGCATGGGAATAACTGCCCAGAGTAGAGAAAGCCTTCTATATATATTGTAATCAGGAGTGAAGGCTACAATTGGCATTTGAGGTCGCAGTTTAGATATGAGTAAAGATGAAAATCCTGAATGAGAAAATATAACTATTGCTTTCGCTTCAATATCTTGTGCAACTCTTACAGCTCCAGATGCTATGGCTTCAGGGAAATATTTACTTACCCTGTATGATGATAATATTTTTTCTCCTAAGTTTTCCTCAGTAAACCTTATTATCGAATCCATTGTTCTTACTGCTTCTACAGGATATTTACCTATAGTTGTCTCTGCAGAAAGCATAAGTGCATCTGTTCCATCCAAAACGGCATTTGCTACATCACTTGCCTCTGCTCTCGTTGGTCTTGAATGTTCTCGCATTGATTCAAGCATCTGAGTAGCGGTTATAACAATCTTTTTTTTCTGATTTGCAAGGTCTATAAGCATTTTCTGATAAACTGGAACCTCCTGCGGAGGTAATTCAACACCCAAATCACCTCTTGCTACCATGATTCCATCACTTTGGTCAAGAATTCCATTGATATTTTCTAATGCTTCTCTTTTTTCAATCTTTGATATTAATGGTGGCAAATTGAATCCATTCTTTTCTGCCCATTTTTTTATGTGAATTAAATCTTTTTCATTCCTGACAAAAGAAACCGCAACATAGTCAACGTTAAGTTTCATACCAAATAATATGTCTCTTTTATCCTTTTCCGTAAATGAATCTATGGTAGTTCTTGTAAAAGGCAAATTTACACCTTTCTTAGACTTTAAAATTCCGCCTTCAACCACTACACCCATTAATCTATCTTTAAGCTTTTCTATGACTTTAATCTTTAAAATGCCGTCATCTATTAAAATATCTTCCTCTGCTTTTATATCTTCCAAAAGAGGAGGATAAGAAATAAAGATTCTTTTATTATTTGAAGGTTCATTGCCTGGAAATATTTCTAAGGTTTCTCCCTCAACTAATTCTACTTCACCACTTTCAACTTCCCCTATTCTGATTTTTATTCCTTGAAGGTCTTGAAGTATGCCAACAGCTTTTCCCAACTTTTCAGACTCTTCACGAATAGTTTTTACAATTTTATCAAACCATTCATAATTACCATGAGAAAAATTCAATCGCGCCACGTCCATTCCTGAAAGAATTAACTGCCTTATAATCTCTCTTTTTTCTGTTGCAGGTCCTATTGTACAGACTATTTTTGCTCTTCTCATTTTCCTATAAGATTTCTAAAAAATTGTCTTTTTTCTTAACTATTATATGCTTTTCCCAGTCTGGAGATTTACTCTTATAGTCTGTTCTATAATGTGCACCAACACTATTCTTTCTCGCATAGGCTGATTCTGTAATTAATAATCCTACTGTTATCAAATTTTTAAGTTCAATAGAAAGAGGATTTAAAAATATTGACGAGGAAAATCTGTCATAAAGTGGAGTAATAATAGATTTAGCAATACTGAGTGATTCACCGCATCTTATAACGCCTACTTTATCCCACATAGTCTCTCTGAGTTTATTTTTTATAGATTCCATTTCTAATGAATCTATGTGTTGAATTTTATTTTTTACATATAAGTCTTTTTTAAAGCTGAAACCTTCAAATCCTTCCATATATCTAATTGCAGCATTTGCTGCTCTGAATCCAAAAACAAGTCCCTCAAGAAGACTATTACTTGCCAATCTATTTGCACCATGAACACCTGTGCATGCTACCTCTCCAGCTGCAAAAAGTCCTTTTATATTTGTCTCACCAAAGTTATTCGTTTCTACACCTCCCATAATATAATGAGCAGCTGGTGAAACAGGAACCATCTCCTTAGCAATATTAAGATTAAAATTAAGACAAGTATTATATATGTTAGGAAATCTCTTTTTCAAAAATCCCTCGTCTAAATGAGTTAAATCTAAATATACATGGGAACTATTATTTTTTACCATCTCAGAAATTATAGCTCTTGAAACAACGTCTCTTGGAGCTAACTCACCAAGAGGATGATAATTTTTCATAAATGCTTCGCCATGAATATTTCTTAAAATTGCACCCTCGCCTCTCATCGCCTCGCTTAGTAAAAAATGTGGTGCATCCTTTTTAAAAAGAGCAGTAGGATGAAATTGAACAAACTCCATATCTTTTAAATATGCTCCCGCTCGGAAAGCCATGGCCATTCCATCTCCAGTTATTACTCTTGGATTTGTTGTACGAGAATAAACCTGTCCTGCTCCTCCAGTGGCTAACAAAGTTGCCTTAGCAAAACACCTTATAATCTCTTTGTCTTTTAATAAAAAAGCACCTAAACACTGATTATCTTCAACAATAAGATCTATTGCCATAGTAAAAGAAGCTTTTTCTATATTTTCTTTTGTATAAACTTTATTTAAAAGAACTCTCTCAATTTCTCTACCAGTTGAATCCCCATGAGCATGCAGAATTCTCTTTCTTGAATGAGCACCTTCTAAGGTAAATGAAAGTTTTGTTCCTTCTTTATCAAATTCAGCTCCCCAATTTATTAATTCTATTATTCTTTCAGGACCTTCTGATACTAAAACTTTTACTGCCTCCTCATTACATAAACCATCACCAGCTTTTATGGTATCTTCATAATGTATACCTATTTCATCTTCATCACTAAGAGCGACTGCTATCCCGCCTTGAGCATATTCTGTGCTACTTTCCGTTGGTAAGTCTTTGGTAACAACAAGAACCTTGCCACTTTTTGACATTTCAATGGAAGCTCTGAGCCCGGCAACACCACTGCCAATGACAAGATAGTCAGTGTAAATGTCTTCTGACATTTAATCCTCGAAGGTTGTCCTGAGAACTTCTTTTATAGAGGTTATTCCTTGCATTATTTTATATAATCCACTTCTTCTTAAGGTCAACATGCCCTGTTTTACTGCTTCTTTTTTAATATCAAGAGCTGTAGCTCCAGTAAGTATTAGCTCTTTTATTTCATCGGTAATGGGCATGACCTCATAAAGAGCAATTCTGCCTTTGTAACCTGTTAAATTACATTCTGTGCATCCTGTAGGACCGTATACTTTTAAAGTTTCAACTTCACTTTCTGTAAAGCCTAATTTCAAAAGGGTTTCCTTAGATACAGTTTCCTCTTTTTTACAATGGGTACAAAGTTTTCTAACTAATCTTTGAGCAACTACAAGTAACACAGAGGAAGAAATCAAGAATGGTTCTATACCCATGTTAACCAATCTTGTAATAGTACTCGGGGCGTCATTCGTATGAAGAGTACTTAAGACAAGATGTCCTGTAAGTGCTGCCTTAACAGCAATTTCTGCTGTTTCAAAGTCTCTAATCTCACCAACCATTATTATGTCGGGATCCTGTCTTAAGAAAGATCTCAAAGCAGATGCAAAAGTTAAACCTATTTCTTCCTTCACCTGCAATTGATTAATTCCCTGAAAACTATATTCAACAGGGTCTTCAACAGTCAATATGTTAACATCGGGCTTATTCAACCTCATTAATGCTGAATAAAGAGTTGTTGTTTTACCAGAACCTGTTGGACCTGTAACAAGTATCATACCATATGGTTTTTCCAATGCCTCAAAAAAGAAGTGTAAGGATATTTCCTCAAAACCAAGTTTTGTCAAATCAAGTTGTAAAGAACCTCTCTCAAGAATTCTAAGAACAACTTTTTCTCCATGAATTATCGGTAAAGATGAAACTCTGAAGTCAACTTCTTTATCAGCAATTTTTGCCTTAATTCTGCCATCCTGTGGTAATCTTCTTTCGGAAATATCCAAATGAGACATTATTTTGAAACGGGTAGTTAATGCACTTTTAATCTGTAATGGAAGATTCAAAACATTCTGAAGAACTCCATCTATTCTGTATCTAACAGCTACACCTTTTTCATAGGGTTCTATATGAATGTCACTTGCTCTCATTTTTATGGCATCATAAATTATTTTGTTAGCAAGTTTTATAATTGGAGCATCTACCCTTACAACCTCTTCTTCTTTAGTCTCTACCTCCTCACCTGCAGCCATATCAATAACAGCACTCTCAATTAATTCGTCAACCTGTTCAATAGTCTTTTCATCTCCATCTGTTTTCTTTTCTGTTTCATTGAAATACTGCAACATTTCCGAGTATTTTGCTAAATATATGTCTAAGTTAAAACCTGTGAGAAGAAACTTTACATAATCAATAATTGTATTTGAAGGATCACAAATTGCTACCTTGATAGTATTTCCTTCTCTACCAAATGGAACAACTCTATATTTTTTCATTATTTCCTTGGGAATTAACTTAACTACCTGAGGGTCTTTTTCAATTTTCAATATATTAATTAAGGTGTAACCATAAATTTCGCTTAATGCATTAAAAAGTTGATTTTCGTCAATATATCCAAGCTTCATTAGAGCAGAGCCAATTTTAATTCCTTCAACTTTCTGCACTTTAACAGCCTGTAGGAGTTGTTCTTCAGTTATAACTCCTTTTTTTACAAGATACTGTCCAAGAGATGTTGCGCCTACGACACCCATAACTTACACTCTCTAATTTTAATATAATTTAAAAAATTTTTCACATCTTCAACTTTCGAAATCGCCATAATGTGTATTCCCTGCGCCAATCTATTTTCTATTATATCCATAGTAATTTTTGATGCAAAATCTATTCCAAATTTTTCTACATCTTTATCACTCAAATCATTAACTTTATTCATAAGCCATAACGGTACAGCAACTCCTGGAATTTTCTCTGCAATATAATAAAGCATCTTTTTTGTTCTAATGATGATAATACCTACAATCACCTTTACCTCATCAAATTTATTGGCAAAATCCATAAATCTTTTAAGTTTATCAATTTCAAAAATCATCTGTGTTTGAAAAAAATCAGCACCCAATTTCAATTTTTGCTCAAATCTTTTCAACTGGGGCAAAATGGGCTCAATACAAGGATTCACAACACCACCAACAAAAAAATCTGTTCTCCCATAGAGAGGATTTCCACAAATATCCTTGCCTTCATTTAAATCTTTTACTAATTTTATCATTATTGAAGAATCAATATCATAAACAGGTTTGGCTTCCTTTTGATCACCCCAGATAGGATGGTCTCCTGTCATAACAAGAAGATTTCTTATACCTAATGCATGAGCTCCAAGAAGGTCTGACTGAATAGCGATTCTGTTACGGTCCCTGCATGTCATTTGCAATACTGGTTCAAAATCCATCTCCAATGAAAGTTTACAGGCAGCCATAGAACAAAGTCTCATTTTTGCAGAGGGATTATCAGTGAAATTGACTGCATCAGTAAGATATTTCAATTTCTCTAATTTAGTAAGCATAGATGTTACATCAGGTCCTTTAGGTGGGGTAATTTCAACAGTTATTACAAAATCACCATTTAGTAATTTTTTCTTTAGTAAGGTCAAAGTTACCTCTCCTTGACACTATAATTTCTTGGCGAATTAGCCTTTGACCAGTCCTTCGGTCCAAGAAAACTCTCATAAAATTTATCAATTAGCCCTCTTTTCTGTAAAATATCAAATGCTATGAGCCATGCACATTTTCTATGAAAATTAACCTCACAATTTCCATCCTTATATCCACCACATGGTCCGTTAAGCATTGATTTAGGACATAAAGTAATTATGCAAACACCAGTAATCGCAAGAAAACATTCACCACAGGCTTTACATTTCTCCTCAAATTCTTTAAATCGTCGCATATTTCCAATAAATAAAGTATCATTTACTGGAATAACCGGTTTGTCCTCAAAAAATTCATTTAAAGTTTGTGTGCCTGCTCCGCAGGAAAGAACTAAAATGCAATCAGCTTCTTCCAAAAGCTGTTTATATCCAGATAATTCTCTTTTTGTACCAAGAATCTGACAACCTGTTTTTGCTATAAACCAGCCAGTCACTCTCTTACCTTCTTTTTCCAGCCATTCTTTCAAATTTAAAATAGCATCTTCATCCCCAGTTCCACATAAAGTAGCACATTCAGAACATCCAACTAAAAAAAATGATTTATATTGAAGAATATAATTTGAAATTTCTTCGGCTGTTTTCTGTTTTGTGACAATCATTAGATTAATCCCTTCTGAATTTTTGTAGCATAAAGCGTATTTTCCATTAGCATAGCTATAGTCATAGGTCCTACTCCTCCGGGAACAGGAGTAATATAAGAAACTTTTTCTTTCACTTTTTCAAACTCTACATCACCAACAACTTTTCCATCATCTGTTATATTTACTCCAATATCAATAACAACAGCACCTTCCTTAACCATCTCAGCAGTTATAAAATTTGGTTTTCCTATAGCAACACATAAAATATCCGCTTTTTTGGTTATATCTTCAAGTCTATTAGTTTTACTGTGACATAAAGTAACAGTAGCATTTTTTCTTAATAAAAGCAGAGAAAGAGGTTTCCCAACTATAATACTTCTTCCAATGACAACGGCACTTTTTCTTTCTATTTCTATTTCATAAATATTAAGCATTCTTATTATTCCCTTTGGGGTGCAAGGGATGAAAAGTGGATTATCCATTAAAAGTCTACCAAGACAATAGGGAGTAAAACCGTCAACGTCTTTAAAAGGATCTATTTTCTGTAAGATAGTGTGCTGATTTATGTGCTTAGGCAATGGCAGTTGAATGAGAATTCCGTTAATAGAATCGTTACGATTCAATTCCTCAATTAAGTTTACTATATCCTCCTCCCCAGTTTCATTAGAAAAATTAAATATCAAACTTTTAATACCTAATTCTTTACAGGTCTTTTCTTTCAAAGAGACATATTTCTCTGAGGCTTTATTATCACCAACAAGTATTACTGCTAAACAAGGATTAATCCCTTTTCTTTTTAACTCTTCCACCTCAATTTTTATGTCTTCTTTAATTATGGATGCAATAAATTTCCCATTCATTAATGTAACACTCATTATTCCTCCTTTCTGTTAAGTAATTCCAGTGCTTCCTGACGAGTAGCCTGACTTTTTCTAAAAATACCTCTTACCGCAGAGGTAACTGTTTTAGCTCCTGGTTTTTTTATTCCTCTCATGCTCATACAAAGATGTTCTGCTTCAATAACAATCATGCACCCCTTTGGTTTTAACTTTTCCATTAACAAATTAGCCAACTGACTTGTTAGCCTTTCCTGAACCTGAGGTCTTTTTGCAAGATAATCAAGAGCCTTGGGAAGTTCACTTAATCCAACAATTTTGCCATCTGGAATATAAGCAATATGGGCAAAACCAAAAAACGGTAAAAGATGATGTTCACATATGGAGTAAAATGGGATATTCCTTATTAACACCATTTCATCATGTGTCTCTCCTTTAATGCATTTTAATAAATCATCATCTGGAGGAAGTAAACCTTTAAAAATCTCCTCAAACATTCTCGCAATACGTTGGGGTGTATCCTTAATTCCTGGTCTATCAAGACTCTCTCCTATACCCTCTAAAATCAACTTTACTCCTTCTTCAATCTTTTTTCTATCAAACACAGCTTATCATCCTTTCATCAGTAATTATTAAATCAACTTTTTCGTCAAAGGGGTCTATTGGAATTTGATTAATCATCTGCTCTTCATAAGCCAATCCTATGGCTAATCCTTTTCTGTTAGAAAGAACTCTATCATAAAAACCACCACCATATCCGATTCTGAAACATCTGCTGTCAAATGCTATCCCAGGAACTACCATAACTTCTATTTCATCAATAGATGCCTTTATTCCTTCATAAGGTTCAAGAATAGATTTATATCCATGAGATAGCTGTTCTTTGCTGTTTATCCAGAAAAGTTCTAAATGATTGCTACTAACTTTTGGAAAGGCTGTTTTTATTGAATTTTCAAGGCAAAATTGGAAAATCTTCCACGTATCTACCTCACTTCCAAAGGATGCATATAGAAGAACTGATTTAATACTATTTTTCAAAAGTAAATCTGTAAAGCTCATAGTTATTTTTTCATCTTTCTGTTTTTTTATCTCTTTTTCTATATTGTTTCTCATATCAAGAATTTTTTTTCTTATTTCTTTTTTATTCATAGCTAAATCTGGCTAAAATCTCTCTTCCCGTGTCATTATTAAGGCTCAATGCCTCTTTTTGTAATTCCGAAAGAAGCGAGAAATTTCAAAAGATTTCCAATAATCAACATTTTAAATTATACCATTAACTTTAAAATTTATGGTAATATAACACTTTATGGAAGAAAAGGAAATTATAAAAATTTCGGAAAAACTTCTTATGCCTACCTACTCAAGATATCCAATAGTACTAAGAAAAGGACGTGGTGTAAGAGTATGGGATGTAAATGATAAGGAATATCTTGATTTTCTTGCAGGAATTGCAGTAAATATACTTGGTCACTGCCCAAGAAAAGTCGTTCTCGCAGTTCAAAAACAAGTTCAAAGATTGATCCATGTATCAAATCTTTACTACAATGAACCTCAACTTAATCTTGCTAAAATATTAATAAAAAATTCTTTTGCAGACAGAGTATTTTTTTGTAATTCTGGCACAGAAGCAAATGAAGGAGCGTTGAAACTTTCAAGAATATACATGAAAAATAAATTTGGCAATGACCGTTATGAATTCATATCTGCATACAATTCCTTTCATGGTAGAACTTTTGGAAGTCTCAGTGTAACAGGACAAAAAAAATATCATCATGGCTTTGAGCCTCTTTTAGAAGGGATAAAATTTGTTCCTTTCAACGATATTCATGCAATTGAAAGTGCCATAACTGACAAAACTTGTGCTATTATTCTTGAACCCATTCAGGCAGAGGGAGGTGTAAATGTTCCCGATAAAAACTATCTGCGTAAGGTAAGAGATATATGTGACAAAGAGGGTATTCTACTTATTCTCGATGAAATCCAAACAGGAATAGGTAGAACAGGAAAGCTCTTTGCCTATGAACATTTTGGAGTTGAACCTGATATCGTGACACTTGCAAAAGGACTTGGCGGAGGAATTCCGATAGGAGCTATACTTACAAAAGAGGAAATTGCTAATGCTTTTGCACCGAAAACACATGCTTCTACATTTGGTGGAAACCCTGTAGCATGTGCTTCTGCTGTAGCAACCCTTGAAACACTACTTGAAGATGGATATTTACTTGACTACTGTCAGAGAATGTCCAGATATTTTATTAAAAAACTCAATTCAATAAAAGAAAAACATCCTAAAAAAATAAGAGAAATAAGAGGAATAGGACTTCTTATAGGAGTTGAGTTAAACTTTAGCGGGGAAGAAGTAGTAAAGAAATGCATAGAAAATGGGCTGCTAATAGGAACAGCAGGAGATGGCACTGTACTTAGATTTACTCCTCCTTTGATTATTGAAAAAGATGACATAGATGAGGCAATATCAATTCTGGATAGGGTGCTTAAGGAGGTTGTAGATTGAAAAGAGACTACCTGAGAGTATTTGATTTTAATAAAGAAGAATTTCTTTTTTTAATAAAAAGAGCTATAGAACTTAAATCTGGTAAAGATTACTTAAAATGTCCACTCATTGGAAAAAGTATTGGTATGATTTTTGAAAAACCCTCAACAAGAACAAGAATTTCCTTTGAAGTAGCTATTTATCAACTTGGTGGACATCCTGTGTATTTAAGCCCGAAAGATTTACAACTTTCACGAGGTGAGACAATAAAAGACACTGCTCAGGTTCTTTCTCGTTATTTAAATGCTGTTGTAATAAGAACATTTTCCCATAACACAATAGAAGAGTTTGCAAAATGGTCAGATGTTCCAGTTATAAATGCTCTTACTGATCTTCATCATCCCTGTCAGGCAATGGCAGATATAATGACAATCCTTGAGAAAAAAGGAAAGATTGAGGGAATTAAAATTGCCTATATTGGAGATGGAAACAATGTTGCTAACTCTCTTATTGAAGCCTCAGCATTAGCTGGATTAAAAATCAACATAGCTACTCCTCATGGCTTTGAACCTCTTGAAGAATCTGTAGAAAAGGCAAAAGATTTAACTGAAATAAATCTTTTAAATGAACCTCTTGAAGCAGTTTTAGATGCCGATGTTATATACACAGATGTTTGGCTCAGTATGGGAGAGGAACGCAACGCCTACAAAAAAGAAAAATTCAAAAACTTTCAGGTAAACTCTGATTTAATAAGGCATGCAAAAGCAGATGCGATAGTAATGCACTGCCTACCTGCCCATAGAGGTGAAGAAATAACTGATGAGGTTCTTGACGGAACTCAAAGCGTTGTTTTAGACCAAGCAGAAAACAGACTTCATACTGAAAAAGCTATCCTTGAGTTTTTGTTAAGTTTGTAGGAATATTCTTACAACTGTGTATAATTCTTCCGATTTGCAACCCTCTCTCTAAACTACGTAAAATAAAAAACTTATTTTAAGGAGTTGGAAAATGATTAATCAAAACTTCATAAGTCAATGTAAAATTATTTTTGGTCATGAAAATGTTCTTACAGATAAGGCTGAACTTCTAACTTACAGTTATGATGCTACTGCCGGAATCCCCCGTGAAATACCAAGTTTGGTAGTTTTCCCTCAGAACACAAAACAAATACAAGAATTAATATTCCTTGCAAGACAAACAAAAACACCCATTTATCCAAGAGGAGCAGGGACATGCCTTAGTGGTGGTCCAGTGCCTTTAAGTAAAGGGGTCGTTGTCTCCTTTCAGAAAATGAATAAAATAGTTGAAATAGACGCAGATAATCTTACAGCAACTGTTCAGCCTGGTGTAATTATTGCTGATTTAAATACTGCTGTTGCAAAATACGGGCTAATCTATCCACCTGACCCTGGGTCTATGGCAACAGCAACTATTGGTGGTTCTGTAGCTGAAAACTCAGGAGGTCTTCGTGGATTAAAATACGGGGTTACAAAACATTATATAATGGGCATGGAAGTTGTAATGCCTACAGGTGAAATTTTTCGATTCGGTGGTAAAACAGTGAAAAATGTCACTGCCTACGACTTCACTCATCTTTTTGTTGGCTCAGAAGGAACACTTGGAATAATAACTGAAATAATATGCAAACTCATACCATCGCCAAAATATCATAGGGTATTGATTGCCTTTTTTGATAAACTTGAAAACGCTGGAAAAACTGTAACAGATATTATTAGAAATCATGTAATCCCTGCAACACTTGAAATAATGGATAAGGTTACCATCCAAACAGTTGAAAATTACGCCAAGATAGGATTACCTACTGATGTGGAAGCTCTGCTACTAATAGAAGTTGATGGAATGGGTAAAGACTCAGTTGAATGGGAAGCTAAAACATGCTTAAAAATTATACAGCAAAACAATGGCAAACCCAAAATTGCAGAAACCGATGCAGAGAAAGACTCTTTATGGACAGCACGAAGAGCTGCTCTTCCTGCATTAGCTCAAGTAAAACCTGCTACCATTCTTGAAGATGCTACTGTTCCAAGAACTTTTCTTGTTGATATGCTCATTGCAATCCAAAATATCGCTAAAAAATATAATCTCATGATAGGAACCTTTGGACATGCTGGTGATGGCAATCTCCATCCAACCATTCTTGTTGATCCTACAGACAAAGATGAGATGGACAGACTCCATAAAGCAGTAGATGAAATTTTTGAAAAAGCTCTTTCACTTGGTGGAACTCTCTCAGGTGAACATGGTATTGGAGTTGCCAAGCTTAAGTATCTAAGGAGTGAGATAGGACGGTCAGGTATTGATACCATTCGACGGATAAAACAAGCTCTTGACCCAGATAATATTTTAAATCCTGGTAAACTTGTTCCAATGGAAGATTAAATTGACTAAGACAGTTTTTGATGACATAGAAACTCTCAAAAAAGAGTTAATAAGATGTATGAAATGCGGAAATTGCATGGCTGTCTGTCCTGTATACAATGTGGAAAAAAAAGAGTCTTCTGTGGCACGAGGTAAAATTGCCCTTGGAGAGGCAGTCCTTTCAAATGCTATTAATATCGATGATGAAACCCTGATAAAACTTATTTTTAATTGCCTCTTATGTAAGTCATGTATGATGGCGTGTCCTTCTGGTGTGCGATTTGATAGAATTATTCTTGGTCTTAGAGCAGCCATATTTAAGAAAAAGGGACTCCCTTTTATAAAAAAAGCCCTATTTGGTTTACTCAAAAATCCTGAAATGTTTGACAAAGGAATGAAAGCCTTTGCAGCTTTGCAAGGTCTATTTCTTAAATCTGAAGGTGAGAAAAAAAGAACTCCGAAGGGGTTTCTAAAGGGAATAAGTCAAAGATTTGATGCTCAATTTATCCTACCAGAACTTTCACGGGAAAGTTTTAGAGATAGAATATCAGAAATCATACAGGTCGAAAAATCTCAGACTATAGCTATCTTTTTTACAGGTTGTTCTGTTAACTATCTTTATCCAGAAGTGGGTGATGACTTAATATATGTGCTTAAAAAAAACAATGTCACAGTCATAACTCCTAAGAATCAGAACTGCTGTGGTATGCCAGTATTGGTTCATGGAGATATAGAAACAGCAAGAGAACTGGCAAGGAAAAATATTGATGCCTTTGAAAACACAAAGGCGCAACAAATTGTTACAGTTTGTGGTTCCTGCGGAAGTGCTTTAAAAAATGAATATCCTATACTACTGGAAAGAACCTTTTATGAAGAAAAAGCTAAAAAATGGGCTAATAGAGTCTATGATATCTCTACTTTTCTCCTCAAAGCTATCCAATTGAAACCTCCTAAAGGAAGGGTTGAGCTTAAAATTACCTATCACGATTCCTGTCACCTTAGAAAATCTATGAAAGTATTCAATGAACCAAGACAGCTTCTCAAAAGCCTTCCTGGAATTACCTTTGTGGAAATGAAAAAACCAGATGCCTGTTGTGGTAGTGGAGGAAGTTATCACCTAACAAATGTAGACACATCTCTTAAAATTGCTAAAACCAAGACAGAAGATATAAAAACTACAGAAGCTGATGTGGTATGCACAGGCTGTCCTGCCTGTATGATGGAGATTTTTGAAAGTCTTCATAGATTTAAAGGAATTAGCAATGTTATCCATACAGTGAGTTTATTGGCACAGTCTTATAAATCGGAGAAAGATGAAAAGAAGAATTAAACTCACTTAGATATTTGAATACGAAATCTGTTGTGAAGGGTTTGATGAAAACAGACTTTTTTCTTTGGAAAGGTTTAAGCAAGCATTTCTTCAAGAGTAATCTTTACACATTCAGCCAAGACCTGAAGATTATATCCACCTTCAAGGACAAATATTTTAGGTGCATAGGAAGAATTAAGAATGCTCCTTATAATACTTCTTACGCCTTCTGTTGTAACATTTATATAGCTTAATGGATCATCCTTGTGCATATCATAGCCGGCTGAGACAAGAAGAAGGTCAGGTCTGACCTCTCTTATCTTCTGTGGAAGAATATCCTGAAATACCGTTAAATACTCCTTTGTTCCTGCCCCTGCTCTTAGCTGAACATTATAAGTACAACCTTCGCCTGCTCCTTTACCTATTTCAAGTTCTCTTCCGGTACCTGGATAAAAGGGAAACTGATGGGAACTAAAATAGAAAACTGAACAATCATCTTCAAAAATATGCTGCGTTCCATTACCGTGATGAACATCAAAATCAATGATAAAAATTTTTTTATATCCCATTTTCTTAGCATAAGCTGCACCTACTGAAACATTATTAAAAATACAAAATCCCATGGCTGTATCAACCTCAGCATGATGTCCTGGCGGTCTTACTGCACAGAAAGCTCTATCAAATTCCTTGTTATGCACCCCATCAATGGCATCTAAGACAGCTCCTACTGCATAACAGGCAACTTCATAAGTATGCTCACATAAATAGGTATCGGGGTCTAAGTATCCTGAAGACGAACTTCTTATTTTCTTGATATAATTGAGGTCATGGACAAGAGATAACTCCTCTTCATTAGCCTTTCTTGGCTTTAAATGAATAAGTCTCTCCCATGTGCCTTCCTTTTTAAGATGATTTACAATCGCAAGGAGTCTCTCCTTTGACTCAGGATGTCCTTGAGGTGTTTCATGTTTAAGAAATATATCATCATATACAAAAGCTACCTTCCTATCCATACAAAATGATATCTTATAAAATATCTTAAAATCAAGTAAGGAAGGCTCTTATCTTCCTCTGAGCGGGAATTTTATTGTAAAAACACTTCCTTTGCCTACTTCACTTTCAACAGATATAAATCCTCTATAATACTGGACAATTGTAAGGGCAACTGTTAGTCCCAGCCCAGGTCCATAGACCTTTGAGGTAAAAAAGGGATCAAATATTTTCCTAATCAGTTCCTTTGGAATCCCCATACCTGTATCAGAAATTTTTATCTCTAAATAATTTTCTATCACTTCAACGGAAATTTTTAAAATTCTCTTATCTGATTTTGACATTGCTTCAATTGCATTCTTTATAATATTACGAATAACTATTTTAAAATGCTCTTTGTCTATATAAATTATAGGTTTCTCTTTGAATTCTGCCTCAACCTCTACTGCTTTGTCTTCAATCTCCTTTTCAAATTCCTCTAAAACTTCTTCTATAGCCTTTTTAGGATCAACATTTTCAAGAAATCCTATAGCAATCATTTTAAGATTCAGTATTTCTCTTAAAAGTCTCTCTAATCTCTCAGATTCTTGGAGTATGGTCATAAGATAGGGTTTGTTTGGGTCTCCTGAAGGTAAATTATCATAAACTTTTTTAGCAAATCCTGCAATGCTTATGATAGGATTTCTTATTTCGTGGGAGAGACTATCAATAAGTTTTCTTACTGACTCTATTTTTTCTTCTTCAATGACTCTCTCTGCAGTTTCTTTTCTCATAAGAAGAGAACGAATCCTTGCTGAGAGTTCTCTGTAATCAAAAGGTTTAGGTACATAGTCATCAGCACCTATATCAAAACCCTTAACTCTGCTTTCTACATCAGATTTTGCTGTTAGCATAACGATAGGAATGAATTTGGTCTTTTCATCAGACTTTAGCCTATTGCATACTTCATATCCATCCAGCTTTGGCATCATTACATCAAGAATTATTATATCTGGCGGAGATTCATAGACCTTGTTTAAAGCTTCTTCTCCATCATAGGCTTCCACTGTATTGTAGCCTTCAGACTTAAGCCTTTTTCTTAAAAGTTCAACAGTATCTATATTATCATCTACAATCAGGACAGTCTGTTTCTGTTCGTTCATTTATCTTTAATGTATATTTTTATTTGTTCTGGAAAATCTCTTACATTAATGGGTTTAGATATATATCCATTACACCCTGCCTGAAGTGCCTTTTCTTGATCACCTCTCATAGCATGGGCAGTAAAGGCTATTATAGGAGTATCTTTAAAATCAGGTCTTGCTTTTAGCCTTCTTGTAGCTTCGTATCCATCTATTTTAGGAATTGATATATCCATAAGTATAAGGTCTGGTCTGTAGGCAATTGCTTTTGCAATGGCCTCTTCTCCGTCAACTGCCTCTATTATTTCGTATCCATGCCTTTTTAGTATTTTTTTTACAAGCTCTCTTGCATCTTCGTTATCATCAACTATAAGAATTTTCTTCATAATATCCTCCTTATTCTTCTAAGACTGCTTTTGAGTTCCTCTACAAGTTCTTCTTCTGAAAAGAGAGCTTTGTTTATTATATCCTTTATTCTGCCGTCCAATTCTTCTCTTTCTCTCTGACTCAACTCTTTATTTGTTAGCGCAATTATGGGTACATCCTTTAAGTCTGGAGAACTCTTAATAAAATCAATAAAATCAAAAACACTGCTCAAAGGATCAGTTATATTAACAATTAAAAGGTCTGGTTTTTGAATCTTTACAATTTCAATGGCTTCATTACTATTTAAAGCTGTATACACTTCATAACCACTTTCTTGGAGTATTATCGAAAGATCTTTGTTTGTCTTTTCATCTCTTTCAAGAAGCAAAACACTTTTGATTGCCTTATATGACTCTATGTTTTTTATCTTTTTTAAAAGTGCATTACCATCAAGAGGCTTTACAAAGTAATCTTCAGCTCCCAGACTAAAAGCAAGGGTTTTATTGTCAACTATGGATACTATAATTACTGGAATATCTTTTGTTTCATAATCTTCCTTAAGTTCTTTTAATACTTGCCAGCCATCCTTTTTGGGCATCATAATATCAAGCGTTATGGCAACAGGCCTTATTTCCTTTGCTTTTTTAACTGCCTCTTCACTGCTCAGGATTCCAATTACTTTATAATCTTTCTCCAAATATTTTTTTATTAAATCTACAGCATCTGGATTATCGTCAATTGCTAAAACAACTTTTTCTTTTTCTGAAGGTTTTGCCATCTTTTCTGCAATTGATGGTTCCTTACCTAAAACAAGGTCCATCACGACCTCACATATCTTGCAGGCATCAACTTTCTCAGGATAAGAACCAATTCTCATACCCTTACAATGTGTTCCTAAAACAAGCCAGCATCTTTTTTCAGCTGTGCCATATTCAGGACAGTTTACGTGTCCACATTGAGTATAATCCCAACATCTTATCACCTTACCTTCATAGGAAGGTTCCTGTAGGAAAACTTCCTTTGGTACTTCAAAATATTTAGCCAGTTCATCTGCCATTTTTTCATCTATAACAGGAACAGGTTTATCAAAAACCTCCTTTTTAAAAGGTAAAAGAATATAAAAAGTGCTACCCTTACCAACTTCGCTTTCAGCCCATACCATACCTTTATGTAAAGCCACTAAGCCCCTGACAATGCTCAAGCCAAGACCGGTTCCCTCATACTGTCTCGTTGTAGATACATCAGCCTGTGCAAATTTATCAAAAATTTTATCAAGATCTTCCCTCTTTATTCCTATACCTGTATCAGTTACTGAAATCTCTATAAACTGAGGATTACCTTCTTTATCTGCTCCCCTTTCTGACACTCTTGCTTTTATTGTTATCCCTCCTACGTGAGTGAATTTAACAGCATTGGATATCAGATTTATTAAAATTTGTTTTGCTTTATCCTCGTCAACATAGAGTTTCTCTGCTCCAGGCTCAATATTCAATGAAAAAGTAAGTCCCTTTTTAGCAATTATTGGTTCAAAGGTAACCATGATGCCATCAATGAGTCCTTTTAAATCTATTTCCTTAGGTCTTAGTTCAATTTTACCAGACTCAATTTTTGAAATATCCAAAACATCGTTTATTAACTGTAGAAGATGTCTTGCATTTGCAGAGACCTTCTTAAGAGATGATTTCTGATCATCATTGAGAGGTCCGTCAACCTCATCAAGTAATAAATCTGTATAGCCAATTATAGCATTCATGGGCGTTCTGAGCTCATGTGACATATTTGCTATAAATGCAGATTTAAGTGTATCAAGTTCTTTAAGCTGTTTATTCGCTTTTTGAAGTAAAGCTACAAGTTCTTCTCTCTCCTCAAGAAGTCTTGCTCTGCGTGTAAGCTCTTTCTCAAGCTCCATCTTTGACTTAGCAACCTCATTAACCATATAGTTGAACGTTTCTATTAGAATACCAATTTCATCCTTAGGATATTTACTAATATTGGGCATTTCACCCTTAGCAAATCTTTGGGTTGCATCTACCAGAGTATCTAAGGGTTCTCTAATAATTTTTTTCACTATAAAAGTAATAACAACTGTTCCAAGAAAAAATGCAAATACAGTAAGAACTAAAGACCTGTTTCTCTGAGCAGCTATGGTTTTGTAAACTTCTTCAAGTCCTGTACTCATAACAAGAGCACCTAATACCTTCCTTGATGAACCATGGCAATGAAAGCATTCAGGTGAGTTATGAATTGGAAGAATGGTAACTAAGTTTCTTTCTCCATTTATTTTATACTCTGAAGTAAACTTATCGTTCGCATTTTCTGCTATGCTTTTTTTAAGTACCCTAATAAAATCTTCATTTTTTATAACATTTTCTATTTGCGAGTGAATTGTATTTTTATTTGTAGAAAAAGAAATAATTCCGTTAAAATCAGTAAGATAAACTCTAATATTTTCATATTTTCTGCCAATTTCCTCTAAATCTCTGTGCATACTATCACTGTCTCCTACAGTTAAAGGATACTTCATTGTTGCATAAATAGTATCAAGCACCTCATTATTGGCAGTCTCTACAAGCTCTAATCTATCTCCTCTTCCAAAATAAATCCTAAACCATATTTCAATAATCATAACAATAGTGATTATAACGATAAATGTCAAAAGAAGTTTGTTGCCAATTTTCTGAGTAATAAACTTAAACATCAATGAGCTCCTCTAAGAAGGGGTCTAAACCTAAAAGTTCTTATTCTTTCTTCAGTATGACAGGGTTCGCAAATTTTAGGAGTAAGTTTTCCCTTAATGTATTGAGGTTTTTTGGTCTCAACATGCTTTTTACCAGGACCATGACAAACCTCACACCCCGTATTTTTAAGATGTGGTGTTTTATCAACACTGACAAAGCCTCCTTTTTTACCATATCCAGTTGTATGACATTCATAACAACCTTTTAATTCTTCAGGAGTTATCTTATTTTTCATTTTTTCAACTCCTATAAAAGAATTAGACATTCGAGAAAACTTAATAAAATTCTCATATTGTTTCTGATGGCAAGGTTTACACGCTTCTATTCCCACATAATCAGAAAAAGCTGCAAGTGGGAAAAAAAGGACTAACAGAACTGTTAAAAAAAACTTCATATTTAAAGATTATCAGAAAAATTAAAATTTGTAAACTTTTAATATTTAAATTTAGGACTGTTTTACCATTATTCTATCAATTTTTCTTGCCAGTCCACTTGAAACGTCAATCTCTATGTAAACTGCTGAAAGAACAGCAGGAGTTGATGGAACATCAAACTTTTGTGGCATTTGTGTAAGAAACTTCTCTATTACTTCATCCTCATTAAATCCGATAACTGAGTTTTCAGGGCCTGTCATTCCCACATCTGTTATATAAGCTGTGCCTTTTGGAAGAATTCTCTCATCTGCTGTCTGCACATGAGTATGAGTACCTACAATTGCGCTTACTTTTCCGTCTAAATAAAAGGCAAAAGCAATTTTTTCTGAGGTTGCTTCTGCATGGAAGTCAATTAAAATTATATTTGTCTCCTTTTTAATCCTTTCAACCTCTTTTTTTGTAATTCTGAAAGGGCAATCAAGTATATTCATAAAAATTCTACCCATTGCATTTATCAATCCCACCAACTTACTTTTTCTTGTTTTGAAGATTAAACTTCCAATCCCTGGAGTACCTTCTGGATAGTTTATGGGTCTTAGAATTCTTGGTTCTTTTGCAATATATGAAACCGCCTCTTTTTTATCCCACACATGATTACCAGTTGTAATAATATCTATGCCATAGGAAAAAAGTTCTGCTGCAACTTTTTCTGTTATTCCAAATCCACCTGCTGCGTTTTCGCCATTAGCAATCACCAATTCAACTTTATATTGGTCAACTAATTTTGGAAGTAAAGCCTTTACAATATTTCTTCCAGACTTCCCAACTATATCACCAATAAAAAGAATATTAACAGTATCACTATTTGGCATATTCTATAAATCTGGATTCTCTTATGACCGTAACTTTTATCTGTCCAGGATAACTCAGTTCTTTTTCAATTCTTTTACTTAATTCTCTTGCAATAAGCGCGCATTCTTCATCTGTTACCATATCTGGTCTTACAATAAGTCTAACCTCTCTTCCTGCCTGAATGGCGTAACAGTTCTGAACTCCTTGAAAGGACATAGCAAGCTCTTCAAGCTTGGTGAGCCTCTTTATATAACTTTCTATTGTCTCCCTTCTTACTCCAGGACGAGCTGCAGAGAGTGCATCTGCTGCTGCAACAAGGGCAGACTCTACACAGCTAAAATCAACATCCTCATGATGGGATAAGATAGCATTAATAACCTCTTCACTTTCTCCGTATTTTCTTGCAAGAGTCGCACCAATCTCCTGATGAGAACCATCCATCTCGTGATCTACTGCCTTTCCTATATCATGAAGTAAACCTGCTCTTTTAGCTAAGGTTACATTAACTCCTATTTCTCCTGCCATAATACCACTAAGCCAAGCAACTTCTTTGGAATGCTGCAGTACATTCTGGCCATAGGATGTCCTATATTTAAGCCTTCCTATAAGCTTAACAATTTCCGGATGAATACCGCTTAATCCAAGCTCAAAAATAGCTTTTTCACCCTCTTCTCTTATAGAAATATCTACATCTCTGCGTGCCTTTTCAACTACTTCCTCAATTCTTGCTGGATGAATTCTTCCGTCAGTTATTAATCTTTCAAGTGCTATTCTGGCAACCTCTCTTCTTATTGGGTCGAAAGATGACAGTATCACTAACTCTGGTGTATCATCAACTACAAGGTCAACTCCAGTAAGGGCTTCAAAGGCTCTTATGTTTCTGCCTTCTCTTCCGATTATTCTACCTTTCATTTCATCATTTGGAAGGCTTACTGCAGCAACTGTAGCATCCACTACATAATCACTTGCGTATCTCTGTACAGCAAGGCTTAGTATTTCTTTTGCTTTTTTGTCTGCTTCCTGCTTTGCCTCTTCTTCAATTTTTTTAATAAGCTTTGCTGCCTCAAATTTAGCCTCCTGCTCAATTCTTTTAAAAAGTTCCTGCTTAGCCTCTTCTTCCTTCATGCCTGCAATTTTCTCTAAAAGGGCGTGCTGTTCTTTTATGAGTTGTTTGTAATGCTCCTCTTTATCCTGAATTTGTCTCTCTCTTGCGATTAACTCTTTTTCTACCCTGCTTAACTCGGTTTCTTTCTTGTCAACCTGTTCTAATTTGCGATCAAGAAGTTCTTCTTTCTGCCTGAGCCTTTTTTCCTGATAGGTTATCTCCTTGGTCTTTTCCTTAAGCTCCCTTTCAGCCTCTGACTTTAATTGATAGACAATTTCTTTAGCTGAAATGTGTGCTTCCTTTTTTATAGTTTCAGCTTCCTTTTTTATTGCCTCTGCTTCTTTTTTTGCATCTTCAATAAGTTTCTGAACTTCCTCATGGATTTTTAGTTTTTCTTCCCCGAGTTTACTCCTTTTATATATGTAAAAACCATATCCAGAAGCCACACCAGCAACAATAGCAATAAGAATATATATAAACTCCATCGGAACACCTCCAAAAAATAGAGTATTTTATATTTGGCTTCCTTGAGGGAATATGATGAAGTGGATAGAATATAAAATCTATAAAAAATTTAAGTATGTAATGCTTAACTACTTTTATATCTATCTTAAAGTGGATTTCTCCACCGTCATCATACCCCCGCCCTGCCGTGTGGCATGGAAAGTTAGATCCCACTCGGACAAGTGGGTGCCTTGTAGGTAGGTTAGGCTTCCTCCGAAGAGGCATGCACACCGCTACCTACGCTGGCTCCCTAACGGACCTAACTGCCGGATCCCCTTTTCCTCCATCACGCACAGGGCAGGAAGCC
>JAOAGU010000011.1 GCA_026415595.1 Thermodesulfovibrio sp. | reverse complement strand
CATATTGTCTGGCCAACTACCTCTTGGTGGAAAGCGAATATCACCGGTTCTTGCCCCACCTCTTCCGTCATATATTCTGTAGCTACCTGCACTGTGCCAGGCTAAGCGAATCATGAGTCCACCGTAGTGTCCAAAATCAGCGGGCCACCAATCCTGAGAAGCTGTCAAAACTTCTTTTAAGTCTTTTTTGACTTCTGCAAGATCTAAACTTTCAAATTCCTTTGCGTAATCATAATCAGGACCATAGGGATTGGAGTTAGGGCAGTTTTGTCTTAAAACTTTTAGATTAAGTCTTTTGGGCCACCAGTCTGTAATCCATCTTTTTTTCTCCTTTGTTTCCATTTTGCCCTCCTTTTTCTGTTATTATTTATTATGCGGATAAAACTTAATTAATAATAATTCTTATTTAGGAGTTTATCATAATGAATGAAGGAAGGTCAATACAAGAAGAAGTTTTACCGGAATTTGTTCAAAAGTGTAAAGAATTCGGATTAAAGATTACACCTCAAAGAATAGCCATATATAAAGAGGTCTTAAACTCAGGAAATCATCCATCAGCAGAGGCAATTTATAAGAGAGTTAAACAATCTCATCCTGCCATATCCTTTGACACAGTAAATAGAACGCTTTTGACTTTTGCTGAAATAGGGCTACTGGAGATCGTTGAAGGCTCGGGTGATGTGAGAAGATTTGATCCAAACAATAAGAATCACCACCACTTTAGGTGTAAAAACTGCGGTAAAATTATTGATTTTTATAATAAAACCTACGACAACTTAGAGATTCCTGATTATATAAAGGAAAGGTTTATTGTAAATAAGATAAAAGTATTATTAGAAGGTATTTGTAATAATTGTATGGAGAAAATATAGAATTGACAATCTTTAATCATCTTCTGTTTGTGATAATAATCCGTGATTTTTCATTTTTGTACGCAGTTGTTTTCTTGAAATACCGAGAATTTCAGCTGTTTTTGTCTGATTCCAGCCTGTAGAATTTAATGCCCTAAGAATCAATGACTTTTCAACTTCAAGAAGATTAAGTGTATTTTCCTTAGTCACAGACCATCCAGTTTTTTCCTGTATTTTCTTAGGGAGATATTTCATAGAGATTAATCCTGAGGGAGATAAAACTACAGCTCTTTCAATAACATTTGCAAGTTCTCTTATGTTTCCTGGCCAATCATAGTTTATGAGAACATCCATCATTTCTGGCTCAAGTTGAGGAATGGGTTTATTATTTTCCTTTGAAAATTTATTTAGAAAATAACTTATGAGTAAGGGAATATCTTCTTTTCTTTCTCTTAGTGGTGGTAGATTTATTCTTACCACATTAAGTCTCCAATAAAGGTCTTCTCTAAATAGGCCTTCCTGTACTGCCTTTTCGAGATCTCGGTTTGTTGCAGAGATCACTCTTACATCAACTTTAGTTCTCTGGACACTTCCAACTCTCTGAATTTCTTTTTCTTGAAGGAATCTGAGAAGTTTTTTCTGTAAAAACATTGGTAATTCACCAATTTCATCAAGAAAAACTGTTCCTTCATGGGCAAGTTCAATAAGTCCTGTTTTTCTATCTATAGCTCCTGTGAATGAACCTTTTTCATGTCCGAAAAGTTCACTTTCAAGAAGATTTTCAGGAATGGTTGTGCAGTCAACTATTACAAACGGTTTAGTTTTTCTCAGAGATTTCTTGTGAATTGCTCGTGCTACAAGTTCCTTACCAGTACCTGATTCGCCTGTGATTAGAACATTGGCATTGCTTTCAGCTACCATCTGCATTATATAGAAGACCTCTTGCATTACTTTACTTTTACCTATTATCTCAGGGAAATGGGTCTCTATTTTTTCTAATCTTTGGATTCCCTTTGATTTTTCAATAGCTTCTTTTGTTATATTGATAAGGAGTTCTGTATCTATGGGTTTTATTAGATAATGATGAGCACCGAGTTTCATTGCCTCCACAGCCTTTTCAATTGTTCCATAAGCTGTAAGCATTATTGTAGGTATTGATAATTCACTGATCTTAAGCCATCTTAATAAATCTATTCCATTCATTCCTGGCAATCTGTAGTCAAGAAGAATGCAGTCAATAGATGTGTTTTTAAGGATCTCTATTCCCTCTTCAGCAGTAGTAGCTGTAAAAACGCTGTATCCTTCTTTTTTGAATATGGCTGAAATTACCTTAAGTGCACTTATTTCATCATCTATGTATAAGATATTTGGCATTTCAACTTTCCTTTATAGGCAATTCTATTGCAAATTCTGTTCCTTCGCCAATTTTGCTTTTTACATTTATAGTACCTTCATGATCTTTTATAATTCTTTCAACACAAGCAAGTCCAAGGCCTGAACCTGTAGTTTTTGTAGTGAAAAAGGGTTCAAATATTTTAACCATAATTTTTTCTGGTATCCCAGTTCCTGAATCCTTTATTGTTATTTTTATTTTACTGTTTATTTTTTCAGTTTTTATTCCAATTATATCTCCTTCATTTGTTGCATCTAAGGCATTTACTAAGAGATTGAGTACAGCTTGTTTTAGTTGATGATGATCAAAGTAAAATTCAGGAATAGTTAGGTCAAAGTCAGTCTGAAGAATCTTTTTTTCTTCTATAATTTCATTTTTTACAAGTTTTATAACATCCTTTAATATCTGATTTATATCTCCCTTTTCATATTTTATTGGAACAGGCCTTGCATAAGAAAGAAAACTTGTTATCAGTTCGTTTAATCTCTCTGTTTCTTTATCAATAATTGAGAGAAATTCCCTTAAAACCTCTCCCTGAAAATTAGATTTTAAATAAGAGGTAGATGCCTTTATTGAATTGAGAGGATTTTTTATCTCATGTGCAACTATCATTGCCATTTCTGCCATAGCTGATGACTTTTCAAGTCTAAGCTTTTCCTTTGTTGTTCTATCAAGTTCTTGAAGGGATTCCTTTAATTTAACAATCATTTCATTAAATGTTTCAATTAAATACCCGATTTCGTCTCCACATGAAATTTTATATACAGAACAGTCCTTACAGTTAGTGTTATAAAACTTTTTACAGTTTTCCTTTGCTTCTTTTATGAACCAGCATCTCTCTTTACCATAAGCAGGACAATCTTTTTCTTCACAGCCAAAAATATCTTTACAAAGCACATTAGTTGGATTTTCGCACAGTTCAAGTTTATTAGTCCCTATGTTTGCCATTTTATTTTTTAATGCTTGGAGAGGTTTTATAAGAGTTTTTGAGACCATAAAGGATAAAAATACAGTAAGCACAAAGGATAATGAGCTAAGGATGTAAATGTAGTTTCTAAGATTTTTTGTTGACTCATATATGTAATTTGAAATTTTATTTTCAGAAATACCAGCTCTTAAAATTCCAAAGAAGCTATCTCCTGAGACTACTGGTAAATTTATGTGGAGAATTTTATCATTATCTGTTTTTTTCCATCTGTTATAATCTAAATTTATAATAGAGCCGAGTAGAGATTTATCACTATGTCCAATTATCCTGCCGTTTTTGTCGGTAAGCATGATATATTCCATTCCTGGATTATTCATGGCTGAAGAAATTTTTTCATCAATTGCTAAAGGGTCAAAGAAAATGAGATTATCTATTACATCTTTTGATAGATTTTCAAGAATCAATGAAATATTTATATCTATCTGATTTCTTAATGATTTCTTTTGATAGTTTAGAATCAAAAGATTAATTGAGAGCATGATTACCAAAAATAGAATAAGAAAGGAAAAAAATATTTTCCATCTTATACTCAATTTTTGGATACTGATTAAAAAGTTTTTAATAACTGAGCTTTTTAAGTACTGCAAAATCTTCATTTGTTGCCTCTTTGAAGGCTTTTACCTTAGCTCTATTAAGAATATTTTGATCATTAAGTTCAGTAATTAGCTTTTTTACCGTTTTTGTTAATTCGCTTTTCTTATTATTTACAACTGCGAATGGCCAATTTGGGAGATACTCACCATAGTCAAGAATTTTTATCTTGGATATATCTACTTCATTAGCCCAGACACTTAATGCAGCTTCTCTGACAAAACCAGCATCAGCCTCTCCTTTATAAACTCCAATGATAACCTTTTCCTGTCTTTTTACATCAATTAATTTGAAATCTCTTTGTAAATTGAATCCCTTCTTTTCAAGATAGAGCTTTTGGGATAAATATCCACCTGCTGAGGTAGGAGAAACAATCATGATCTTTTTCCCTTTCAGATCTTCAATTTTATTAATGTTACTCTCTTTTCTTGTTATTATGACACCTCTAAATTTTTCACTACCACAGATTCTCTCATCAGTTGTGCAATCTTCGCCAACAGTAATTGAAAGAGGTTTTATGGGATATTTCTTTGATATTATTGAAAAAACATAAGGATTTTGATAGGAGAAATTAACCTTTCCTTCGCTTACTATACGTATGAACTCTTCAAAGTCCTTTGGTATGACAAGTTTAAATTCATATCCAGTTTTTTCAGATAAATATCTCATAAGAGGATCGTATCTATTGTATATTGTTAGTGGACTGTATAAAGGTAATATTGCAACTTTGACTGTTTTAGGCCCGTATTCAATATAATCAACCCCTTTTAGGTTTCTGATAAGCACTCTAATGTAGTCAAAATCTCTGTCTTCAGCTAAGGTGAACTTTTTCACTCCTAAAGATTTGCGAAGCAACTCTTCCGACCTGTATATAATAGCATCTTTTATTTTGTCTATCTCCTCATTTTTCAGAATATTTACATAAGCAATTAAAAATCTTGGAGTTGGCTCAGAATATCTGATGATTTTAAGTCCATCTTTGATATATTTGTTTGCAGTCATTTCACTCATCGCACCTATATCATGGTCACCAATCAATATAGATAGAGCAATTCTTTGCTCTTTCCCAAGCATTTCTACGGATTTAAAATCCTTTATGGATATATCAACATCTCTAAGCATTGAAAGCGGAATGAGATAACTAAATGAGGACTTTTCTTCACCAAGAGCAAGTTTTTTCCCAAGAGAATCAAATATTTTTTCAATATTTTTACCCTCTTTTGTGACAAATACGCTTCTTGTCTCAGCTATTCCACCTTCAGGTTTAATTAGAGGAAATATTTTATTCTTCATGTTCCATTTAAGCTCGCAATAAGTTGCAGGGTCTACAATGAAAAGGTGAATTTTGTCTTCTCTAATTTTGCCCTCTAAGTCCTTAAAATTCTTAGCTATTTCAATACTAACAGGTTTTTGAAGTATGTTAGAGAGGAAATTTTTAAGAGGATATAATTTTTCATATATTTCTCTGGGAGACTCTTCAGGCAAGACACCAATAACAATTTGTTCTTTACTGCTCTCATTAATTGGAGTTTTAGATTTTTCTTCAACCGTTGATTTACCGCAAGATAAGATGAATATTAAAAACAATAATACTAAAGTTTTAAAAAATTTCATGATAGAACGGATTTAATTTTTTTTCAATCTCCAATTTAGTCTTAGGCCCATGACCTGGAAAAACTATAGTATCAGGGGGAAGGGTTGCTATTTTATTAAGTGAATTAAGTAGTTGACCTATATTGCCACCAATAATATCTGTTCTTCCAACAGAACCTGCAAAAAGTGTGTCTCCTGTGAATAGGTAACCATCAAGGTAAATAGATATGCTACCAGGAGAGTGTCCAGGTGTATGAATAAATTTGAGTTCTTTGTTAAATATCATCAAAGTTTCTTCATCATCAATGAATTTGTCCGGGTCAGGTTGAGTTTCAATTTCAATTCCAAAAAATTGCAATGCCACCTGAGCGGAGTTTCTATAAATATCTGTATCAGCTTTATGAAGGATTATGTTTGCTCCAGTTTCTTCCTTTATTTCTTTAACAGCTCCAATATGATCAAAGTGTCCATGAGTGCATATGATATACTTGATATTCAAACCTTCTTCTTTTATAAAATCAAGTATGATATCAGGTTCATCCCCTGGGTCTATTACAAAACCATCCTTTTTAATTTCATCGTATACTATATAACAGTTTACTAAGAGCGGACCTACTTCAAATTTTTTTATTTTCATATTTTCCTCCACATCCTTTTTAAAATATAACTCAGTTCTTCATGTTTCAGCAAATAGCAGATTATAAAATAAAATAAAATAGCTATGAATATTGATGTTCCAAGCCATATGAATTTTAGGAGCATTTTTTCGCTATGTAACCACAGAGAAGAGTCAATCTGACAGATTAATTTAGCTATTCCTACACTAATTAATGCAGCAATGGTGCTTTTAATAAATGAGGGAATAATAACGGTAAAAGAAATTTCATTAATTCTATTTTTTATAAAAATTGATAACATTGAAAACTGTACTGTAGCTGCAAGAGAATAAGCAAGTGCCAATCCGTTATGTTGCATAGTATGCATAAGAAGAACAGAAAAAGCGATATTAGTAAGTATTCCAGCGGTTGCACAGATTACTGGAGTTTTAGTGTCCTGCAAAGAGTAAAATGTGGCTGTTATGGTTCTTGAACCAACTGTTCCAAGTATTCCGATACTATAAAAAAGTAAAGCCTGAGAAGTGTTAAAAGTTGCTGTAATATCAAAAGCACCTCGCTGAAACAGCGTATTTACAATAGGTTCTTTCAGCATTATCAAGCCAATTGTGGATGGTATAGTGAGAAAAAAGAGAAATTTTAGAGAAAAAGAAAAATCCTTAGCAAGTTGATTTTTATTGCCTTCAGCAACATGCTGGGATAGAGTTGGCAATACTGCCATTCCTACTGCTACTCCAAATATCCCAATAGGAAGCTGAATAAGTCTCATTGAATAATATAGATAAGTGACACTTCCTTCTGGAAGAAAGCTTGCAATTATGGTGCTTACAAAAATATTAATTTGATTAACAGTCATTGCAAGGATTGTTGGGATTACAAGAAGAATGATTTTTTTTAGTGCAGGATGAAATGTGGTAAATCCAAAATTAAAGCCACTTTTATAAAATTGTGGTGTCTGCACAAGCCATTGAATCAGTCCGCCTAAGGTAACTCCAACTGCTACTGATACGATAGGATTAAAGAAAAAGCTGCTAAATCCAATTACAAGAACAATTATTGCTATATTCAAAAAACAAGGAGCAAGAGCGGGAATAAAGAATACGTTATTTGAATTAAGCGTTCCCATTGTAAGTGCAGCAAGACTGATAAAAAGTAAGAAGGGGAACATTAGTCTTGTAAGAAGCACTGTTAGATCAAATTTTTCAGGATTTTCCATAAAACCTGGAGCTATTAATTTAACGATTAAAGGACTGAATATTATGCCTAAAATAGTTACTATCCCTACTACAAAAATAATGAATGTAAAGAGGCTTTTTACAATTTTTTTTGTCTCTTCCTGCCCCTGCTTGACCTGAGATTCTTTAAGCACAGGAACAACTGCTGATGACATGGAGCCTTCAGCAAATAGTTCTCTGAGGAGATTAGGGATTCTAAAGGCAACAAAAAATACATCGCTTATTCCTGTAGCACCAAAATATTTTGCAAGAATCATGTCTTTGATATATCCTAAGATTCTGCTAAATGTAGTTGCGAGAGAAATAGCTCCAGCGGCTTTTACTATTTTAATTTTAGCCATTTCAGTATTTTAAAATTTCAAGAAGGTCCAAAATATCTTCTTTTGGTAAGTTTCCCTGTCCAGATTTTGAAGCATCTATTAAATCTTTTATAAATTTATCTAAATCACCCTTGTAAGTTTGATCAAGTTTAATGCCGTGTTTTAGAGTCTTTGAGGCTTCAGAATAAAGGCCTAATTTTTGATTTGTTAAAGCCATATATAAATGAGCCTGAATTAGAAGTATGTTTCTTTTTATTGCTTTGTCAAAGGAATTTTTAGCTTCTTCGTATTTACCAAGTCTGTAATAGGATAATCCCTGTCCGAAGTAAGCTTTATCCTGTGTTATAAAGATAGGATTACTTAAAGCTTTACTAAATGCATTGATTGCTTCGGCGTGTATATTAAGCTTCTGATAACAAAGTCCAAGATTAAACCAAGCATCAGCATAATTAGGGTCAATTGATAGGGCTCTATGAAACAAATCCCTTGCCATTTCATATTCCTGAAATTCCATATGCACAAGTGCTAAACCGTGAAGGGCATCTTTGTTGTTAGGATCAAGCTGTAATGCTTTGTGAAATTCAGAATAGGCAAGTTGATAATTTTTTTCAATGTAATAGGCAAAGCCTATTTCTTTATGAAAATCAGATTCATTAGTCTTTATTATTCTCTCTTCGGAAGTACAAGCTGTTATGGTTATAATAGTCAATAAAATTAATATTTTCAATTTCATAATTTTATAGTATATCATTTTTCATTCTCTAATTTTGAAATTAATCTTTTAAGAAATAAAATCATGCTGTCAAGTTCTTTAATACCTATTTCAAATCCATCGGGATAGAATTTTAAATTCTTTATAATTTCTTTCTTTCTAAAATTATTTAATAGAGAGATGATGTTTTTTACAAAACTCTCCTCAAGATTTTTCTGTATTGTAAACTTAAAACCTGATTTATTTTGTTGAACTTTATCAACTTTTATCTTTGAAGAAAGAATTCTTATTTGAGATAATTTGAATAAATTCTCCACTTCTTCAGGTGGTTTGCCAAATCTATCGAAAATTTCATCATGAAGTTTGTTTATTTCTGAAAGTTCAAAAATTTGACCGAGTTTTCGGTATATTCTTATTCTCATAGGCGTTTCTTCTATGTAATCTTCAGGAATGTATGCAGGAATAGTAAGTTTGATATCAGGAAGCTTTGTCTCAACAATGGATTCTCCTTTCATCTCTTTAATAGTTTCATTTAACATCTCAATATAAAGGTCAAAACCCAGTCTGTTTACTCCAGACTGCTCAATACCTAAGAGTTCTCCTGCTCCTCTGATTTCTAAATCTTTAAGAGCAATATGAAAGCCTGCGCCGAGATAACTCATTTCTTGTATTGACTTTATTCTTTTTTTTGCATTTTCAGTAAGTAGCTCCTCAGGGGGTACGATGAAATATGCATAAGCCTGTTTGTCAGCTCTTCCAACTCTGCCTCTTATTTGATAAAGATCGCTTAACCCAAAAAGATCTGCTCTATTTATTATGATAGTATTAACGTTTGGTATATCTATCCCTGAAGCAATTATTGATGTACATACTAAAATATCTATTTCACCTTCAATAAAATTGAGCATAATTTTATTCAGTTGATTTTCTCTCATTCTTCCATGGGCAATTGAAATTCTTGAAGAAGGATGAATTGTTTTAAGTTTAGTTTTATAAATATTAATATCTTGAATTCTGTTGTGTAGAAAATATACCTGTCCCTTTCTTTTTAATTCTCTCTCTATAGCTTCTTTTATTATTTGATAATCTTCATAGACAATAAAACTTTTTACAGAGAGTCTTTCTTTTGGAGGTGTTTGAATTATAAATATATCCCAAAGACCACTAAGCCCAATTTGGAGTGTTCTTGGTATGGGTGTAGCGGTAATTGTAATTAAATCGACCTTTGGAAATTTTTCTTTTAATTTTTCCTTTTGAACTACTCCGAATTTTTGTTCTTCATCTATAATTAAAAGCCCAAGATCAAAAAAATCTACTTCTTTCATAATCATCATATGTGTGCCTATTAAAATGTCTACTTTACCTTTTTCAGTATCTTCAATGGCTTGTTTTATCTCATTTGTTGAGCGAAATCTACTCAAATATTCAATCCTAACCGGAAAAGCCTCAAATCTTTTTTTAAATGTTCTATAATGTTGTTCACATAATAAAGTTGTGGGGACTAAAACTGCCACCTGTTTTTTATCATAGACAGCCCTGAACGCAGCTCTCATTGCAACTTCAGTTTTTCCGTAACCTGAGTCGCCACATAAGAGAATTTCCATAGGAAAAGGTTCTCTCATTTTATTTAAAATAGAATTGATAGCCTTTTGCTGATCTTCAGTTTCCTCATATGGGAAAAAATCATCAAAATTTTTATGGATTTCTGTGTCTTCGCTATAAATAAAGCCTCTTTCTGTTTTTCTCTGAGCATAAAGCTTCAAAAGTTTGTCAGCGATATCATGAATTTTCTTTCTTTCTCTCTCTTTTAATTTCTGCCATCTGTTTGTACCTAATTTGTCTATTTGAGGAAGAAAGCCTTCTTTAGCTGAATATCTATAAATTTTTTCTATTCCCCAAGTAGGTACATACAGAATGTCTCCTTCAGCATATTGGAGGACTAAAACATCTTCTTCAAAATCTTCATAGGTTTGCCTTTTTATTCCTTTAAATATACCTATTCCATGTTCTTTATGTACTACATAGTCTCCTTCTTTTATCTCTATCCCGTCTAAGGGTATTTTTTGTAAAACTGGTTTTTTCTTTCTATGTATTTTTTCATCAAAAATTTCATGATCAGTAATAATTAAAATATTTTCTCTGAATAGATATTCATGCAATTCTCCTACAGTAATGGCATATTTACCTGTGTAATTAAATACATCATTTTTATTGATAATGGGTGCAATTATTTCATGGTTAAACAAAATTTCCTTTACAGTTTCTGCCTTTCCTTGGGAATTAAGAACGATAAGTATAGGGATTCCAAGTTTTTTCAAATTTCTGGGAAAATCAAAAAGACTTTTTCTTTCATTTTTTATTATTCCTAAACCAGCTATTGACTTATCTTTTGCATCCATAGAGATATTTGAAAATTGATAAGGAATATGAGAGATTTTAATTATTCTGCAATTTATTGAGCTATCAGGCAATAGGTCTCTATCTGTTGTTATTAAAATTTCCGGACTTACGAATTCGATTATATTTTTATCTCTTTTAGCTTCATAATAGGGAACAATTAATATTTCAGATAAACTCTTAAAAGATTTTTGGGTTTCCGGATAAAAGTATTTTATTTCCTCTACAATATCGCCAAAAAATTCAATGCGGCATGGATATTCTTCTCCCGCATTCCAAATATCAAAAACCCAACCATGATGAGAAAACTCACCTTCTTGTACAACTATTTCTACCTTTGAATAACCAGCTCCTATTAATTTCTTAGACAGTTCCTCTCTTACAATTTCTGATTCTTTTTTGATATGGAATGATAAATCTATAATTTCTGAGTCAAACATTAATGCATCTTTTGTTGTAATTAATCTTTTTCCCTTAGAGTTTAAAAATTTAATGATTGTGTTTGTTCTCTCAAAACCCTCACTGGGTAAATACATTATTTCGTTAGAGACACCAAAAAACTCTCCAAAAGTTTTTATTGCAGTGAAAATTTTTTGAGCAGTATCCTCACTTTCCTCAACTAAAATAAAAGATTGTTCATATAATAAAATTCCTAAGGCAAGAGAAGAGCTGGAGATATTATAAATTTCATTATTTTCCTGAAGAAGATGAAGTAAGCTGTTCTTTTCTTTAATTAATGCTTGTGACAGATTTAAATGTGTTGTTTCATTATAAATCATCAAAGTTTAATCAACAAGGAAAAGGCAACGAAAATAAATACTGTTAGACTAATATATCCATTCATATTAAAAAAGGCGATATTAAGTTTTGAAAGGTCATGAGGTTTTACTAAAGAATGTTCTCTTAAAAATAGAAAAGCAACAAAAAACATTCCAATCCAATAAAATAAATTAAGTTTAAAAATAAATCCTGTAATTATAAGAAAGCAAAATGCAATTAAATGAAAAAATCTTGCAATATTGATAGCTTTTTTCACACCGAAAACCTTGGGAATTGAGTAAATTCCAAATTTTTTATCAAATTCCACATCCCATAATGCATACAGTGTGTCAAATCCCGCAAGCCAGAAAATAACTGTTATCACTAAAGGAATAATTTCCCAATCAAAACTTCCTTTTATTGCAATCCATGCTCCAAGAGGTGCGAGGGCAAGAGCCATTCCAAGAAAAAAATGGCATGTCCATGTAAATCTTTTGGTATAAGAATATATAAAGAGTATTAATATGGCTAAAGGTGAAAGTTTGAAACAAAGTGGATTAAGCATCCAAGCAGAATATACAAAAATTGCGAGGCATATCATTGTAAATAAAATAGCCTCCCAAATCTTAATCTTTCCTGAAGGAATTTCCCTATTTGAAGTCCTCGGATTTAGAGCATCAATCTTACGATCAATTATTCTGTTAAAACCAAATGCAGAGGCTCTTGCCGTAACCATGGCAATAATAATCCAGAAAATTTGTTTCAAATCGGGTATACCTTGTGCAGCAAGCATAGCAGCTGCGAAAGCAAAGGGAAGGGCAAATACACTGTGTTCAATTTTTATCATCCTCAGATATAACAGGACTTTTTTAAGTATTGCCATAACAAAATATTATAACATCTTCTATTGGATAAAATTAGACGGTCCTACCTTTGCTTAACACATGATATAATTATTAAATGTCCCATCCTCTGAAAATAAAAGAATTTAGAGCATACTGGATAGGCCAGACAATTTCTCTTAGTGGTACATGGATGCAGCATATAGCTCAGAATTGGCTTGTATATATTTTGACAAAATCTGCTCTATATCTTGGTTTAGTGTCTTTTTTATCTTCAGTTCCTATGTTACTATTTACCCTTTTTGGAGGAGTTCTTGCAGATAAATACTCAAGAAAAAAAATCCTAATTTTTACTCAAATTTTTTCATTATTTCCTGCTCTTTTTCTTGGTATTGTTATTCAAATAAATATTGTTACCATATGGCATGTTGCTATGGCTTCTTTTATTCTTGGAATAGCTACTGCTTTTGATATGCCTGCAAGGCAGGCATTTATATCAGAAATTGTCTCGAGAGAAATGATTACTAAAGCAGTTGCTATGCAATCTATGTCATTTAATATTGCAAGAATTATAGGACCGTTTTTAGCAGGATTAATTGTTGCAAACCTGAATTTTCAGATGTGTTTTTATCTTAATGCATTAAGTTTTATGCCTTTAATAATTATATTAATAACTCTATGCACTAAAAGTTGTATAAACTTTGATGGAGATATGTCTTTCAAATCTTTCTTCAAGGAAGGATTACATTTTCTTGTGAATAATAAGAGAATTTTATACATTATTTGTGCGATAGGAACTTTTACAATTTTTGGTATTTCATTTATTCCGATTTTACCTATTATAGCAGACTCTGTATTAAATGCAGGTATTGAAGGTCTTGGAATGATAGTTTCTTCTATAGGATTTGGTTCTCTTACCGCTGCTATTATTATTACTCTAAAAAAAGATATAGATGATAAAGCTAATCATATTTTTAAGGCTTCCATGATTTTTCCAATAGGTATTTTAGGAATAGCTTTTTCAACAAATCTTTATGTGTCTATGGCTTTTGCTTTTCTCTTAGGTTTCGCATTTGTTAATTTTTTTACTGTCAGTAACAGTTTTATTCAAAATCAAACAGATCAAAGACTTAGAGGCAGGATAATGAGTTTCTTTTCCTTCGTATTTCTCGGTTTTACGCCAATAGGTAATATTTTAGTTGGGTTTTTGGTAGAAGCATTCGGGGTAAGGAATGTTTTAATTGCCTATTCTTTTATATGCTTTTTAGCCGGATTTTTCTTCCTTAAATTTTTATTTAACAGGCTTAGTTGATATTTCATGATTATCAATGATAAGCTTAAATTTTATAGGGGTATATAGAGAGTAATTTTTTTGCTTGACAATTTGTATAGCCTCAAAGTATATATTGAAAATATTATCTTAAAACGAAATGGAGGTAAAATGGGTTTAGAAAATTACAGGTTTCATAAAGAACACACGTGGGTTAAATTATCAGGTAAAAGTAAAAAGGTTAAAATCGGTATCACTGATTATGCACAGGAGTCACTGGGAGATATAATTTATATTGAGTTGCCTGAAGTTGAATCTCATGTAGATGCAGATACTGAAATGGCTGAGATTGAATCAACAAAAACTTCTTCACCAGTAATTGCACCTATAAGCGGTATAATAGTTCAGGTAAATGAGGAACTCATAGACCATCCAGAGATTATCAATGAGGACCCATATGGTAAAGGCTGGATTGCATTGATTGAAATGGATAATTCTGATGAAATTGATGATTTAATGGATTATGAGGAATACGAAAGCTATATTGAAGAAGAGAAATAATGAAAATTGCTGTTATTGGAGGTGGACCTGCAGGATATGTATCTGCCCTTACTGCAAGAAGGGCAGGTGCGGAAGTATTATTAATTGAAAGGGACGAACTCGGTGGTACGTGCCTTAATAAGGGCTGTATTCCTACGAAAACACTTATATATTCCCTTGAACTTTTAGACAGAATAAAATCCTATCAATATAGTTATCAATCAAATTTATTTAATTTTCCTATTGATTTAACAACTCTCATGCAGAAAAAAGACACTGTTGTAGAGACTCAGAAAAAGGGTTTAATTATGCTTTTAAAGAATGCAGGAGTGAAAATTATAAAAGATGATGCGGAATTGATAAATGACAAAACAGTCATATTAAAGCAATCTTCAGAAAAAATAAGGTCTGATAGCGTAATAATTGCTACTGGCTCAAGACCTGCAGAACTCCCTATGCTTAGTTTTGATGGTGAAAGGATTCTTTCAAGTGATGACCTTTGGAAAATGAAAGATATACCTAAATCTATTACAATCATAGGTGCTGGTGCTATCGGATGTGAGTTTGCTTGGATATTTCATCTTCTTGGAAGTAAGGTAACTTTAATAGAGCTAATGCCAAGAGTTTTGCCCATGGAAGATGAAGAAATCTCAAGAGCTCTTGAGAGACTTTTTAAAAAAAGAAAAATTGAGTTTTATACAGGTGTTAGAATTGAGGATTTAAATAAAAAAGATGAAACAATAGATATTGGTCTCTCTAATGGAAAAACAGTTATTTCAAATATAATTCTTGTATCAGTTGGTAGAGCTTATAATACGGAATTTATGAAAGATGCTGAGGTCAAACTTGGTAGCCGAGGAGAAATCATAGTAAATGAGTATATGCAAACTAATTTGGAAGATGTTTATGCTATAGGTGATGTAAATGGCAAATGGCTTCTTGCTCATGTGGCATACAGAGAAGGTGAGATAGCAGGTAAAAATGCTGTGGGAGAAAACTTAAAAATGGATTATAGTGTGATACCCTCAACAATTTTCACTATTTCAGAAGTTGCCTCAGTAGGACTTAAAGAGAGTGAGGCTTTTCAAAAAGGGATTAAAATTAAAAAAGGAGTATTTCCATTCAGAGCTATTGGAAAGGCTCATGTAATAGGCGAAATTGATGGATTTGTTAAAGTAATTTCAGATACCGAGACAGATATCCTGCTTGGTGCTCATATAATAGGGCCCAAGGCTTCTGAATTAATTCATGAACTGGCTCTTGCTGTGAAGCTAAAGGCAAGGACAAAAGATTTAAAAGATTTAATCCATTCCCATCCAACGCTTTCTGAATGCATCGGAGAAGCAATTGCTGATATTCATGGAGAGGCAATTCATAAAGTAGAAAGATAAAAATGCTTGATATTATAAAAGTTGTTTTTATATTTATTTTTATTCTTTTTTTGCTCCGTAAGAAAATCAATATTGGATATGCACTTGTTGCGGGATCTCTATTTTTTATTATTCTTTATCCTGTAAACTTTAATAAAATCCCGGAGACAATCTTTAAAGGTTTAACCTCCCATACTTTTTTAAATCTGCTTTTTTCTCTTACATTGATCAAATCATTTGAATATTCATTAAGGCAAACAGGACTTATGCAGAAAATGACAGATGCATCACAGACATTTTTAACTAATAAAAAATTATCTATTATATCAATGCCACTTATAATTGGAATGTTGCCATCTTTGGGAGGCGCCTATCTTTCTGCACCAATGGTTGATTCAGCAACAAAGAATACGACCGTATCAAAAGAAGAGAAGGCTTTTATTAACTATTGGTATAGACATCCCTGGGAGCTTATTTTACCACTTTATCCTGGTATTGTTTTAGCTTCAGCAGTCTCTGGAATTCCTTTAAGAGATTTAATTCTTCTAAATCTTCCAGTTGCTTTAGTTTTTTTTATAACTGGCTTTTTTTTAAGCATGAAAAATATAGGAAACAATTACAATAACGTATTAAAACAAAACATTTTAAGGAGTATTTATAGCTTTATACCTATCGCTCTTGTGCTTTTATTTGTTATAGCTTTTAAAATAGACCTATCAATTTCTTTGTTTTTGAATATTGTATTTCTCTGTATCTTTTTTAGATTAGGAATCAAAAAATTTTTTGAAATAATCAAATACGGTTTTACAATAGAGGTAATAGTTCTTGTTTTCGGAGTAATTATTTTCAAGGAAATGCTTCAGTTTTCAGGAGCAGTTGAAGGTGTTGCTAAAGCTGTAACTCTATTAGGAATTCCACATATTTTTATATTCATTCTTGTTCCATTTTTAATTGGGCTTATTACAGGAATAAGCGTTGGTTTTGTTGGAAGCACATTTCCTCTTTTGCTTCATCTTAAATATACTATTCCATATGAAATATCCCTTGCCTTTGTGTCTGGATATGCGGGTGTTCTTATATCACCTTTACATTTATGTTTAGTACTTACAAATGAGTATTTTAAAGCTGATATGTTAGGCATCTATAAAAAGATTATTCCAGCAACTACAATAATGTTTTTATCAGCATTGATAGAATTTGCCATTTTGAGATATTATAGTTAAACTTTACTGAAAGGAGGCATAAGTAATGGGTGAGATTATTGATATAATTGCAAGAGAGGTTCTTGATTCTCGCGGTAATCCTACAGTGCAGGTAGAGGTTCTTCTTGATTCAGGTGTAACAGGGATCGCAACAGTTCCTTCAGGAGCATCTACGGGAACAAGAGAAGCAATTGAGTTAAGAGATGGGGATAAAAAAAGATACATGGGGAAGGGAGTGCTCAAGGCTGTAGAGAATGTGATGAATGAAATAGCGCCAAATATTATCGGAATGGAATCTACTGACCAAGAAGAAATTGATAAGTTTATGATAGAGCTTGACGGAACAGAAAATAAAAGCAAGCTTGGTGCTAATGCTATTTTAGCCATATCAATGGCGGTATGCAAGGCTTCTGCTGAGGAGTGTGGACTTCCCCTTTACAGATACATAGGTGGAACTAATGCAAAAGTTTTACCAGTTCCTATGATGAACGTAATAAATGGCGGTGTTCATGCAGACAACAATCTTGATATACAAGAATTTATGATTGTACCAACTGGATTTAGTTGCTTTTCTGAAGCCCTTAGGGCATCAGTTGAAATTTTTCATACTTTAAAGAAGATTTTAAAGAATAAGGGACTAAATACGTCAGTTGGTGACGAGGGAGGCTTTGCTCCTATGCTTAAAAACAACGAGGAAGCAATAAAACTTATTAATGAAGCCATAAAGAAGGCAGGCTATAAAACTGGTAAAGATGTGTATATTGCTCTTGATGCAGCAGCATCAGAGTTTTATAATAATGGAGTTTATTCAATAGATGGTAAAAAAATGAGTTCAAAGGATATTGTTGAATATTATGAATATCTGATTGAAAAATATCCAATAATATCTATTGAGGATGGAATGAGCGAAGCTGACTGGAAAGGATGGGAATTTTTAACAAAAAAACTTGGCAAAAAGATTCAGCTTGTTGCTGATGACCTTGTAGTAACTAACCCATCCATAATTGAGGAAGCGATCAAAAGTTCAGTTGCTAACTCCATATTGATAAAACTCAATCAAATCGGTACTGTTTCAGAGACACTTGAGGCAATAGAACTTGCGAAGAATAATAGATATACTGCAGTGATTTCCCATCGCTCAGGAGAAACAGAAGATACAACGATAGCAGATCTTGCTGTCGCCAGTAACACAGGATTTATAAAAACAGGTTCTTTATCTCGGGGAGAGAGAATTGCTAAATATAATAGACTTCTTCAGATTGAGGAAGAACTTGCTAATGTAGCTATATATAAAGGGATCTCTGCTTTTTATAATCTTGGGCTTTAGTATGAGAAGATTTGCTTTAAAAGAACAACTTAAAAGAGAACAAGGCAGAAGAATGAAAATATATATCCTTCTGCTTGGATTAATATTAATAACACTAATATATAGTTTTTTGTTTGGTAATATGGGCTACTTCAAGTATAGAGAACTAAAAAAGAATGAGCAGAAACTTTTGACAGAAATTAATCAAATAGCAAAAGGTAACAATACTTTAAAACAAGAAATCGATTTATTAAAGAGAGATCAAGATTATATGGAGAAATATGCCAGGGAAAAATTTGGGCTTGTAAAACCAGGAGAAATGGTTTTTCAATTTAAATATGAAGAGAAATGAGCATTAATCTCACAATTCTTTGGCATATGCATCAACCCTATTATTATGACCCACTAAAAAAGAAATTTATGCTTCCATGGGTTAGACTTCATGCTACAAAAGACTATCTTGATATGCTTCTTATATTGAAAAAATTTCCAGATGTTAAAGTTACTTTTAATGTTGTTCCCTCTCTTTTAAAACAACTAATGGAATACGAAAAAGGTGCAACAGATATTTTTTTTGAATATAGCTTAATACACGCTGAAGATTTAAACTTAGAGCAGATAATTTTTATTCTTGAAAACTTTTTTCTTGCAAACTGGGATACTATGGTCAGACAGTTTCCACGATATACAGAGTTGCTTGAAAAAAGAGGCAGAAGCTATGGAGATTTAGATAGGATAATAAAGAAATTCACTACGCAAGACATTAGAGATCTTCAAGTGCTTTTTAATCTTGTATGGATAGATCCACTACACAGGATGGAAGATAAAGTTTTAAGAGAAATCCAGAATAAAGGGAGAAATTTTACAGAGGAAGAAAAGTATTTTATTCTTGATAAGCATATGGAAATTTTAAGAAAAATAATACCTACCTATAGAGATATGGCAAAATCAGGACAGATAGAACTCTCTGTAACCCCTTTTTATCATCCTATCTTGCCTTTAATTTATGACAATTATAAAGCAAAAGAGTGTATGCCCTGGGTTATACTTCCTGAAAATAACTTCAGAGCTCCAGAAGATGCAGAGATTCAGATAGTAAGGGCAATAAAATTTTTTGAGGAAACCTTTGGCTTTAAACCAAATGGGATGTGGCCATCTGAGGGTTCTGTAAGTGAGGAAATTTTAAAATTAATTAAAGCGAATGGAATAAATTGGATTGCAACAGATGAGGAAATATTAGGAAAATCTCTCGGGATTAAATTAAGACATGGTGAGACCCTTATTTATCCTGAAATCTTATATCAACCTTATAATTTTGAAGGATTAAATGTTTTTTTTAGGGATAGAATACTTTCAGATTTAATCGGTTTTGTATATTATAGATGGGATATTGCAAAAGCTGTTGAAGATATTATTGGACGAATAAAGAAAGTTCCTGATAAATCTGTTATTTCAGTTATACTTGATGGAGAGAATGCTTGGGAGTATTATAAAAATGATGGATATGATTTTTTAAATGATCTCTATGGCAGACTGCAAAGGGAGAAAGATATAGAGACATTAACCTTTTCAGAATATCTTACAATTAAGGCTGATAGTAAATCATTAAATAAAATCTTTCCAGGGTCATGGATTAATGCAAACTTTTCAATATGGATAGGTCATGAAGAGGATAATCTGTCTTGGGATTATTTATATAAAGTTAGACAAGATTTACTCAATTTCCAAAAAGAAAATCCACATTTAGACCTTTCTGAGGCTTGGGAAGAAATATATATTGCAGAGGGAAGTGACTGGAATTGGTGGTATGGAGATGAGCATTATACAGAAACTAAAGACGTATTTGACGAAATTTATCGTCATCATCTTATTAGTATTTACAATAAAATAGGTAAAGAACCTCCTGCTTTTTTATATGTTCCAATTAGCAAAAAAATGAAGCAGATTAAGCCAGACATTGAGCCAAAGGGATTTATATATCCTAAGATAGATGGGAAAATAACAGGATATTTCGAATGGTTAGAAGCAGGTAAATTCACATTAAAAAAAATCGGCGGTAGTATGCATAAGTCAGAGGGAGTTTTATCTGAGCTCTACTTTGGTTTTAATAAAAAATATCTATACATGAGGCTCGATCCCTCTTGTTCATTAAAAGATTTCCAAGAGTTGAAATTTCATATTCATATTATCGAACCTAAGAAAATAAAAATAACTTGGAATGCTAACGATCAGGAATTAGCATATATATATAAGGAAGAAGATAATTTATGGATAAAATCAGGAGAAATCGAAAATGTGGCTATAGATTTGATTTTTGAAATAGAGATACCATTAGAAATGATAGAGGTTAAACAGGAACAGGAGGTTTGCTTTTTCATTGAAGTTTTAAAGAATAATCATTCTATAGATAGAGCACCCTCTGTGGGATTTGTAAAAATAAGTATACCCCATCCTGAATTTGATAAACTCATGTGGCTTTAACCATTTTTATTAATAGTACTCATTTTATTACTCTTGATTCAAAATTTTTTTCAAAAATAGCATTGGAAATTATGGCATTAGTAAAATTCGTTGCAATAAGATAGCAATATATGAACTCTACATTTATAAGAGTTGCTCCTATAAACTTAGCTCCTGATAATTCAGATTTGAAAAAACTTACTCCTTCCATATAGGCATTAGAAAAATCTACTCCTGTAAAGGTTGCCTGCTTCAGGTTTGATCCTTTCATTTTAGTATTTGTGAAATTAGCAAGTGATGCTTCAACCATTTGAAGATTTGCTTCATTCATTAAAGCATATTGAAAATTACATGCTGTAAGTTTTGCATTAAGAAGATTTACATTATTCATTTTTGCATTGCTAAAGTCTGCCCCTGGAAGAAAGGAAAAGTTAAAATCTGTATTTGTAAGAATAGCATTTTTAAAGGAAGCACCTGTAAGGTTAGCACTGTCTATCTTACATCCTGTAAGGTCTGCTTCATCAAAAATACATAAAGCTAAGTTAGATTTACTAAGATCAGCATTTTTTAAGATGCATCTGCTAAAGTTTACTGCAACAAGGTCAAGCTCAGACAGCTTTATACCTGTTAAATCTAAACCTGATAAATCAGGATTTTTTTCAATTCTTATTAATAATTCATGTTTTGTCACTTATTCTCTCTCCATGACAATATATGTTACATCTATTTCCTCTTAAAAAACCAATTATTGTTAATCCAACTTCTTCTCCAATATCAATAGCAAGAGAAGTTGGTGCTGTTCTACTAACAATAATGGGAATTTTCCATTTAGCAGTTTTTAGCACCATTTCTGAAGAAATTCTTCCACTTACAAGCATTATTTTACCTTGAAAAGGAACTTTATTGAGAAGTGCCCAACCAATCACTTTATCAACTGCGTTATGTCTTCCTATATCTTCTGAAATGAATAATATTTTTTCCCGATCTGCTATAGCTGCCGCATGTATACAACCAGTTATTTTATATAAATTGGATTTTAATTGAAACTCTTTAAAAAGATTAAATAAAGTATTCATGTCTACTGAGATATCATCCTCAATTTTTGTTTTTAAATCCTGTATAAAACTAACAGAAGCCATGCAACCAGAGGTAATTGTTTTGCCCTCAAGGGATACAAAACCTTCAAGTATAACTTTAACATTTATTTCTTTATCTTTGTTATATATAAGAATTTTTTCTGTACACCATTCACCCTTTAAGATACCTTCTGTCATTAAAAATCCAACTATTAGTTCTTTAATATGTAGGGGAGATGCAGATAGTGTGACAATTTCTTCTTCATTTACGTAGATATTAATTTTTTTCTCTACTGCTATTGCGTCGTCAATCTGTTGGCATTTTTCAGGTTGGTATTTAGTTATTCTTTTATTTATAAGAGGATTCATAGTTTGTATTTTAATCTTTATAATTTTTTTCTTGCAAATTATTAAAAAAAACTGCTATTCTGAAGTTAGAATAAATTTTTAGGAGGTAGCTGTGTTTAGTATTAGTTCAAAGGCAGCCGAAAAGGCAAAGTTAATCCTCAAGAATGAGGGAAAAGAAGGATGGGGCTTGAGAATATTCTCAGCAGAGGGATATTGTAGCCCTTCTTTTGGTCTTGATATTGATGAAAATCCACAAGAAGGGGATGAGGTTGTTGAAAAGGATGGATTAAAGGTTTTTTTAGATAAACAAACCTTTGACCTTCTAAGTGAGATTGAACTTGACTACTATGAAGACGAAGAGCAAGAGGGTTTTATTCTTAAAGGACCAATGCCTTCCTGTGGACCCGGTTGTGGAGGAGGCTCCTGCGGCGTATAAGCGATGTTTCCTATTCATCGCCTAAGAAGATTAAGAAAAACAGAAATCCTGAGGAAAATGGTGAGGGAAACCATTCTCACTCCTCAGGATTTTATTTATCCTATATTTGTTGTACCAGGTAAAAGAATTAAAAACCCCATATCTTCCATGCCTGACTGTTTTCAAGAAAGCATAGATGAAGCAGTGAAAACATCAAAAGAGGTGTTTTCCCTTGGAATTCCTGCCATAATTCTTTTTGGAATTCCTTCATATAAAGATGAAAAAGCATCCTCTGCCTACGATGAAAAAGGTGTTGTTCAGACAGCAATAAAGGCTATAAAAAATGCATTGCCAGACCTTATTGTCGTAACAGATGTATGCCTCTGTGAGTACACTTCCCATGGTCACTGCGGAATTATAAAGGATGGAAAAATAGATAATGATGCAACACTTGAAATTTTAGCCCTGGAAGCTCTTTCTCATGCAAAGGCAGGTGCTGATATACTCGCACCTTCAGATATGATGGATGGAAGAGTTGGAAAAATAAGAAAAACTCTTGATGAGGAGGGTTTTACTGATGTAGTTATCCTTTCCTATTCTGCCAAATATGCTTCAGCCTTCTATGGACCTTTCAGAGAAGCAGCTCAATCTGCTCCATCATTTGGAGACAGACGAGGCTATCAAATGGATTCAGCAAATAGAAAGGAAGCGCTACGTGAGGTTGCTCTCGACATAGAGGAAGGTGCAGATATTGTTATGGTAAAGCCTGCTTTGGCATATCTGGATATAATTTCTGATGTCAAGAGAACCTTTAATGTTCCAGTTGCAGCTTACAATGTAAGTGGTGAATATTCAATGATAAAAGCAGCAGCTCAGCTTGGTTGGCTAAATGAGGAAGCCGTAATGATGGAAATACTTACAGCCATAAAAAGGGCAGGTGCAGATATAATACTTACCTATTTTGCAAAAAAAGCCGCAAAGTTACTCCAAGATTAAATAATTATCTTTTATAATGAAAAATTTCAAAATTTATACATCCTTTAAACCAAAAGGTGACCAGCCAAAAGCAATTAAACAGCTCATTGAAGGCATTAAAAAAGGCTATAAACATCAAGTTTTACTTGGAGTTACAGGTTCAGGAAAAACGTTTACAATTGCCAATGTAATTGAAAAAATAAACAAACCTATCCTTGTTATTGCTCATAATAAAACCCTTGCTGCCCAACTGTATGGTGAATTAAAAGAACTTTTTCCATATAACGCAGTGGAATATTATGTAAGCTACTATGATTATTATCAGCCTGAAGCATATATTCCAGAGACAGATACTTACATTGAAAAGGATGCACTTATTAATGATGACATTGACAGAATGAGACATTCTGCCACAATTTCTGTACTTACAAGACAGGATGTAATTGTGGTAGCTTCTGTTTCTTGCATTTATGGAATAGGTTCTCCCGATGACTATCTTTCAATGCATGTAACCCTTGAAGAAGGTATGAAAACCGATAGAGATGTCATGTTGAGGAAACTTGTTGAAATACTTTATATAAGAGCAGATGAAGAATTTAAAAGAGGAACCTTTCGTGTAAGAGGAGATGTGGTTGATATATTTGCTTCTCATTGTCTTGATAGAGCTTACAGGATAGAGTTTTTTGATGATGAAATTGACTCTATTTATGAAATTGACCCTCTTACAGGAACCAGAACAAAGAGACTTCATAGAATATTTATTCCACCTAACAGCCACTGGGTAACTCCTGAACCAAGACTTAGGAAAGCACTTGAAAGCATTGAAGATGAGCTTAATGAAAGAATTAAATATTTCAAGGAACGAGGCGAGGAAGTATTTGCTGAAAGAATTGAAAAAAGAACTCGCTTTGACATGGAATTGCTGAGTCAGTTTGGGCATTGCCATGGAATAGAAAACTACTCAAGACATCTAAGCGGTAGACTTCCTGGTGAGCCTCCTTTTACATTGATTGATTATATTTATTCAGGACCATCAAGAGGAGATTTCCTCACAGTAATTGATGAAAGCCATGTCACAGTGCCGCAGATAGGTGGAATGTATGAGGGTGATCG
>JAOAGU010000010.1 GCA_026415595.1 Thermodesulfovibrio sp. | reverse complement strand
TCTGTGAGCTGAGTTGAAAGCATACATTATAGAGCCTCTCTTTACTGCTATATCACCTACGAGGAAGACTCTTTCAAGATTGCTTTCGCCAAACTCGTCAATTTGAGGCAAGTTGTTTTCAAAATTAATACCCATTTTCTGCAAAAAGTTTTTTGGTGTGCTTCCACCAAGACAGTAAAAAATCTTTGAAAAAGTTTCAGTATTTCCATCATGAAATATAACTTTTATTGCATTGTTCTCTGCCTCTAAAGCTTTAATTTCTGTGCCAAGAAAAAAGTTTATATCATCTTTTCTTCTTTCCAGTTCTCTAAGGTTTTCTTCATTTATCCTGAAAAACTGTGGTCTTCTATAGGAAAGATAAACATCACACTTCCCAGCAAGTAAACAGGCAAGCTCTGCAGCTGTGTTTCCTCCACCAACAATCAGTATTTTTTCTCCCTTAGGAAGCTCCTTGGGAAGTTCAAAGAATACCATGTGCTTAATCTCTTCAGGTATTGGATAAGATGGTTTTTTAGGTCTATCAAATACACCTGTAGCTATTATAACCGTATTAGCTTCAGCAACATGAAATGTGCCTGCCTTAAGTATATAGATTTCCCCGATGCTTTCAAGTCCATTAATTTCAATATTATATTCAATCTGAAGGTCATAGTCTTTTATGTATTTTTTCATTCTCTGAAGAAACTCTTCTTTAGTCTCTGTTTCAAAGGAACAAATGCCCTCAGTAGTGAGTGTAATTCCCTTGTAATCCTTATCAACTCTTTTACCTGCTGGATACAGTCTTCTTATAGTAGAGCAAAATTTTGCTCCCTTTTCAAATAAAAGCACATTAGATATTCCATTGGCTTTACACTCAACACCAGCCGCAATCCCAGCTGGTCCTGCACCGATTATGCCAACTGTTAAATGCTCCATAAGTTATTTATTATACTTTTTCAAACCACCTCTTGACAAATTAGAAAAAAAATTATAAACTCTTTATACGAAAAAAATCTTTTCAGGGGGCGTGTATGGATAAGGGAACAATCTATGAAGGATTGGTTCGTCGCGGGGTTTCAAGAAGAGACTTCCTTAAATTCTGTGCAACTACAGCAGCAGTTTTAGGACTTTCATCCTCATATGTACCAAAAATAGCAGAAGCAATGGAGAAAAAGGAAAAACCTGTTGTCGTCTGGCTACACTTTCAAGATTGCACAGGATGTAGTGAAAGTGTGCTAAGGGCAACAAAACCTACAATTGGTCAGATTGTTCTTGATGTAGTATCTCTTGAATATCATGAAACTATAATGGCAGCTGCAGGACATCAAGCTGAAAAATCTCTACATGATGCTATTAAAAAGTATAAGGGCAAATACCTTGCTGTTGTTGAGGGTTCAATTTCTACAAAAGATGGTGGACTGTATTGTTGTATTGGTGGAAGAACCTCAGTTGATATTATGAAAGAAGTTGCAAAGGATGCTGCTGCAATTATTGCGGTTGGTACTTGTGCTACCTATGGTGGAATACCAGCAGCAAAACCAAACCCAACAGGAGCAGTAGGTGTAGCAGATATAATTAAAGACAAACCTGTAATTAATCTGCCAGGATGTCCATTTAACGTGGAAAACTTCACAGCAACAGTAGTTTACTTCCTTACTTTCGGAAAACTCCCAAAAACAGATAAAATTGGAAGACCACTATTTGCATATGGAATACTCATTCATGACAACTGTGAAAGAAGAGGTTATTTTGATACAGGCGAATTTGCCAAGTCTTGGGGAGACAAAAACCATAGATTGGGTAAATGCCTCTACGAGCTTGGCTGTAAGGGTCCCTTTACCTATCACAACTGTCCTACTATAAGATGGAATGATGGTGTAAGCTGGCCTGTTATGGCAGGACATCCTTGTGTTGCCTGTTCAGAACCAAAATTCTGGGATGCTAACTCTCCATTTTATGCAGGAGTTGACAATAAAGAAAGCTTTTTTGCAAAGGCATCCAAGATTGGACTTGGTGCAATGGCAGTAGCCGGTTTAACTAAAAAAGAAAAAAAGGAATAAATAAAGGGGGCATGTATGGCAAGATTAGTAATTGATCCAGTAACAAGAATTGAAGGTCACATGAGATGTGAAGCAGTGGTTGCCGATGGAAAGGTAAAAGACGCCTATTCATCCTGTACCATGTGGCGTGGAATAGAAGTAATAATGAAAGGCAGAGACCCAAGAGAAGCATGGGTTTTTGTACAAAGACTCTGTGGTGTTTGTACCACTGTTCATGCAATGGCTTCAATTAGAGCAGTGGAAGATGCATTGAAGATTAAAGTTCCAAGAAATGCGGACCTTGTAAGAAATCTTATAATGGGGAACCAGTGTGTACAAGACCATGTTATTCATTTTTATCACCTCCATGCTCTTGATTGGGTTGATGTAGTATCAGCCCTTAAGGCAGACCCTGCAAAAACCTCAGAGCTTGCAAAGAGTATTTCTTCATGGCACAACAACTCAGCAACCTATTTCAAGGCTGTTCAGGATAAACTCAAAGCATTTGTAGAAAGAGGACAGCTTGGAATATTTAGTAATGGTTACTGGGGGCATCCCGCATACAAGCTTCCACCAGAGGCAAACCTAATGGCAGTGGCACATTATCTTGAAGCCCTTGACTGGCAAAAGGAAGTAATTAAAATGATGGCAATTTTGGGTGCAAAAAATCCTCATCCACAGACATTCCTTGTTGGTGGAGTTGCTATTCCAATAGACCCAGAAAGTCAAAATGCCATTAATGCTGGAACAATTGCAGCACTTAACAAATATGCAGACATGGGAATTGAATTTGTTGAAAAAGTATATATTCCAGACCTTCTTGCAGTTGCCTCTTTCTACAAAGACTGGGCAAAATATGGTGGTAATGTAAACTTCCTTGCTTGTGGTGAGTATCCAGAGGCAAATGGAAAGCTCTGGTTACCAGCAGGAATTATAAAGAATAAAAATCTTAAAGAAATATATCCTGTTGACCACAAAAAAGTAATGGAATACATAACCCGCTCATACTACACCTATTCAAAGGGTGAAAAAGCAGGGCTTCATCCATGGGATGGAGAGACAACCCCGAATTACACTGGTCCTAAGCCGCCCTATGAATATCTCAATGTGGATGGAAAATACAGCTGGGGTAAAGCTCCAAGATATGAGGAACTTCCAATGGAAGTAGGTCCCCTTGCACGAGTGCTTGTAGCCTATGCCTCGGGACATAAGGAAGTAAAAGAAGTGGCAGACATGGTAATGAAAAAACTTGGAATAGGACCAGAAGCATTATTCTCAACGCTTGGAAGAACAGCAGCAAGAGGAATTATAGCCATTGTTACTGCTTATAAGATAAAAGATTTCATCAGTGAACTTGCTGCAAACATTAAAAAAGGTGATTATACAATTGCCAATACTGAAAAGTGGGATCCAAAGACATGGCCAGCAGAGGCAAAGGGTATGGGTTGGCATGATGCTCCTCGTGGTGCTCTCTCTCACTATATTGTGATTAAAAATAAGAAAATAGAAAACTATCAGATGGTTGTTCCTTCTACTTGGAATCTCTCACCAAGAGATCACAAAGGAGTAAGAGGTCCTGTTGAGGAAGCTTTAGTTGGAACACCGGTTGCAGATTCAAAACAGCCCCTTGAACTCTTAAGAACCATTCATTCCTTTGACCCATGCATGGCATGTGGCATGCATGTTGTTGAGGTAAAGGAAGAATAAAGGAATAAAAAAGGAACAAAAAATAAAGCCCTCCTCATATAGGAGGGCTTTTTAATTGGAGAAAAATATGGAAATTGGCATTATTGGTGTAGGAAATATTCTTATGCAAGATGAAGGAGTAGGTCCAAAGGTTACTGAAATTTTGAAAAAAAATTATATCTTTGAACCCGCGATTGAAATAATTGATGGTGGAACGCTCGGGCTTGATCTTCTTCCATATATTGAAAAATATAAGAAAATAATAATCATTGATGTGGTTGAGTTTGGCAAAGAACCAGGTTTCATAAAAATTCTGAGGGGAGAAGAAATACCTCCTTATCTTAAAACAAAACTTTCTGTACATCATGTAGGAGTTCAGGATTTGTTGGAAGTGGCAAGACTTATGGGAGTAATGCCAGAAGAGTTAGTTCTCGTAGGAATTCAACCACAATCTATTGACCTCGGGCTTGACCTAACACCTACTGTGGCTGATAAACTAAATTTGTTAATTGAGCAAATTTTAGTAATATTAAAAAGTTGGGGGATAAAATGTGTCTTGCAGTACCATCAAAGATAATAGAAATTCAAGATACAATGGCAACTGTAGATGTTATGGGATTAAGAAAACAGATAAGTCTTTTACTTCTTCCAGAAGAGGCACAAATTGGAGATTATGTATTAGTTCATGCAGGCTTTGCAATAAATAAAATGGAACCTACTGAGGCAGAAGAAGCTCTGAAAATTTTCCAGAAAATATTTAAAGAGATGGAGGAACAAGAAAGGAATTGGCAATTAGAGTCTTAGATTATAGTGGTCTAAAATGTCCTTATCCAATTCTTAAGTTAAGTGCTCAATATCCCCAATTTAAAGAAGGGGAAATCATAGATATAATAGGGGATTGTCCCACCTTTGAAAAAGACATAAAAGCCTGGTGTAACAAACTGGGTAAAACCATTCTTAACATAGAAAAACAGGGAAATAAAATTAAGGTGACAATAAGGATTTAATGATGGAACAGTATCCATGTCCATATAGAAAACTCCTTAATTGTTCCATTAGCGATTGCAAATATGAAAATGAACTTATTGAAATTCTAAATAAATGTATTGAAGTATTAAACAAAATTGCTGAAGGTGATACATCACAAGTCATTGATATTAAAACTCAGAAAGCATGTCTTCAGAGTTTGATAGATACTATTAATAAAGCAAGAAATGAAATAGAAGAATTCATAAATCTTAATCACGAGCTCGCTATAGGAATATGTGAACACTTTGATGTTTTAAGAAGACTTCAAGCTGGTGATTTTTCAGCAAAAGCTTCAGAGGATTCTTCCTTAGAAATAGTAAAAATGTTAGGTCAGCTTATAAACAGGCAAAAAAATAGATTTGTGGATTATATAAACAAAATCAAAGAACAACATGAAGAGATGGTTAAACTTTATGAACAAGAGCGTGTGATTTTATCAAGCATTGGAGTTTCCATTTTAATTAGTGAAGAAGACATGACAGTGGAGTTTGTAAATGAAGAGTTTGAGAGATTAACAGGATATACTAAAACGGAAGTTGAAGGCAAAATGAAATGGACTGAGTTTATTCCAGAGGACATACTTCCTATGATGGTAGAGTTTCATAAGTTAAGAAGAATATCACCATCCTTAGCTCCTTCACAGTATGAGTTTAAATTTAAAGATAAAAATGGCAACATAAGAGATGCTCTGCTTACAGTTGCCATGATACCTTATACAAAAAAATCTATTGCATCAATAATAGATATAACAGAAAGAAAAAAAATACAGGAACAACGTATTCATTCACAAAAAATGGAATCCTTGGGAATGCTTTCTGGAAGAGTTGCCCATGAGTTCAATAATATTCTTTCTGGAATTCTGGGATTTGCTACGCTTCTTAATTCAAAAATAGAGGATTCTATTCTAAAAAACCTCATTCAAAAGATAATTGAAGCAGGAGAGAGAGCCAGAGACTTAGCTAAAAATTTACTTGTCTTTAGCAGGAAGGAAGAACTTGGTGAAATTCAGAAAATCAGTCTCAATGAATATCTTATTAAATTTTCAGAGTTCATAAAACCAATAATTGGGAGAGATATAGAGTTAAAACTCAAGCTTCCAGAGAATGAAATTTTTTACAGGATAAATCCCGCACATCTTGAAGTAATTCTTATGAATCTTGTTACAAATGCAAGAGATGCTATGCCTGAAGGAGGAGAACTTGCTATAGGACTAAAAGAAATATCCCTTGACCTTGAATACCATTATACTCATCCTCTTATAAAGCCTGGAAGATATATACTTTTATGTATAACAGATACAGGAATAGGGATGGATGAACAAACAAAACAAAGAATATTTGAGCCTTTCTTTACAACCAAACCTAAGGATAAGGGAACAGGTTTAGGTTTATCAACTGTTTTTGGTTTGATAAAAAAATATAACGGACATATACATGTTTATAGTGAATTGGGTAAAGGAACTACTTTTAAAATATACCTACCACAGGAAGAAAAGAAAAGCTCAGCCTCAATTAACAAAGAGACTTTAAAAGGCCATGAGACATTACTTATTGTGGATGATGATGCTCAAACAAGGCAGTATTTATCAGCTTTTCTCAAAGATTATGGATATGAGGTTTATGAGGCTCAGGATGGGAAAAAAGCAGTTGAAATATTTGAGAAAAATAAAGACAAAATTGCATTATGTCTTATTGACCTTGTTATGCCAGGGATATCAGGGATAGAAGTTATGCGACAGATAAAAAATATTAATGCCCGCGCAAAAACTATAATAATGAGCGGACATCCAATTGAATTCAAAAATATTATTTCTATTGAAAAATCAATATCTGCTGATGAAATTTTACTTAAAATAAGAAATATGCTTGATCAAAAGGAGTAAAAGATATGGTAAGAAATGACCGTTGGATTAGAGAAATGGCTCGTAATGGCATGATTGAACCATTTGAAGAAGGACTTGTAAAAGAAGGCGTTATATCTTATGGTATTAGTTCCTATGGCTATGACATGAGAATTGCCGATGAATTTAAAATATTTACAAATATTAATAATACAGTAGTTGACCCCAAAAACTTTGATCCTAAAAGTTTTGTTGAATTTAAGGGCAATGTATGCATAATTCCACCAAACTCTTTTGCACTTGCTCGCTCAATAGAATATTTCAGAATTCCCAGAGATGTGCTTGTCCTTTGTATTGGCAAATCCACCTATGCAAGATGCGGAATTATCGTAAATGTAACTCCTCTTGAACCAGCATGGGAAGGCTTCGTAACTATTGAGATATCCAATACAACACCCCTACCAGCAAAGATTTATGCTAATGAAGGAATTGCACAGTTAATATTTCTCAAATCAGAAGAAGAATGTGAAATCTCCTATGCAGATAGAAAAGGAAAATATCAGGCTCAGCAGGGTATAGTGCTTCCGAAGATATGACAAATGAGAGAGTAATAATAGCTCTTGACTTTTCTACTAAAAAGGATGCTTTACGTATCGTTGATGAACTTGATGATTTGATAAGTTTTTATAAAGTAGGACTTGAGCTTTTCCTGAGCGAAGGTATGGAGATTTTAAAAATTCTCAAAAAGAAGGGTAAGAAAATCTTCCTTGACCTTAAATTTCATGATATTCCAAATACTGTCCAAAGAGCTGTAAAGGCAAGTTTAAATTATGGAGTAGATATGTTAACCTTACATACAACTGGTGGTTTTGAAATGATGAAAAGAGCAAAAGAAATTTTAGAGGAAACGAAAACCAAAAATGATGCTCAGTTAAAACTTTTGGGAGTTACTATTCTTACCAGCCTTGACAACAAAAGCCTTGAAGAAATTTACGGAGTATCCTTTGAATCTTCAAAGATTGTTAAAAATCTCGCATTACTATCAAAAAGGGCAGGACTTGATGGTGTAGTAGCCTCTGCATATGAGATATCTGCTATAAAAAAGGACTGCGGGAATGATTTTATTATAGTAACTCCAGGAATAAGATTGGAAAAACTACCCCATGATGACCAGAAAAGAACTGTAACTCCAAAAGAGGCTTTTCTTCTCGGGGCTGACTATATAGTAATCGGAAGAGCTATTACATCTTCTAAGACTCCTAAAGAAGTTCTCTTGAGAATGTTTAAATAGGGACATTTTATGTATAATTTAAAATGAAAGAAATGAAAATAGTACTTTGCTCAGATAGAAAATCTTTATCAGAATTGGTGTCAAATTTTTTAAAAGAAGAGGTTGAAATTTTTGAATCTTTATCCATAAATAATGAACTCACTGATTATATCTATAAAATAAATCCTGATTTGATTTTATTTGACCTCTCACACAGAGGAAAAATAAAATGGAAATTTATTGAAAACTTCACCCTTGCTCCCTCATTGAGAGATATACCTTTAATTGTTATCATAAATAAAAAAAATAAATCTCAAATCCTAAAAGTTTGCAATTATGAGATTTTTGATTATCTAATTGAAAAGTTTTTTAAATGTGAGCTTATTATGAAAATAAACAAAGCAAGAGAAATTATTGAAATGAGAAGAGAATTCAGCAAATTACTCACAAAGGACCCTTTGACAGGCGCTTACAACAGAAGTTTTCTCATGGAAAGAATTCAGGAAGAACTAAGTTGGTCTTCTCTTTATAAAGAACCTCTAAGCTTAGCTTTGTTTGATATAGATTTTTTCAAAAAAATAAATGATACCTATGGACATCTCTCAGGAGACAAAATCTTAATGGAACTGGTCTCTTTAGCTATTAATTTTCTACCGAATAGGCTTACCTTAGGAAGATATGGCGGAGAGGAGTTCTGTATAATAATGCCTTCCACTGAAGAATCAGAAGCTATTGAAATTTGCGAGGAATTTCGTAAAAAAGTTTCTGAATCTCTATTCCATATCTTTTCTGGTGAAACTGTAAAATTATCAATAAGTATTGGAATTACAACATTTTATGGAGAAGAGCTAATACCACCAGATAAATTAATCCAAAAAGCAGATATAGCGCTTTATAAAGCAAAGCAGCTTGGAAGAAACAGAGTAATTATTGAGCCTTTTATAGTAAAATAATAGAAAATAGTATTTATAATTGACAACCTAAGAAAGGAGGAAGAATTATGAAGGGTAAAGTATTTACTGATACAAAAGGTAATTTTGAGATTATGGAACTCACAGAAGGGATGCCCATTGTTTGTCCCAACTGTGGATATTTGAACATATATAGTTCTGAAAAGGTTATAAATGGGAGTTTTTACTGTGAAAACTGTGGATTTCAATTGATTGTTCCACCCTAAAAATTTTAACAGGAACTTTAAAATAATTATTAGGAGGGAAAAAAATGAAAAAAATCGCATTTATTTTAGTTGTTTTAATGCTTTTTACTATCTCCTGCGGTCAACTTCAGCAGCAACACTATGAGGGCGCAGGAATAGGAGCATTAGTTGGTGGAGTGGCAGGTGCTCTTCTTGACAAAAAAAATCCATGGCGTGGTGGAGTAATTGGGGCTGGATTAGGTGCTGTTTTGGGAGCAACAATTGCTGATATTTCCAAAAGAGGTTCAAGGGAAGCGTATCAGAGCGGTCGTCCGGTAGAGTATAGAACTGAAGATGGAAGAGGCTATTACAGAGCTGAACCTACAAGTGATTATTACTACAAAGACCCCTATACTAAATGCAGAAAAGTATCTGAGAAAGTCTGGGAAGATGGAAAACTTGTTAAGGATACGGTAAAAGAAATATGTGAATCTGAAAAGCAGGAGAGAAGCTATTGAGAATATGCGAGATAGACTAATCAAACTTATCTATGAAAAAGCCTTTAAATACAGTGAAGAGCCTATTTTCCGGCTTACCTCTGGGAGCTTAAGCAAATACTACTTTAACTGTAAAACAGTGACCTTATCTCCCGAAGGTATGTATTTAATAGGAAATATAATTTTTGATCTAATTGCTAACCTTGATGTGAAAGGAATTGGAGGGCTCACTCTTGGTGCAGACCCTATCTCAAATGCGGTAGCCTATACATCTTATCTTAAAGGCAAACCTATTGAATCATTTGTTGTGAGAAAAAAGGCTAAGGAACATGGAACAATGCAATGGATTGAAGGAAATATTAATGAAGGTGATAGTGTTGTAGTGGTTGATGATGTCATTACCACAGGAAGCTCAACTATTCAGGCAATAACAAGACTGAAAGAGGCAGGAATTTTTGTTAGAAAGGTGGTTGTCCTTGTAGACAGGCAGGAAGGCGGGAGGGAAAATATACTAAATTTTCTCAAGGAATGTGGTTTCCCTGCAGAGCTTCAAGCTGTGGTTATGAGAGATGAGGTAATGACACTTTATAGAAATTGAAAAAGAAAATACATTTTCAATGTATAACTGAATGCTCCTCTATTTGCTGTGGAGGAGCAACTATAATAACCCTTGCAGAGATTGGCAAACTTTATAAATTTTTTCCAATAACAGCAGGGTTTCGGAAAGTTTATCCCTTTAATGCAATACACGAAAATTACATACAAGATATTACATTTAAATATAAAAATTTTTATATTATTGGCGATTTCATTGCAGGAAATAGATTGCGAAAAAAATGTCGCTTTTTAAAAAACTCACTCTGTTTAATACATGGAGAACTAAAACCTTTTCAATGTAAAGTTATTCCATTCTCTGTGACTTTTCCAGAGGAGTATCAAGATATAGTAATAAGAGAAAAAAGAAAGGCTGCTTTTAGAGATTGTAAAGGCTTTCAAGAAAATTTCCCAATAATATGGAATGGTGAGTTTACAGGCTCTGAATTGAAAAGCAATTTCTATAAATTAAAAAAGGAACTTAGTGCTCAGATTGATTTAATGGAAAAAATTTTTGCTGATATAGATAAAAGTCCCTTCTTCTATCAATTTATACTTTCTAAGGACGGCTTGCTTGAAATACCTCTTATAAATAAATTTATTGAAGAAATTTGTTTCAGAGCATCAATAGAAAATCCTGAGGATTTTATAAAGAGACAAAGAGCCATGTTTATCACAGAATTAACGACCGAGGGATATAAAAACTCTTTATTTACAGAAGCTTTAAATGTCCTTGATAACATAAGGATTTGACAGAAATGAAAAAATCTTATTATTATTAATAATATTCCTTCCATTAGGAGGTTTTTAGTGGCAGGTCATTCCAAATGGGCTCAGATCAAGCATAAAAAGTCACAGGTTGACGCAAAAAGAGGCAAAATGTTTACTAAAATAGTAAAAGAAATATCTGTTGCTGCACGACTCGGAGGTGGTGATCCTGAAAAAAATCCCCGTCTTAGAGTTGCTATTGAAAAGGCAAGAGATGTCAATATGCCAATGGATAATATCAAAAGAGCAATAATGAAGGGAACTGGTGAACTAACAGGCACAACTTATGAGGAAGTCACTTACGAGGGATATGGACCAGGAGGAGTTGCTCTTCTTATAGAAACAATGACTGATAACAAAAACAGAACGGTTTCAGAGATAAGACATTTGCTTTCAAAATATGGTGGAAGCCTCGGAGAATCTGGCTGTGTTTCGTGGATGTTCGAAAAAAAAGGCTATATCCTCGTTGATAAAATGTCCATTGATGAAGATACTCTTCTTTCAATTGCCCTTGAAGTTGGTGTTGATGATGTAAAAAATGATCCAAAGGAGGATAACTTTGAACTTATATGTTCACCCGAGAACCTTAGGAATATAAAAGCCTCTTTTGAAAAAGCTGGTATAAATATATCACTTGCAGAAGTTACAATGCTACCTAAAAATTATGTCTCAATAGATGGTGAAGAAGCAGAGAAAATGTTGAAACTTATGGATGCCTTGGAGGACCATGACGATGTGCAGAATGTTTATGCCAATTTTGATATATCCTATGAGGCTATGAGTAAGGTAAGTGCCTGATATGGAGCCATCCATAAGACTTACCTTCAAAAGAAAGTTCATCGCAGGCCTTATTGTAACAATTCCAATTGCGATTAGCATTTTCATTTTTATACAACTATTTAAAATAGTTGATGGGCTCTTAGGTCCAATTTATGAGTATATATTTGGCAGACACATTGCAGGACTGGGTTTTTTAACAGCTCTTATACTTGTTTTTGTTGTGGGTGTCATATCAACAAATGTTTTTGGTAAAAAACTCTTAGACCAGATTGAAAAATTGCTTTTTCTTAAGATCCCTGTTTTTAAAAGCCTTTATTCATCTCTTAAACAGTTAATTGATGCCTTTTCACCTGAAGATAAAACTTCCTTCCAGAAATTTGTTATAGTTGAGTATCCACGTAAAGGAAGTTTTGTCTTTGGTTTTCAGACAAAAATATGTACTTTAAAAGAAGGTGACAATGAAAAAAAACTCATAGCTGTCTATCTTCCAACAAATAACCTCTACCTTGGAGAGGTTGTTCTCTTTGAGCCAGAAAGTGTTATTCATACAGATATTCCTGTTCAGTATGGAATAAAGATAATTCTCTCAGGTGGCATAGCATCCCCTGAAATCATTAAAGGAGAAAAATAGTGGATGTAGTAATTTTGGCAGCAGGATTGGGAACAAGAATGAAATCAAAGTTGCCAAAAATTCTTCATAAAATCTTTGATATCCCAATTATAGATTACGTAATAGATGCAGCTAAAAGTATAAATCCTGAAAATATATTTGTAGTTCTTAATCCTTCTATAACGAAACTTACCGAGCATCTATCAAAAAATGATATAAAATTTGTTTTTCAGAATGAACCAAAAGGAACCGCACATGCTCTGCTTTCTGCTCTGCCATATTTAAAAAGCAATAAAATTCTCATACTTAATGGAGACACACCTCTTATAAGAAAGGAAACTCTCGCTAATTTCATTGACCTTTTTGATAAAAACAGTTTGGATATGGGTATACTTTCATTCCATTCAAAAAGAGAGCATTCTTACGGAAAAATTTTAAGAGATAAAGATGGCAATATCAAGAGAATTGTCGAGATAACAGACTCCTCAGAAGAAGAAAAGCATATTTCGGAGGCAAATAGTGGAGTTTATGTTTTAAATAAAAATCATATAGCAGAACTGGTAAAGGAAGTAAAAGAAAATCCTCTTAAAGGCGAATACTACCTCACAGATATTGTAGAAATCGCTGTTAAAAAAGGCAAAAAAATAGAAGCCTATCCCTTAGCCAATGAGGATGAACTTATAGGAATAAATACAAGGAGTGAGCTCTCTCTGGCAATTAAGTATCTAAGAGACCGAATTATAAATGACTGGATGGACAAAGGAGTAACTTTCTATGATCCCCAATCAGTCTGGATTTCACCCAAGGTCTCTATCGGAGCTGATACAATAATATATCCCTGTGTTTTTCTTGAAGGGGATACTAAAATAGGTCAGAGTTGCGTTATTTATCAGGGTGTAAGACTAAAAAATTGCACTGTTGAAGACAATGTAGAAATAAAAGACTATACAGTCGCTGAGAATGCCCATATTAAAGATGGTTCTAAAATCGGTCCTTTTGCACACTTAAGAGCAGAAACTGTTATAGGAAGAGAATGTAGAATTGGCAATTTTGTAGAAGTAAAAAAATCAACAATAGGAGATGGCACAAAAGCAGCTCATCTAAGTTACTTAGGAGATGCTCAAATTGGCAAAAATGTAAATATAGGAGCAGGTACAATTACATGTAACTATGATGGTAGAAAAAAACATAAAACCATAATTGAAGATAATGTCTTCATTGGAAGTGACACCCAGCTTATAGCTCCTGTAAAAATAAATAAAGATGCCTATGTGGGAGCAGGCTCTACAATAACAAAAGAAGTTCCTGAAGGTTCACTTGCCATTAGTAGAACACCTCAAAAAACCATTAAAGATTGGGTAAAAAAAAGGCGGGAGAAGGAATAGTGTGTGGAATCATCGGATATATTGGAGATAAAAACGCTTTGGAAGTAGTAATAGAGGGTTTAAAAAAACTTGAATACAGAGGTTATGATTCAGCAGGAATAGCCTGCTTGCTCAACGGTAACATAAATACAGTAAAATGCAAAGGAAAGATCAAAAATCTTGAGAGTTTAATAGACGAAAAACTAAAAAAATCCCAGATAGTTATTGGTCATACAAGATGGGCAACGCATGGCAAACCTTCAGATGAAAATGCCCATCCGCACTGTTCAGGTGGGATAGCTTTAGTTCATAATGGAATTATAGAAAACTATGCAGAATTGAAAAAGGAACTTAAAGAAGAAGGAACTAAGTTCATTTCTGAAACTGATACTGAAGTAATCGTCCATCTAATAAGAAAATATGGAGAAAAACTCAACTTTGAAGAGGCTGTAAGAACAGCGGTGTCACGTTTAAAAGGCTCTTACGCCATTGTTGTCATAGATGAAAGAGAACCTGAAAAAATTATTGGAGTTAGGATGGAAAGCCCTCTTGTAGTTGGAATTCTGGATGATGAAAAATTCATAGCTTCCGACGTTCCTGCATTTCTTAATCATTGCAACAGAGTAATTTTTCTTGATGACGGTGAGATGGTTGTGCTTAGGAAAGGCTCTTATAAAATATATGATCTGAGTGGTAAAGAAAAGAAAAAAACACCTGTAACAATAACATGGACAGCCTCTATGGCTGAAAAAGGCGGTTTCAAGCATTTCATGCTCAAAGAAATATATGAACAGCCAAGAGCCTTATCTGATACAATAAGGGGAAGAGTTCTTCCCGATTGCTCAGGAATTAATTATGCCGAGTTAGGGCTTACTCGGAATGATTTACTTTTAAATAATAAAATTTATATGGTTGCCTGCGGAACCTCTTATCATGCTTGCCTGATTGGGAAGTATATAATTGAAAGAATCGCAGAGATACCTGTTGAAGTAGATATTGCCTCAGAATTCAGATACAGAAATGTTCCATTTGAAAAAGACTCTCTTTTCATAGCAATAACACAGTCGGGAGAGACTGCGGATACTCTGGCAGCTTTAAGATATGCAAAAAAAGCTGGAGTAAAGACCCTTACCATCTGCAATGTTCTTGGAAGCACTGCCTCCCGTGAAGCAGATGCAGTATTTTATACCCATTCAGGTCCTGAAATAGGAGTTGCCTCTACCAAGGCTTTTACATCCCAGATTGTATCTTTATATATATTAAGTATCGCTCTTGCACAGGCAAAAAGAAAGTCTCAAAAGGTAAATTTTGAAAAACTGCTATCTGACCTTTTTCAACTGCCAAGAATGGCTGAAGATGCTTTAAAATTAGATAATAAAATCCAACATTTAGCAAAGGAGATTTACAGAAAACCAAACTTTCTTTATCTTGGAAGAGGACCAAATTATCCCGTTGCCCTTGAAGGAGCCTTAAAACTTAAAGAAATATCATATATACATGCAGAAGGATATGCCGCAGGTGAGATGAAGCATGGACCGATAGCCCTTGTAGAAGAAGGATTCCCTGTAATTTTTATCATATCTGATGATTTATATCTTGAAAAAACCTTTTCTAATATTCAGGAAATTAAAGCAAGAGATGGGTTTGTAATAACAATTTCAAGTAGCAAGGCAGATAAACTTAAAAAATTATCAGATAGATTTATTTATGTTGAAGGGATTAATAGCTACCTGAACACCGTACTGTTTAGTATCCCCCTTCAGTTATTAGCTTATCATATAGCACTTTTAAGAGGTTGTGATGTGGATCAGCCAAGAAATCTTGCAAAAAGTGTTACTGTTGAATAGTTTATTCTTTAAAATAAAATTTAGAGGGGTATAGCCATGAAAGATTTCCCCTTAAGGGATTTAAATCCCTCACAGCAAGAAGCAGTAGTATATTGCGAAGGACCACTTCTTGTACTCGCAGGAGCGGGAAGTGGTAAAACAAGGGTTATAACTTATAAGTATGCTTATCTCACCCGTGCTTTCGGTCTTTCTCCTTCATCTATATTTACAGTAACCTTTACAAACAAAGCAGCAGATGAGATGAAAGAAAGAATATTTAAAATCTGTAATGGCAACTGGAAAAATTACTGGATTGGTACATTTCATTCTCTTTGTTTACGAATTCTTAGAAATCATATTGAACAAATAGGTTATAAGCGAGATTTTATAATTTATGATGAAGACGACCAGGCAGCAATAACAAAAAGAATACTGAAAGAGTTTAATATGCACGAAGCATTATGCAAATGCATAGTATCAAAAATAAGCAATCTTAAGTCTAATCTTATTACTTCAGAACAGTATGCTTCCAACATTGAAGGATATGAATTTGAAGAAAGATTGGGCAGAATATATGCTCGATATCAGAATGAATTAAGAAGATATAATGCCCTTGACTTTGATGACCTAATACTCATGGCAATCAATCTTTTCAATGAAAAGGAAGACTTGCTGAGGAGATATGCTGAACAATTTAGATACATTCTTGTAGATGAATTTCAGGATACAAATAAATCGCAATATGTGCTCCTTCGACTACTTTCCAAATACCATAAAAAAATATGTGTGGTAGGAGATGATGACCAGAGTATTTACAAATTCAGAGGAGCAAATGTTCATAATATACTGAATTTTGAGAGTGACTTTCCCGAAACGAAAGTGGTTAAATTAGAACAGAATTACCGTTCTACAAAGCATATTATACTGGCTTCAACAGCAATGATTTCTAAAAATGTAGTTAGAAAACCAAAATCATTGTGGACTGAAAGAGACTGGGGTGAAAAAATATTTTATTGCCAGTTAATGAATGAAGAGGAGGAAGCAAAATATATTGCTAAAAACATAAAAGAATTATATTTGAAAGGTAATTATGAATATAAAGATTTCGCAATACTGTACAGATTAACTTTGCAGGCTAGAGCATTAGAAGAAGCATTGAGAATGGAAAATATTCCCTACCAAGTTGTAAGTGGGGTCAGTTTTTATCATAGAAAAGAGATAAAAGATGTAATCTCTTACATGCGATTGATATTAAATAAAGAGGATAATGTTAGCTTTTTAAGAATAATTAACATTCCTGCAAGGGGAATCGGTTCTTCTGCCATATCAAAAATTGAATTAGAAGCTAAGAAAAATATGTGTTCATACTACACAACTATTAAAAATATGGTAAAAGATGAAAATATTCAAGAAAGTTTAAGAGAAAAATTAAGGGGTTTTATAGAATTAATTGAGGTTTTATCTAAAAAGGAATACAAGACTGCCTCTTCAATGATAAAAGAAATTTTAAACTCCACTGGATATCTTGAAGAAATTGAAGAAGACCGAATTCAAAATGTCTTAGAACTTTTATCCTCTGCAGAAAAACTATCAGTTAGAGATTTCCTTGATAAAGTATCTCTTATCTCATCAGTAGATACATGGGAAAGTAATAGAAATTATGTATCTCTTCTTACATTACATGCAGTAAAAGGGCTTGAATTTCCTGTAGTTTTTATAGCTGGATGTGAAGAAGGTATATTACCTTATTTTAAAGCAAAGGAAGACCCCTTAGAAATTCAAGAAGAAAGAAGACTATTTTATGTTGGTATGACAAGAGCAAAAGACATGCTATTTTTGACAGCAGCAAAAAATAGAAAACTTTATTCAAAAGTTCAGTCACAAGAGCCTTCTAACTTTATTAAAGACATACCCTTAGAGTACTGTACATGCATAAGAAAAGATTGCCCTTCCTTTGTCGCTGAAAAAATAGAGAAAGATAAACCAAAAATTAAACCTCCGTTTATTATTGGATGTAAAGTAAAACATCCTGTTTGGGGAATTGGAATTGTAAGAGACTGTTCAGGAGAAGGTGAAGATTTAAAGGTTATTGTCAATTTTCCTGGTATAGGAGTTAAAAAACTTGCTTCTAAAATAGCAAATTTAGAGAGAGTATGATTATGAAAATATCAAAAGAAATGGTAAAATATGTTTCACTTCTAAGTAGACTGGAACTTACAAGTAAGGAGATAGAGTTATATCAGGATCAGTTAAGTAGAATACTAAGCTATGTAGAAAAACTCAATGAAGTTAATACAAAGGATATAGAACCAACTTCTCATGTTATATCTTTAAATAATGTATTCAGAGAAGATATGACAGGGGAATCCCTTTCAAGAGAGGAAGCATTGAGAAATGCACCTGATCCTACACATAAGTTTTTCAGGGTTCCAAAGATTATAGAATAAAAAAATTAAATTGGATAAAGAAATGTTTAGAAGTTTCCTTAGAGCAAAACTTCATCTGGCAAAAGTAACAGAGACTAACTTACTATATGAGGGCTCAATAAGCATAGATGTTGAGCTACTTGAGCTTGCTGGAATTTTACCCTATGAAAGAGTATGGATAAGTAATATAAATAATGGAGAAAGATTTGATACTTATGTTATTCCAGCTAAAAAAGGCTCAAGGATAATAGGACTTAATGGACCAGCTGCCAAAAAAGCAGCTGTGGGAGACAGAATTGTTATTTTTTCTTACGGATATATAAAAGAGGAAGAAATACAAAAACATCAACCTAAAATAATAATTCTTGATGAGAATAACAACCCCATAAAAATTTATTCCCCTCAAATAGTATAATATTTCTGTTGTTAACATTAAATTTTTAAAATGTGCTAAAATTTTTCAATGGATATAATTAGCAAAAAAGTCTCTTTACCAAAAACAGGAACTGTAAAAATAACTTTTTATAGGGATAGAAGAAAAGCTACTAAGGACAAAACTACTTTTTCATTGCCTTTCGATGTTCAATTTAATGAAAAAATAGCTTTAGGTGAAATAATATACAGCCCAGTGTATCGTTCATGTAGAGTGCTATGGAATGTCACGCCTGAAGACAATAAATTCCAGGAAGAAACAGAGAACTTCATTAAGGAATTTCTTTTTGGAACACTAATGTCAGTCACAGAACCAATAACTCGACAAGAGGCAGAGAGTATTATTAATAATTATCTTGAATTTTTTAAAAATTCCATAAAATATAGAATTACCGAACAAGGCATCTGCGAGATAACATTACCTATAGGAGGTAAAGAATTGAAAGAAATAAAATTTTTAATCAGGAAAAAAGATACTGGAGATTTCATAATAAGCGATGATTCTCTAATTCTTAGACAATTTAGACCTCATGAACGAGGCCAAAGAGAAAGGGTGATTTTTGCAGCTAAAAAACTGGGAATTGATATAAAAGATGAAGAATTATCGCTGGAGTCATCATTAGATGAACTGTCGAATAACCTTCAAAAATTTGTTCAAATTATATCCGCTGTTTATATCTTTTATTTAACGTAAAATTGACTTGTTCCTAAGTAAAATTTTATCATTCATAATATGAGTAATTCTTCGTTCGTTCACCTCCATCTTCATACTGAGTATAGTCTATTAGATGGTGCTATTAGAATTGAAGAATTGGTAGAACAGACAAAAATATTCAAAATGCCTGCTGTTGCTATAACAGACCATGGCAATCTTTTCGGAGTTATAGAATTCTACAAAAAAGCAAATAAAGAAGGGATCAAACCATTAATTGGATGCGAAGTATATATTGCACCTCAGAGTCGCTTTGATAAAGCAAGAACAAATAAAGATTCAGGAATGCCAGAGGAGGCATCCTTTCATCTAACTTTACTTGTTGAAAATGAGAAGGGATATCAAAATTTAACTAAACTCATTTCAACATCTTACTTAGAAGGTTTTTATTATAAACCAAGAATTGACATGGAAATATTAAGTAAACACTCATATGGATTAATTGCTCTTTCAGGATGTTTAAAAGGCGAAATTCCCTATAATATCTCTAACAGGAATTATGATAAAGCCGAAGAAATCGCCAAGAGACTAAAAGACCTTTTTGAAGATAGATTTTATCTCGAAATTCAATCAAATAATATTCATGAACAGGAAACTGTCAACAAAGGACTTATAGAACTATCTAAGAAATATAACATTCCCCTTGTTGCTACAAATGATTGCCATTATCTAAAGAAATCAGATGCTAAAGCCCACGATATACTACTATGTATTCAAACTGGAAAAACTATTAAAGACGAAAAAAGAATGAAATTTCAAAGTGATGAATTTTATTTTAAGTCATCTGAAGAAATGGTCCTCGCATTTAAAGAAATTCCGGAATCCATTAAAAATACATTAGAAATAGCTGAAAGATGTGATTTTAAATTTAAACTTGGAGAATATAAAATTCCCATTTATCAAGTTCCAGAAGGGTACACCACTGAAAGTTATCTTAGAGAAATCGCACTTGAAGGACTTAAAGAGAGGCTTAACAATAAAATACCAGATATATATTATCAAAGACTTGCTAATGAATTAGAAGTAATTACAAATCTGGGATATTCTTCATATTTTTTAATCGTTTGGGATTTCATAAATTTTGCAAGAAAAAAATCAATTCCTGTTGGACCAGGCAGAGGTTCTGCTGCAGGTAGTCTCGTTGCCTATGCCCTCAGGGTCACTGACATAGACCCTATTAAATATGGACTTTTGTTTGAAAGATTCTTGAATCCTGAAAGAATAAGTATGCCAGACATAGACGTTGATTTTTGCAAGGACAGACGAGAAGAAGTTATCAAATATGTATCTGAAAAATACGGTAATGATAAGGTTGCTCATATAATAACTTTCGGAACAATGGCAGCAAAAGCTGTTGTAAGAGATGTGGGAAGGGCAATGAACATTCCACTGAATGAAGTTGATAAAATTGCTAAAATGATACCCAACGCCTGTTCCTCACTAAAGCAAGCAATAGAATTAGAACCAAAATTAATGGAAATTTATAAAAAAAATACGACAATCAAGGAATTATTTGATATTGCCCTTAGATTAGAGGGATTACCAAGACATGCTTCCCAACATGCGGCAGGAATTGTTATATCTCCTGAGCCTTTAGAGAAATTCATGCCCTTATATAAAAATCCAGGTGAAGATTCAATCATAAGTCAGTTTGATATGAAAGCCCTTGAAAACATAGGGTTACTAAAATTTGACTTCTTAGGGCTTAAAACTTTAACAGTAATAAATGATACAGTTAATTATGTTGAAAAATTTGGTAAAAAAATTGATTTGAACAATATACCGCTTGATGATTCTGAAACCTATAAATTACTCTCTTCAGGAGATACAATAGGTGTATTCCAACTTGAAAGTAGAGGCATGAGAGATCTATTACAAAAAATGCAGCCTGAAAGATTTGAAGATCTTATTGCTCTTGTGGCTCTCTTCCGACCGGGTCCTCTGGGCAGTGGAATGGTAGATGATTTTATCAAGAGAAAAAAAGGATTAATTCCTATTGAATATGATTTGCCAGAACTAAAGGAAATTCTTGATGAAACCTATGGAGTAATCCTCTATCAGGAACAGGTTATGAAGATAGCCAATTCAATTGCTGGCTTTACTATGGGTCAGGCGGATGTGCTTAGAAAGGCAATGGGTAAAAAAATTGAAGAATTAATGACTAATCTTAAATCAGACTTTATACAAGGTGCTTTATCAAATGGAATCCCTGAAGAAAAAGCAGAATCGCTATTTAATCTTATGGCAGCATTTGGGAAATATGGATTTAACAAATCCCATTCTGCTGCTTATGCCTACATATCATATATAACTGCCTATTTAAAAGTTCACTATCCATTAGAATTCTTTACTGCAAACCTTTCAAATGAAATGGGTGATACTAACAAAATATTAAAGTTTCTTAATGAATGTAGAGCTTTTGGAATTGAAATCAAAGGACCTGATATAAATGAAAGTGAAAGATTTTTTACTATATCAGGTCAGGCAATAAGATTTGGACTTGAAGCTGTTAAGGGAGTTGGTGGGGCTGCATTAGAGTCTATTCTAAAAGAAAGACAAAAAGGCAAATTCAAATCTTTGACTGATTTTTTAATGAGAGTTGATAATAAAAAAGTAAATAAAAAGGTCGTCGAATCTTTAATTAAAGCAGGTGCCTTTGATTCCCTTTATCCAGAATTTGCTCCAAATCATTCAAGAGCTTTTGCAATGGAAGAAATCACGTCAAATAAAGGGAAGATGGCATCTAAAGGTCTCTTTCAAATAATAGATAAAATAGAAGCTTGGGATAATGAAAAATTATTATCTGAAGAGAAAAATGCTCTCGGCTTTTATTTAAGTGGACATCCGATAAAAAAAATAAGACTCATATTGCGAAAGAAAGACATCTTATCAATAGGAGAAATATTAGACTTGTCTGATGAAGAAATTTCAGAAAAAACTGAAGATTCACACGAAGTAAGTATTGCTGGAATAATAGAAAAAGTAAACAGTAAAGCAAAAGAAAAGGGAGTCATAGGATATGTAACAATCGGTGATGAAACAGGTATTCTTGAAGTTGTTATATATCCTGAATTATTTAAAAAATTCAGAGAGGTTTTAAAAGAGGGAAACTTAGTTTTAATAAAAGGATTAGTAAATAAAAATGGAGAATCAACTAAATTTTTTGCAAGAGAGATAGAAGAACTTAAACAAGAAGATTTGAAATTAAGATATGAAATAATAATAAATTGTAGCAATCCTGAATCAGCCATGGAAATTCTAAAAAATATTAAAAAATTATTAAAAGAAAGTAAGGATGGAAATTATAATTTATATATTTCCTTAAATTTTCCGGATTACTACATTACAATTTTAAGCCCTCTTGAGCCTGATGCTGATTTCCAATTTAAATTAGATAATATAGAGGGATGTGAGGTTAGATATATATGAGATTTTATCTTGATTTTGAAAAACCTATTCAGGAATTAGAGCTAAAAATAGAAGAACTTAAAAAATTATCAGATGATAGCGATATAGACCTTTCGCAAGAAATCAAAAAGCTGAATAAAAAACTGAAAGATTTAAAAGTTGAAATTTTTTCCAATCTCACTCCTTGGCAAAGAACCCAAATAGCAAGGCATCCCGAAAGACCTTATACATTAGATTATGTCTCAATGATATTTGACGAATTTATAGAAATCCATGGAGATAGAAGATTTGGTGATGATCCTGCCGTAGTTGCTGGTATAGGGAAAATAGAAAAACAATCCTTTGCTTTAGTTGGACATCAGAAAGGAAGAACAATAAAAGAGAGGGTCTATAGAAATTTTGGGCAAGCCCATCCTGAAGGATATAGAAAAGCTCTACGTCTAATGAAATTAACTGAAAGATTTTGTATCCCTGTTATTACAATGATTGATACACCAGGGGCTTATCCTGGAATAGGTGCAGAAGAAAGAGGACAAGCTGAGGCAATAGCAACAAACTTGATGGAAATGTCTTTACTTAAATCACCAATAATTGGTGTGGTTATAGGGGAAGGCGGAAGTGGAGGTGCTTTAGCCTTAAGTGTTTGCGATAAGATTTTTATGCTTGAAAATTCAATATATTCAGTAATATCCCCTGAAGGTTGTGCTGCAATATTATGGAAAAAAAATTCTGAAGTTGGAGTAGAAGAATATGCAAAAGCTGCAGAAGAACTAAAATTAACTGCTCAAGATTTAAAAAATTTCAATATAATAGATGAAATTATTCCTGAACCCTTAGGCGGTGCACATAGAGATCCTCAAGAGACAGCAAAAAAGATAAAAAATGTAATTTTAAATGCTTTTAATGACCTAAAAAATAAAAAAGCAGAAGAACTGTTGAGAGATAGATATAATAAAATTAGGCAAATAGGAAATTTTTGGAATACTATAAAAAAATAATTGCCGAATTTAAAAAGTTGGGGGAGGAGAAATCCCCCAACTTATTTACTTTAAAATCTGCGATGTTTATCCTTAATATAGTATTTATCTTTATTTTTATAATAAAATTCTCTATTAACATCTATATATCTTGAATGTTTCTTTTTTGCCTTTACAACTACGTCGGGTTTTTCATGATAATAATCGGTGATGAACTTGATATTAGAAAGTTCTATAATATCAACGTCTCTATAAACTATAGCTCTCCTTTGATGTTTTCTGTGATATCCCCATGCTTTACCATATGGGGGACCATCAGTAACAATATACCTTTCAAAAACTCTCTCTGGATAGAGTCTAAATTTAATCATTATATCAAACCAGCTATATCCATTTCTTCTATATTTTACTATTAAATCAGGGGCTACCCTGGCTTCTCTAACTATAAAAAATAGAATAGGTAATTCTTCATAAATAATGAATGGATATCTCTCTCTTATAACATAAACATCCCTTACAGGCACTCTGTAATAATCGCTTATTGAAAAATAGAAATCCCTAATATCTCCATCTCTAAAATGCATCCCCATGTCAATATCTTTAGAGTAAGAGGGAGAACAGGATAAACTAAAAAGAAGCATTAAAAATATAAAAAATCTGATAAAATTCATCCTATTATAAAATTTAAATTTTCCCATGAAAAAACCTCCTAACTCAATTTTTAAAAAATAAAAACAAAATTTATACCAGAAATGGAATGTTTTATGTATGAGGATTTTTTGAGATTTAATGTTATTTTAATTTGCAAATTTTGCAAATATTTTGCAAAATTTGCAAGAATTTTATTAATTTGAAATCTTGTCTTTATTAAAAATCTCTTTTAAGCTATCAGCATATTAAGGATAAAAAAAGAATTTAGTTTTCTATATATAAATTCAAACTAAAAATTTTAATTTTAATTCGCTAATAAACTTATGATAAAATTGACGAAAATGAGTACATCATATTTAATACCCTATGCTGAGCCTATTCCTGCACCAGCAGAAATTCTTGTTCTGTTTGAACAGCTATTTTTTCTTATCCATATAATTTTAATAAATTTAATTCTTGGGCTTGGATTAATTTTGCTATATAAATGGAACAGAGAAACAAATTTTTTTCTTAATAATAAATTAATTGCAAAAAAAATACCCATAC